>JBFFTH010000024.1:0-19552 GCA_041571855.1 Porticoccaceae bacterium
GACGGGTGTTCGCGAGATAGATATCCGGATTATCTATGCCGGAGAAAATAATCGCGACCTGGTGGTAACCCTGCAACCGCAGCCGAACGAACAACGAATCCATGCTGACCAGGGCCGGGAGGCTAAACCTCGAAAGTCAGCGGCTGACGCGGTCGCCGAGCACCTGGTCGAACAGGAAATCGAGCCCGGGCCCGCCATAGAGTCAACGGAGCAATCGTCTGCGGCGCCGCTGGCGTCATCAGAGCCCCCCTCTCCGCCATCGGCAATCGATGAAGTTCTTGACCCGCCGATTCTGACCAGTCCCCTGGCATCCTTGTCAGACGGTGGAGATACCTGGGGTAAAAAGCTGAGTGCCCGTGAGTATTATTTCGACAGCTTGACCAATCTCCCCAATCGTCAAAAGCTGTTGGGGCACCTGCGCGATTTTCTGAACGCGCACAGCGGGGGGGAGTTGTGTGGCGCCCTGTTGATGATAGACCTCGATAATTTCAAGGACATCAATGACTCCTGGGGCCATGCGCTGGGTGATGAAGTGATCAAAAAGATCGGGCGCGCCATTGCCGGCCTGGTGCATGGAGACAAGATGCTCGCGAGGATGAGCGGCGATGAGTTTCTGATGTTTATCCCGGATATTTCCGACAGTATTTCCCAGGCTGCATGGGATGCCCAGGCACTGGCCGAGGGAGTACGGGAAGTTGTCGCTGCGCCGATATTTCTTGATGGCCACGAGGTAATCCTCACCGCCAGCATTGGTATTGCGTTGCTGACAGATGCCAGCCTGTCCGCCGAACGCGCACTGCAGTACGCCGATACCGCCATGTATGAAGCCAAGCGCAAGGGTCGCAACAGTATCGCCTTCTTCGATCCCTGCATCACCGAGAAGGCGCAGCGCCAGATAGGCCTCAATACCCGCTTGCGCAAGGCGCTCGACAACCAGGAATTTGCGCTCTATGTTCAGCCCCAGATTTGCCTGAGCAGTGGCCGGGTGCAGGGCGGTGAGGCTTTGCTGCGCTGGATAAATTCGGACAAGGTTACCAATATGCCGAGCGAATTTATTCCGGTGCTGGAGTCATCCGGGTTGATCGTCGATGTTGGGCAGTGGGTGATTCGAACCGCCTGTGAATATATTCGCAGCCTGCTTGATGAGGGCTTGTGGAAAGACTACATGCGCCTGGGTATCAATATCAGCCCGCGCCAGTTCCGGGATCCGCAGTTGATAGAGGTGGTTCAGCACAGTGTCAACAGTTACGGGATTGAGCCACGCTACCTGGATTTCGAAATTACCGAAAACATGGTGATTGATGATGTGGAAGAAACCATTCGCAAGATGCAGGATATCAAGCAATTGGGTGCCAGCTTCTCGATCGATGACTTCGGTATTGGCTACTCTTCAATGATCTACCTCAAGCGCCTGCCGTTTGATCACCTCAAGATCGACCGCGAGTTTGTTCGCAACATATCCCGGGATCCCGATAGCCGGGGTGTGGTCGAGGCGATCATGGCAGTTTCCAAGCAGTATGGTCTGGATGTAATGGCGGAAGGGGTTGAAAACAGGGATTCCCTCGAAGTGCTGCGTGCGGTGGGCTGTGACGGGTACCAGGGTGCACATTACAGCATGCCGGTGCCTTTTGACCGCTTCCGTAAAATACTGGCGGCCTGAGCAGGCGGAAGTTCAGCTCATCTTGTTGTAACTCATTGTATTAGAGATTAAAATTGCTGCCCTTTTGGATCGGGCGCAGTCCGCGCCGCAAAATACAGCTATTTCTAACTTTTGGAGAATTTGAATGGCGCTCGAACGCACGCTTTCTATTATTAAGCCCGACGCTGTGGCAAAAAATGTGATCGGCCAGATTTACACCCGGTTTGAAGAGGCCGGCCTGAAAATCGTGGCGGCAAAAATGGTGCACCTGTCGGCGGAAGATGCCGGTGGTTTTTATGCCGAGCACAAGGAGCGCCCATTCTTTAATGATCTGGTTACTTTCATGACATCCGGTCCGGTATTCGTGCAGGTGCTGGAAGGAGAAGATGCCGTGGCAAAAAACCGCGAGCTGATGGGTGCGACCAATCCGCAGGAAGCGGCGCCGGGTACGATTCGCGCTGACTTCGCCCAATCCATCGATGCCAATGCTGTTCACGGTTCGGATTCCACCACCTCTGCTGCGAGGGAAGTAGAGTACTTCTTCGGCGAGAATGGCATCTGCGCCTGAGGTGGAAATTCTTTCGGGCCACTACCCATGACAGCGCCTCAAGTTCAAACCCCGGCCAGGGGCACAGGACAGGAGCCCCGACAGGAGAAAGTAAACCTGTTGGGGCTTTCTGCTGAAAAGCTGACGGGATTTTTTGCCGATATCGGAGAAAAGCCGTTCCGGGCCAATCAGGTCATGAAGTGGATTCACCAGCTCGGGGTCAATGACTTCGAACAGATGACGAACCTGTCGAAATCGCTGCGCCAGCGTCTCGGGGAAGTCGCCGAGGTTCGGGCTCCGGAAGTGGTCAGCCAGCATGACTCTGAAGATGGCACCCGCAAATGGCTGATTCGGGTTGCCGGTGGCGATGTCATCGAAACCGTATTTATCCCGGAAAAAGACCGGGGCACACTGTGTGTCTCATCGCAGGTGGGCTGTTCCCTGGACTGTAGTTTCTGTGCCACCGGCAAACAGGGCTTCAATCGCGACCTGACGGCTGCGGAAATTGTCGGACAGCTCTGGATTGCGGCAAAATCTTTCAACTCGCTGGCACCAAAAGCTGATCGGGTGATCAGCAACGTGGTGATGATGGGCATGGGTGAGCCTCTGCTTAATTTCGACAATGTCGTCGACGCCATGAGCCTGATGCTGCACGACAATGCCTATGGTCTGTCCAAGCGCAGGGTTACCCTGAGTACCTCCGGTGTAGTTCCCCAGCTGGACCGGTTGGGGGATGTCAGCGACGTTTCGCTGGCAATATCCCTGCATGCGCCCAACGATGAGATACGCAATCAGCTGGTACCCATCAACAAGCGTTACCCGATCGCCGAGCTGCTTGCCGCGTCAAAGAGGTATCTCGCCAAGATGCCGGACACCCACCGCAAGATTACGGTGGAGTACACGCTTATTGATCAGCTCAATGATCGCGTTGAACACGCGCGGGAGCTTGCCCAGTTGCTGCAGGATATACCCTGCAAGATCAACCTGATTCCTTTTAATCCCATTGAGAACTCTGACTACCGCCGGGTGTCGAACAATGCCCTGTTCCGGTTCAGGGATACCTTGTATAAGGCCGGTCACACTGTAACAATCAGAACCACGCGGGGTGATGACATCGGTGCAGCCTGCGGCCAGCTCGCGGGAAAAGTCAACGATCGCACCCGGCGCAGCGAGCGTTATAGCAGGCTTTTCAATCCCGAGATGCCGATGAAAATTGTGACTGGAGCGGAGAGGTAAGCGTGGCTGGATTGGCAAGAAAAGGATCGTGGCTTTTTGCAGCGCTGTTGGCAATGCTGGTGTTTTCAGGTTGTGTCTCCACAACCAGCAGGCCGCAGCCAGCAGTCAACGAGCAAAAAGTGCTGGACAGCCGGTTGCAGCTGGCGGTCAATTATATTCAGGCCAATAATTACGTAGCGGCCCGTGAGCACCTGAATAAGGCGCTGGAAATCGATCGCCGATCGCCGGAGGTTCATGTCCTGTTTGCCCAGATCTACTGGCAAGAGCGCGAATTTGAAATTGCCGAGCAGTACTTCAACAAGGCCCTGGCATATGATTCCGGATTCACTCGCGGCAGAAATAATTACGGTTCTTTCCTGATGAGCCGCAACCGGGCGCCGGAAGCCTGTGATCAATTCAGGAAGGGCGCAGAGGATCTCAATTATCCGCGCCGTTCAGAGCTGTTTTTCAAGATTGGACTGTGCGAGCTGATGCAGGCAAGACGCGATGAAGCCAGGGACGCATTTCTTAAAACTCTCGCGCTCAATGGAAGTTTTGCTCCGGCTTCGCTGGAACTGGCAGATATGGCCTATGCGGATAAAAATTATTCACAGGCCAAGCAATACCTGAGCCATTACGATAAATATCGCAGAGGCCCCACTGCCAGGGGCTTGTGGCTCGGGGTCAGACTGGAACACTGGTTTGGCAACCTGGATGGCCGGGACAGCAAGGGGATGGCGTTAAGGAACCTGTTTCCCGATTCAGAGGAAAACCTGCAATATCAGCAATGGCTAAGAAATGATTATGTTGAGAGATAAATTCAAGGCAAAGGAAGTTGTCATCCAGGAAACTGTGCCGCTGGTAAGCCTGCCCACCGCTGGAGAATTGTTGCGCAGGGCGCGCAAAGAGCAGGGCCGGGAGCTTGAATCTTTCTGCCGCGAGATGGGAATGAGTAGAAGCACCCTCGAAAAGCTGGAAAATGACCAGTATGCCCTGTTGCCAATCGGCCCATATGTGCGCGGTTACCTGAAAAATTATTGCGCCGCCCTGGGGATTGACGCCAAGGCAGTGCTGGAGAGCTATTACCTGCTGTCCGGTGAAAATCAGCAAGAGGAAGTGAGTCTGGCCCGGCAGAGCGCGGAGTCCCGTGCCAGAAAAGGGCGCTTGCGTGGTGCCTCGGTCCTTGTTGCAGTTTTGCTGGCGATGCTTTTGCTGTGGTTGGCACAGCCCGGGATTCAGCGCGAAAATGCTGTACCAGAATTGGTCGATTCGACCCAGTCACCCCTGTCGTCTGCAAAAAAATGATTACCCTGATCGAGAAAAAATAGATTATGCATTTTGAATCGCCTATCAAGCGCAGAAAATCCCGTCAAATTATGGTGGGCAATGTTGCCGTTGGTGGCGATGCGCCAATTTCCGTGCAGAGTATGACCAATACCGAGACCACTGATGTGGAGGCAACCGTGTCCCAGGTTCTCGGGTTGCAGGAAGCCGGCGCCGACATCGTTCGCGTTTCTGTGCCCAGCATGGACGCGGCCGAGGCGTTCGGCATCATCCGCAAGCGGGTCGATGTGCCCCTGGTGGCGGATATCCACTTTGACTATAAAATTGCTCTTCGCGTTGCAGATCTGGGGGTGGATTGCCTGCGGATCAATCCGGGCAATATCGGCCGGGAAGATCGTGTCCGGGCTGTAGTGAGCAAGGCCTCTGACCTGAATATTCCAATCCGTATCGGGGTCAATGCAGGCTCTCTGGAAAAGGACCTGCAGCGCAAATATGGAGAGCCAACCCCGGATGCTCTGGTGGAATCGGCGATGCGCCATGTGGAGATACTCGATAAGCTGAATTTCAACAACTTCAAATTGAGCCTCAAGGCATCCGATATTTTTATGACGGTGGCGGCCTACAGAAAAATTGCCGCCATGATCGATAATCCATTGCACCTGGGTATCACCGAGGCGGGTGGTCTGCGCAGTGGTACGGTTAAGTCATCCATCGGTCTCGGTTTACTGTTAATGGACGGCATTGGGGACACCCTCCGGGTTTCTCTGGCCGCCGACCCGCGGGAAGAAGTTAAGGTAGGCTGGGATATGCTGAAAAGCCTGAAGCTGCGCAGCAAGGGGATCAACTTTGTTGCCTGCCCCAGTTGTTCCCGGCAGAATTTCGATGTGATCAAGACCATGAACGAACTGGAACAGCGCCTTGAGGATATCACCGTGCCCATGGATGTGGCGGTGATTGGCTGCTATGTCAACGGCCCCGGCGAAGCCAAGGAAGCAGATCTCGGCCTCACCGGTGGATCACCCAACAACCTGCTTTACATCGATGGCAAGCCCCACAAAAAACTGCCGCAGGAAAATCTCGTCGACAACCTGGAACAGATGATCCGGGAAAAGGCTGCGGCCAAGGAACGTGAAAACAGCGTGGCTGACGAAAATATTATTGCCCGGGCCTAGTTCCAGGTGGCAGCTAGACAATCAAAATAATCCGGGTGGTATAAGTTGAAAAAAATCCAGTCTATCAGGGGGATGAACGATCTTCTCCCAGACAGCTCTGCAACCTGGCGCTATCTCGAATCAACAGTAGCCGACCTTGTTGCCAGTTACGGATATCGGGAAATACGTTTTCCCGTGCTGGAAAATACCGAGCTGTTCAAGCGCTCTATCGGTGAAGTGACCGATATCGTTGAAAAAGAAATGTATACCTTCGACGACCGCAACGGTGAGAGTGTGACCCTGCGTCCCGAGGGGACTGCCGGCTGTGTTCGTGCCTGTGAGCAACACGGTCTGACCTATAACCAGGTTCAGCGCCTCTGGTATAACGGCCCCATGTTTCGCTATGAGAGGCCCCAGAAGGGACGCTTGCGCCAGTTCCATCAAATAGGTGTGGAAGTGTTTGGCCTCCAGGGGCCCGACATTGATGCCGAAATGTTGCTGATGTGCGCCCGCTTGTGGCGTCTGCTCGGGGTTGAGGATGTTGTCACCCTGCAGATCAACACTCTGGGTACGGCAGAATCACGAGCCAGTTACCGGCAGGCACTGGTGGCCTATCTGCAGGAGCGGCGGGAAACGCTGGACCAGGACAGCCAGCGCAGGCTGGATACCAACCCCCTGCGGATTCTCGACTCGAAAAACCCTGAAACCCAGCGCTTGCTCGATGATGCGCCTGTGCTGTCAGACTTCCTCGATGGGGAATCCCGCGAACACTTTCAGCAATTGACGCAGTTGCTCGACAGCGCAGGGCTGAATTATGTGTTCAATCCGCGTCTGGTACGCGGGCTGGATTATTACGGCAAGACGGTCTTCGAGTGGGTGACAGATTCACTGGGTGCCCAGGGAACAGTCTGTGCCGGTGGTCGCTATGACGCCCTGGTTGAACAACTGGGTGGCAGACCCACACCAGCCGTCGGTTTTGCCATGGGTGTGGAGCGTTTGGTGTTGTTGCTTGACGCGGTCAACAGCCTGCCCGATAGTATCGGCCGCCATCTGGATGCTTACATCGTGGCTGTCGGCAATGTGGAGAGCTACGTGCTCAGGGTGGGAGAGGAGCTGCGCTCACTTTGTCCCGGGGCACGCCTGCAAAATCATTGCGGAGGCGGCAGCTTCAAGAGCCAGATGAAAAAGGCGGATAACAGCGGTGCCGGAGTGGCGATCATTATCGGCGAAGATGAGGCGGCCAGCGAAACAGTGACGGTCAAGTTCCTGCGGGAAGACAAGCCGCAGGAAAATGTCCCTGTTGTTCAGGCTGCTGATTTTATCAATCAGCGTTTGCGTTAAAACGGTTGGCTGAAACTAGATTTGAGGAGTAATTGTGGCAGAACATCTTACAGATGAAGAGCAGATAGAGGCGCTAAAACGCTGGTGGCGGGAAAATGGTCGCCAGTTGGTGCTTTCTCTGGTGGTGGTACTTGCGGGGTACTTTGGCTGGAACGGCTGGCAGGACCACCGCCAGCAACAGGCGGAACAGGCCTCTGTCATTTTTCAGAACATGTTGGTGGCTGCCCAGGTCTCACCGGGTGAGAAGCTCAGCGAAAACGCAAGGGCCCAGGTCACGCACCTGGCAGTGACGCTTAAGGATCAATACAGCGGCAGCCATTACGCGGTCCAGGCGGCGATGATGATGGCGCGCCTGGCTGTTGAAACCGGTGATCTGGAGACAGCGGCTAAAGAACTGCGCTGGGCCATGGAAAACAGTGACGAGCCGCTGTCGCTTCTGGCGCGCCTGAGGCTGGCCAGGGTTGAGTCAGCGCGGGAAAATTACGATGAAGCACTTTCATTGCTGGATATTGCGGATGTCCGCGCCATGACCTCCTCCTATGCGGAAGTTCGGGGTGATATCTACCTGTTGCGCGGTGACAGCCCGCTGGCCTATGACGCCTACCGAGAGGCGCTTGATACATTGGCGCCCAACGAGGACAGCATCAGGCCGGTTCTGCAGCTGAAATTAAACAGAGCCATGGGCGGCACGGATGTGTCCGGGGATACAAAAGAGGGAGATGCATGATGAAACATCTGGTCTGGTTACTCAGCCTGGCGCTGATTTCGGGTTGTAGTTCGCTGGGTTCCGGTAATGGCGAGGACGACCCGCTGGCACCGGCAGCGCTGGTTGATTTCGATCCCGAGATCAAGCTGAAAAAACAGTGGTCACACGGCGGTGTTGGCAAAATTGACTGGGTTGGCAGCAATCTCAAGCCGGTCCTTGCCAGCGGTGTCATTTATGCGGCTGACAGTGCTGGCAAGGTAATCGCAGTCAGCGCGGACACGGGTGATACGCTCTGGAAGCAGAACCTTGATACTTCGCTGAGTGGGGGTGTGGGTGCAGCCGGAGACGCTGTGCTGGTCGGCAGCACAGATGGCGAGGTCTTCTCACTGTCTGCCAGCAGCGGTGAGTTGAACTGGAAAGCCCAGGTGAGCAGTGAAGTGCTGGCGGCCCCTGCCGGCGATGGCAGCATCGTTGTCGTGCAGGCGCAGGATGCGAGCCTCGTTGGTCTCAACGCCAGCAGCGGGGAAAGGGTTTGGGCGTTTCGCTTAGATGTACCGATTCTGACACTTCGCGGCACCAGTTCACCGATTGTTGCCGGCAGTACGGTGATTGCGTCTTTCGCCAACGGCAAGGTCTACGGGCTCGATATCGGCACCGGATCCCTGCTCTGGGAAAATCGCATCGCCATCCCCCAGGGGCGCACGGAGCTGGAACGTATTGTTGATATTGACGACCAGCCGCTGTTGGTCGAAGGGATGCTGTTCGCCGCCAGCTACCAGGGACGCCTGACTGCAATTAATCGCGGTACCGGACAGAATATGTGGTTTCAGGACAGTTCAAGTCACCTCAATCTGGCCCATGACCAGGGTCGGGTTTATGTTACCGAGGAAGGTGATGTAGTGAGTGCCTATCGCGACAGTAGTGGACAATCTATCTGGCGCAACGACCAGCTCCGCTACCGCAAGCTCGGTGGTCCGGCGGTGGTTGGCGGCTATGTCGCCGTTGGTGACAGCGAGGGCTACCTGCACGTGATGTCGCAGACAGATGGCCGCTTTGTCGCGCGACAAAAAGTAGACGGCAGCGGTGTCGGCGTACCCATGATCGGCACCGCGGAGACGCTTTACGTAATGGACAATGGCGGCGGGCTGACGGCATATCGTTTTGAATAATTAGTCGCAAGTTCACCCGATTTTCGCTCTTGTTTCAGGTAAAATGCCGCCTCGATAAAGGCGGCATTTTTTTGGCGAGCGAATGATTCCAGTAATTGCCCTGGTTGGGCGCCCCAATGTGGGGAAATCAACACTGTTTAACCGGTTGACTAAAACCAGGGACGCCCTGGTAGCAGATTTCCCGGGGCTGACCCGCGACCGCAAATACGGCGAGGCCGAACACGGCGGCAGGCGTTTCATCGTAATTGATACCGGTGGTATCGGCGCTGAGGAAGAGGGCGTCGACCAGGCAATGGCCAGCCAGTCATTGCAGGCGATCGACGAAGCCGATGCGGTGCTGTTCCTGGTCGATTGCCGTGCCGGGCTGACGCCGGCAGACCGTTTGCTGGCAAGCCGTTTGCGGGAGAAGAACCAGAAGGTGTTTCTGGTGGCCAACAAGGTGGACGGTATTGATCCTGACGTCGCCAGTGCCGAGTTTTTTGAGTTGGGTTGCGAGCGGATTTTTCCAACCACCGCAACTCACGGTCGCGGAGTAAGAAGCCTGATGGACGCGGTGCTGGCATCGCTGCCCGAGGTCGAAAAGGATCAAGCCGACCGGGAGCAGGAAGAGCATGGCATCAAAATTGCGGTGGTCGGGCGCCCCAATGTCGGCAAGTCAACCCTGGTTAACCGGATGCTGGGTGAAGACCGGGTGGTAGTCTACGATATGCCGGGAACCACCCGCGACAGTATTTATATCGACTATGAGCGCGAGGGCAAAAACTACACCCTGATCGACACGGCCGGGGTGAGGCGCCGAAAAAACGTCAAACTGACAGTGGAAAAGTTTTCCATCGTCAAAACCCTGCAGGCCATCGATGATGCCAATGTGGTGATATTGTTGATGGATGCCCAGGAGGGCCTCGTTGAGCAGGATATGCACCTGATGGGTAATGTGGTCGAGGCGGGGCGCGCCCTGGTTCTGGCCGTCAATAAATGGGATGGGCTCGACCAGGATCGCAAGTCATGGATCAAGACAGAGTTGGAGCGCCGCTTGCGGTTTGTGGATTTTGCCGATCTGCACTTTATTTCCGCACTCCACGGCAGCGGTGTCGGCAACCTCTACAAATCCATTGAGCGTGCCTACCGGGCGGCGACGGATCAACTGAGCACCAACCACCTGACCCGGATTCTGGAAGATGCGGTTTCTGACCATCAGCCGCCAATGGTCCGCGGGCGCAGAATAAAGCTGCGTTATGCCCACGCTGGCGGTCGCAATCCGCCAATCATTATTATCCACGGCAACCAAACCAGTGAGGTGCCGGATCACTACACGCGTTATCTGGAAAAAACCTTCAGGCGCTGCCTGAACTTACACGGCACCCCTGTGCGGGTAGAGTACCGCACCAGCGACAATCCCTATGCGGGGAGAAAAAATACCCTGACATCCCGCCAGGTGGCTAAAAAAAGACGCATGATGAAACACGTGAAAAAGAAAAAGTAGGCAGATGCTCCCTCGGGACCGACGTTGCTCGCCGAGAACCGGATTGCCGGGAGCAGTAGGGGGCTTGCCTCTGCCTGAGCGCAGCGGGAAGCGCAATTTTTGTATTTGCAGTATGCTGCTAACCCATTGATATTAAATAAATTAAAATTTCGTCGCAATTTGCGTCGAAACGGTGAATGTGTAAGAATTCGCCCCTTCATTTATTCCGCAAAAAACCTGTTGACCAGTTAATCTGGCCGATACGTTTTTGTAGTACGGAAATACAGGTTTCAGAATGGCGTCCTCAGAAAAACCCACAGAACCCGTAGAAACGGTGCCTGTCAGCAAAGCTGTTGCGGATCAATCCAAGGCCGCATTGCAGCTGTTGCACGTCACCACCAAAAACCTGGTTAAAACAACCGGCGATTATTCTCTGGGCCTGGCCAGGATCACCAAGGCTGCTGCACCTCTCTATAACCTGCTGCTTGGGCCAAGGCATATTACGGTCGGGGAGCTCAACAAAACCCTGAATGAAGTTTTTGACTCGCTTTACAGCTACCGGCTGACAAGAGATGCCAGGGTAGTGACGGCGTTGATGCGCAGCCGCAACCTGATCCCCAACGAACAGAGTACAGAGCGGCTGATTCGATTTACCTTTGATCAGGTGACACTGCGCAGCCCGGTGCCGGTGCCGGAGGAGATTGGCGAGCAATTCTGGAAATTCTTCGACGAGTTGCTGGACAACAATGAACTGAGGGGAATGGGTGAGATCAGCCTTGGCGTGCTGAGAACCCTGCTGAAAAGTTACGAGCCGCTCATCGTCAGCCTGGCCAACCAGCTGAAAGACCTGCGCGCCGACAACGATCAGAAAATTCGCGAAATTGTCGATCAGGCTTCGATTGTCAGCAAGGACCTGGTCATTATCCGGCGACAGATACGCGCGCTGAGGCACATCAAGGCCTACTTTTCCATTGACCCCAAGGATTTTGGCGCGCAGGCAAAAGTAGTTGCAAAGATGGTGAGAGAGTTTGGCCCGCTGTTCACCAAAATGGCACAGGTTGCCGCCGCAAATACGGACTTTCTTCCAGAAGAAATTGCCCGCGAGCTGGCAGTGTTTCAGGAAGACGTTGAGCCGATGACGCCGGAAGACGTTGAAGAGGCGTTTCTGGAATGCTTCGGTCAGTTGCCCTATCAGCGCTACTTGGAGTTTGACTCCAGAAAACCTATCAAGTCCGGCTCGATAGCCTCTGTTTTTGTAGCCAAGAGGCCGTTCATGGAAGATGGGCGGGAAGTGTTAAGACGCATAGTGGTCAAGGTCGGGCGCAGCAATCTCGACAGGGAATTCCTGATGGGCAAGACCGTGGTCAACCTCGCGATCCTGACCAGTGAATACTGGGCGCCACACTCCAAACTGACGCCATTCCTCAATGCCCTGCAAAACCAGGTGGAAGAGTTTGTCGAGGGTTTTAACAAAGAGCTGGATTTTGAGCTGGAGGGTGAAAACCAGTATCGCTTTGAGCAGCGCTCCCACTGCTCCTCTCGCTGGCATGTTCCTGAAATCTATATTAAAACCAGCCGCATTATAGAAATGGAATACCTGCATGATGCCTCCAGTCTGCCGGTGGCATTGGCCAGCCGTTCCTTCAGGAAATCAGCAAAGCGCAGGGCTGCCGCCAGGGACTTCCTCTATACCACCCTCACTCACATGTTGATTGATCGCGAATTTCACGGTGATCTTCATCCGGGCAATATCATGCTCAGAAAATCTGGTGAGCTCTACCTGATTGACTGGGGGAATACGGTAAATCTGAAGGGCATGTGGCAGCCCTACCTGGGTTTTTTGTGCGCGTCTTTCAGTGCCGATGGCGAGGCGATTGTCGATACCGTGGGCGGCTTGTGCCTCGGTGATGGCGCCGGCATGAATCGGGAGGAAACCCTTGAACTGGTCGAAGCGACGCTGGAGAAGTATCCGGTCACACCGATGGGATCTGACTTTATTTTAACCCTCTACCAGGAAGGCTTTGAGGGCCTGCGACTGCGACTTGAGCAAAGCATGAACCTGCTGTCGAGTCTCAGTAAGCAGGGTCTAATCGTCAAGCACGAGTATATTCACCTCAGCCGCTCCATCACCGCAATGGTTGGCTCCTATATGAAGTTTTATGATCGGGAGACAAGATCCGCAATGCTGGTCGATCTGCTCAGAACACTGGCGGAATTCCCCGTTCTGGCGAGTCTGGACTCGGTAAAATGCTGGCAAAAGCGGCTGTTAAGAAAGCTTCCCTTTTAGCCAAAACTTCATCTCTTTGTTACCTGGTCTCGCGCCCCCGGGGTTGTATCTGTCAGCTTTTTTTCTGGCTGTATCGCATTGGCTGAACAACTGGGCGAGCAAACGCTGGCCGGAAGAAGCACAGAGCGGGGCGGGGGCTCACCGGCCAGAGGGTGGTATCAATCGAGGTGGGGCCTGAGGGATTTATAGCCGTTAAACTCTGCGTTCAGGGTGCGGATGAAAGTGTATACCCCGACAAGCTTCCGGTTGATAAACATAAATTCCGTCGGCGGCATGGTGAAGTAGGTGCTCAGCGATGCTTTGCCCGCCAGGTAAGCGGCCCGCTTGGGAAGCTTGCTCCTGCGCCAGCAGTATTCGCCGTGCTCGTTGAGGGCGAAATCCGGTGTATGGCTGTGGTCCTTGCTCAACGGCTCCACCAGCGTCAGGCCCAGCTCGGCAAAGTTCTCCAGCACGGTTTTCGGGTAGCTGGGTTTCATAAATTCGAGGCGGTAGGCGTGCTCGAGAAAGGCCTCCGGGTCGCGCTTGTGGGCTGATACGATCATGCCGCAGACCGGGTCGAGAAACTCCGCCGGGAATGAATGCATGGCGCCAAAATCAAGCAGGACGAGTTTGTCATTCCTGCCCCTGGGGTCAAGGCGGATCCGGTAATTGCCATAGTTAGGATCGGTCTGGATATCACCCCACTCGAATATCTCTTTCAGCAACACCGACAGCATTGCTTCACCCAGTTTGCTGCGGCGTGCGATGGAAATCGACTGGACTTCTTTATGGGTTACCGCAAATCCCGGCTCATAGGAAGTTGTCAGTACGGTTTTCGTGGTGTATTCCCGATATACCCTGGGGACGATATATCGCGGGTCTTTCGCCAGTCGCTGCCTGACGTTCTCTGTTTTCTCGGCCTCGTGCAGGTAGTCTACCTCCATGTACAGCGCCGTTCGTATTTCTTTCATCCACTTGTTGATTTCTGCCGAGGCGGGCACCAGCTTTGCCATGTTCAACAGGCGGATGATGGCATTGAAGTCACCATCGATGGAGTCGGCGACGCCGGGGTACTGTACCTTGATGCAGAGCTCCGCGTTATCTGATTTGCGCCTGGCCCTGTGCACCTGGCCCATGGATGCAGCGGCCAGTGGTACCGGGTCGATCTGCAATTCGGCCATTCTTGCCTCGCCGAGTTCTTTGGCCAGGGCCTTTCTGATGCCCGGCCAGGCCATGGCGACAGTCTCGTCTTCCAGTGTGTGGAGAGCGTCGTTGACTTCCGGCGGCAAAAAATATTCACCGTAAAGTGCCATCATCTGGCCGATCTTGACCACGCTTCCCTTCAGCTTGCTGATCTCCTTGACCAGGTAGTTGGCCTGGTCGGAGAGAATAGCCTTCTGCCGTTGCGCCCGTTGCTCTTCAGAGGCAAACAGGTTGCCCGCGGAGTAGGCCAGCATTTTTGAGCCCGAAACCACGCCTGCACGCGCCATTTCAATGCGCCTCTCCAGGAAGCCGGTTTTAACGCGTCGGATGGTTTTGTCGGGTCTTTTTTGATTCATTGTTCGGTGTCCGCCACGGGGTTAATTATTGCCATGCTGGCGATTGGCCTGGTCGAGGTAAGCAACGGAGTCGCCGGTTTTATCAAGAATGGACTCGATCTCATCCATCAGCTGGTGCATGCGGTGAATGATGGCCTGATACACCTCCGGAGATGCCATATCGACACCCGCTCTCAGCAGTATATTGTACGGATAATCGGAGCCTCCGGCGCGTAAAACATTGAGGAAGTTTTGTCGGGCAGCTTCGCCGTCTCCCTTGATCTGGTCAACCAGGTAGTAGGCGGCAGAGATCGAGGTGGCATACTGGTAGACATAAAAGTTGCGGTAGAAATGTGGAATGTAGGCCCACTCAACGGTATAGGTGTCGTCGATGGTAAGCACGCCCTGATCATGGCCGGCGTAGCGCTTGAGGATATCACCATACATCAGGCTGAGCTTGTCAGCCGAGAGCGCGCCGCCATTTTCCACTTCTTCGTGAATAGCCAGCTCAAACTCGGCAAACTGGGTCTGGCGGAAGAAAGTGCCGCGTAACTGGGTCAACTCCTTGAACAGGACATAGAGTTTTTCCTGGTCGGTTTCCGCGTTGGCTCGCAGGTAGTCGAAAAGCAGGACCTCGTTGGCTGTCGAAGCGATTTCCGCGATGAAGGTGGCATAGTCAGCCTTGGTGAAAGGCTGGCTTTCGTTGGCCAGCAGCGAGTGCATGGCGTGACCCCACTCGTGTGCAAAAGTGCTCAGTGATTCGATGTCGTCCGTGTGGTTGAGCAGCATGTAGGGGTGTACGTCATAGGCGGCACCCATGACATAGGCCCCGCTGCGTTTTCCCGGGCTGGGGTAGACGTGCATCCAGTCCTGGTTGATTGCGTAACGGAATTTGTCGACATATTCCTCGCCCAGTGGCTTCAGCGCCTCTTGCGTAATCGCCTTGGCATCCTCAAGGGTGTACTCCTTGTTCAGCGAGATGACCGCCGGGTAGACGTCGTAGTAGCGGGAATCTTCCACGCCCAGCATGCGCTGTCTCAGGGCGAGCATGCGATGGAGTGCATCGAGGTTTTCATTTACCGTTGTTACCAGCGTGCGATAAACCTGTTGCGGGATATTGTCACTGGCCAGTGCCTGCTCAAGGGCGGAATCGTAGTTCCGCAACCTGGCTGTCAGCACATGGCTTTTGACCTGGCCTTCCAAAGTCACGGCCAGCGTCTGCCGATAATCCTGATAGGTGCCCCAGAAGGCGTCAAAAACCTTTTTCCGGTCCTCGCGGCTGTCAGCGGCGCGATATTTTCCATAACCGGATGCATTCAGGGTGACTTTTTCACCGTTGCTGAGGGTTATCTCCGGCCATTTTATTTCCGCATTGGTGAGGACATCATAGGTGTTGGATGCAGTTTCAAGCGCATCGCTGGCCGCCGCGAGAATGCGCTCTTCTTCCGGCGACAGCACATGAGCAGCGCGCCGCAGGGTGTTCCTGATATAGAAGTCGTGGTCTTCCAGTTCCGGGTGTTTTTTGATGTATTTGTCCAGTTTCCGCTCACCAATGCCAATGATCTCCGGCTCCATATAGCTGATCGCTTCGCCAAATCTTGCCCACAAAGCCTGGGATTGCGAGGAGCGCTCCATAAACTCCGAGTTGCCGAGGTCGGTGTCCTTGGAAAGAAATGCGTAGACGTAGAGCCGCAGCAGATTTTTGTAGGTGTCAGAGGTCTTGTTCAGGCACTTGGCCAGCGTTTTCCATGAATCACCCAGCTTTCCTTTGCAATCATCGAGGGTCTCTATTTGATCAATGATGGAAAGCCTGTGCTGGTTCCAGCTTTCGACATCAGGGTAGAGTTCGGATAAATCCCAGGTCGAAGTACTGGCTGTTTTGGGTGCTTCGGGTTCCGGGAGGGGTTCACCGTGGCTGATCGATGTGAAGCAAAAACAGAGGATCAGTGTGGAGAATAAAACAGGCTTGGGCATGGCGCGATCAGATTTTTTCATTTTCAGTGGTCAGCTTAATTTCATCTATACGACAGAGTAATTCACCGTCGGTGAGTGTTGCCGATATTTTATCCCCCGCAGTGACAGTAGCAACCTTGCGTATCACGTGTTTTTGTTCATCTGTGAGAATCGCGTAACCACGCCCGAGTGTCTGCAGGGGGCTGACACTGTTGAGCAACTGCGCGGCATTTTTCCAGCGGGCTTGCTTCTGCTGGAGCAGGTGATTAATTGCACGGGTGAGACGGAGCTCTAATGAGCGGTTTTGTTCCCGGTACTGCAACAGCCGATTTGAGGGGTGGTTGCGATGCAGGCGGGAAACCACGTCATTGAGCCGGGAGCGGCGTAGCGACTGCTCCGCGGTCATCTGCCGGTCAAGGCGGGAGCGCAAAAATATCAGTCGTTGCCGGTTTTGCTGAAGCCGCTCACCGGGGTGGCGCAGTCGCTTGTAGAGATGGTCAACCTGTTGTTGACGGCTGCGAATTGCCCGCAACAGGGACCGTTCCAGCTGACGCCGGAGCATATTGAAGTCGGCATGAAGTTCCCTGGCATCCGGGCTCAGTATTTCCCCGGCGGCAGAGGGCGTAGCCGCACGCATATCGGCGACAAAATCGGCAATAGTGAAATCCACCTCGTGGCCGACGGCACTGACGACAGGTATCTTGCTGGCAAAAATCTCCCGCGCCACCGTCTCTTCATTAAATGACCACAGGTCTTCAATTGAGCCGCCGCCGCGGCCCACAATCAGTACATCGCAGCGATTGTCCCTGTTGGCGAGTTGGATCGCTGAAGCGATGGCTGTGGCAGCCTCGGCGCCCTGTACCGGGCAGGGATAGATCGTTATCGGTATAGCCGGGAAGCGTCGTTTTAGCACGGTGAGAATGTCGTGAATCGCCGCACCAGTGGGTGAGGTCACAATACCGATGCGTTCAGGCAGTGTGGGCAGGGCCTTTTTGTGTTTTTCATCAAACAGTCCTTCGCCGTGCAATTTTGCTTTCAGCGCATCAAACTGCTTTTGCAGTGCACCGTGACCGGCCTCTTCCATGTGCTCGGCGATGAGCTGAAAGTCGCCGCGATTCTCGTAGAGTCCGACGCGGCAGCGGATTAACACGTGTTGTCCGTTTTTTGGCCTGAAGCCGACCAGTCCGTTTCGCATTTTGAACATCGCGCAGCGCACCTGGGCGGTTTCATCCTTGAGAACAAAATACCAGTGCCCGGAGGCCGGGAAGCTGATATTGGAAATTTCACCTTCAACCCAGAGCAGTGGGAAGTGGGCCTCGAGCAACTGTCGCGCACGGCGGTTCAGCTGCGAGACGCTATAGACATCGGGCCTTTGATGCTCGGCTGGTTCAGTTGATAAATAGGACATGGAAAGGGCAGTAACGGATCAGGCTGTCATTATTGCACATTGAATCGTATTTGTTATCCGGGGAGGCAGACGTTGTCAGTTCCTTTTTATTTGTCTATCCTTCGGCAGTTAAAGATTGCCTGTTGGCGGCTACCGGCCATCAAAATCCTCAAGAGTGATACCTTATGATCAGCATTGAAAAATTGAAGTTTATACCGTCCCCGGCCCGAAACGTCCTGAACTACTCCCTCCACGAGGCCCAGATGTTGGCGCTGCGGACCGTCGTAAACCTGGTGTCTATGAAGAGACCGTTTATGTTTACCGGCCCGGATTCAACCTACAAGCTGCTGGAGGCCATTGCCGACGCCGACCACAAAAGGGTGTTACTTATGGGTGATCCGGGGCTGGTGAAGCTGGGCCTTATCCAGCCCTTCATGGACAGGCTGAAAGAGCTGGGGATCAGTGCCAGGCTGTTTGATGGCATTGAGCCGGATCCGTCCTTCGACATCGTCGCAGCGGGAATTGAAGCGGCAGATGACCACAACGCAGACGCGATCCTCGCCATCGGCGGCGGCTCCACGCTGGACGCGGCCAAGGTGGTGGCTGCCTGTATTGCCAATAACTGCGATCCGAGGAAGCTTGTCGGCTATTTCAAGGTGCGCAAACCGATGATTCCCTACTATGGCGTGCCCACTACCTCGGGTACAGGCTCCGAGGTGACAGTTGCGGCAGTGATCTCGGACAATGTCAAGCATACCAAAAACATGATTGCCGACCCCAAGCTGCAGCCCCATACCGTAGCACTGGATCCCAACCTGCAGCTGGGGCTGCCGGCCCCGATTACTGCTGCAACAGGCATGGATGCGCTCACTCATGCCGTCGAGTCCTACGTCTCTGAAATGGCGACGCCGGAGACGTCGGGTCTGGCAAAATCCGCCACGCGCATGATTTTTAAAAACCTGCCCATTGCCTACAAGGACGGCGGCAACGTAGACGCGCGCGAGAAAATGCTGATGGCGGCCACCTACGCGGGTCTGGCTTTTACCCGGGCATCCCTGGGCTATGTTCACGCTATTGCCCACCAGCTGGGTGCTCTCTATCACACCCCCCACGGACTGGCCAACGCGATTGTGCTGCCCAACGTGTTTGAGTTTTATCTGGGCGGAAACGACGCTGTGGTTAATCATATGGCTGAACTGGCCGACGTTATTGGTGCCGGTGCCAAGACTGATGACCAGTTCACCAAGGCCAGCAAGTTTGTCGATGCGATCAGGAAACTCAACAAGAAAGTGGGCATTCCACGGACCCTGGATGCCCTCAAGGAAGAGGATATCGACGAGATTGTCGATCGGGCGCTCCAGGAGGCTCAGGGTACCTACCCGGTTCCTCGCTACATGCAGGCTGAAGACTGCCGGGCCGTGATCTACAAAATTCTGAGTTAACAGGCAGCCCTGAAAGCTGTTGTGGTGTGTTGTCGATTCAGGGTAATGTCCTTAAGCGCCATTGATGCAGAGCGTTGCAGGCATGTACCTTTCGCGTCTGTGCCTCAGGTTCGGGCGCAGCTGCAGCAGCTGTAAAAGGCAGCTGAAAAAAAGAAATCACAAGACAGGGGGTAATTATGAGATTAGCGCGAGTGAAGACAGCTCAGGGTGCTTCTGACATTGTCCGTGTCGATGGGGAGACATTGACCTCGCTATCGAAAGGGTTAGCGGGGCTTCCCGGCACTATGATGGAATTGATCGCCCAGTGGGATAACTACCGGGAGCAGGCCATGGCACTGCCGGAGAGCGCGGATTACCGTGCCGACGAAGTTACATTTCTCGCACCGATAGAGCGGCCCGGAAAAATATTCGCCATCGGACTCAACTACGCAGACCATATTGCCGAATCAGAA
>JBFFTH010000025.1:0-19313 GCA_041571855.1 Porticoccaceae bacterium
GGGGGCCTTTATCGCCATGGCACTCACGCTGGTTATCAACAGTCGCATCCAACCCGACTTTCGCAGCGAATGGTCAGACAGCCTCAAGATCAAGAGCAATTTGCCCCTGGGTGAAGATGAGATTATTCGCATGCTGGAACATGAGAAGCCCTGAAGCTTTAATGTTTTCCCCGGCGGGCCACGCAGAAGGCTTCGTTGTCGACAAGGTCTATCATCCGCATATTCTGCCGCTGGAGCGCGAGACCGAAAGGCGCCTGGCCCCGGAAAAAACTGACCAGGGAAACCGCCTGATGCAGAGCCTGGGCTTAGCCCATTCCCTGTCGGAAAACCTATCAATGGAAAGCTACACCATTGCTGAGCGCGACGATCAGTGCGACTTCGGGTTCGAAGCATTTGAAGCGGGAAGCGGGTCTGATCCAGGAGGTCAACCACAGCGACAGAGGCCACACCTTTCGGCTGGCAATGGAATACGCGTTTTAATACCTCAGAGAACTTGACACCTTCACCGCTACAGGCAAACTGGTCGCGTTTTGTAATTGGTGACGACTATGACCATCCCAAACCAACAGACTGCCATCGAGGTCAGCGAGCCCGGTGGCCCCGAGGTATTAAGAGCCGCCAGCTTCCCGGTAATGCACCCGGGTAAAGAGCAGGTCCTGATCGAGGTCGCCGTTGCCGGTGTCAACCGACCGGATGTTTTCCAACGGCTGGGATTTTACCCACCACCGCCCGGTGCACCGGATATCCCCGGATTGGAAGTTGCCGGCACCGTGGTCGCAGTCGGCGAGGGGACGTCCCGCTGGCAGGTGGGCGATAAAGTCTGTGCGCTGCTGGCAGGGGGAGGCTACGCCCAATACGCCGTTGCCGACGCAGCACTGTGCCTGCCGGTTCCCGATGGACTCACGCTGGAACAGAGTGCCGGCCTGCCCGAAACCTGCTTTACCGTATGGCACAACCTGTTCGAACGGGCACAACTCAAAGCGGGCGAATGGCTGTTGGTGCATGGCGGCACCAGTGGCATCGGCACCACGGCAATCCAGATGGCCACAGCCATGGGTGTCAACGTAATCGCCACAGCGGGCAGTGACGAGAAGTGCAGGGTATGCGAGGAACTGGGCGCAGTGCGGGCGATCAATTACCGCAACGAAGAATTTGCCCCAATCTGCAAGGAAGTGTCCGGCAAGGGCGTTAACGTCATTCTGGATATTGTCGGTGGTGATTATGTGCAGAACAATATCAAGGCCTGCGCCCCCGGTGGACGCATTGTCAATATCGCCTTCCTGCGGGGCTCAAAGGTTGAAATCGACCTGATGCCGGTAATGTTGAAACAGCTGGTGCTGACCGGCTCTACCCTGCGTTCCCAGCCGCTGGCCAACAAGGCGCGCATTGCAAGAGGCGTGGAAGAACATGTCTGGCCGCTAATTGCCGAAGGCAAGCTGAAGCCAGTTATTCAGTGCACTTTCCCGCTGGATAAAGCGTCTGACGCCCACAAGCTGATGGAAACCAATCAGCATATCGGCAAAATTCTGTTATCGGTTGCTTAGCGGGTTGCCGGGGGCGGTGTCCATTTCGACCCCGCCCGCCGGGGTATAGCTACAGCAGACTCTGTGCATCATCCTTGTCATAGGGCTTCAGCTCGTCGACCTCGCCGTGCCTCACTCTATTGGCCCAGTCGGGATTACTGATGAGTGCGCGACCCACGGCCACCAGATCAAACTCCCCGGCTTCCATGCGGCTAACCAGGTTATCGATGTCGGCGTGACCCGCACTGTCAAACAGAACGTCCTTGCTCAGACTCTCCGATCTGTTGAGAAAGTCCGAACTCAGGCTGACACTGCCAACGGTAATGGCGGGTTTGCCCGTGAGCTTTTTGGTCCAGCCCGCCAGGTTGAGGTTACTGCCCTCAAATTCAGGCTCCCAGAAGCGGCGGGTACTGCAGTGGAAAATATCCACTCCGGCTTCACTGAGTGGTTGCAGGAACGCATCCAGTTCCTCGGGGGTATTAACCAGGCGGGCGCTGTAATCCTGCAGCTTCCACTGTGACCAGCGGAAGAGCACAGGAAAGTCATCGGTCACAGCCGCGCGCACAGCCCTGATCACTTCCACCGCAAACCGCTCGCGGTTTTCCATGGACCCACCGTAGTGGTCATCGCGCTGGTTGGTTCCCTCCCAGAAAAACTGGTCGATCAGATAGCCATGGGCACCGTGAATCTCGACCGCATCAAAACCCAGCGCCTGGGCATTGCGCGCGGCCTCGCCATAGGCGGCTACCACCTCATCGATATCATCCTGTGTCATGGCAACACCGTTTTTCACCCCCGGGGAGGCAAGACCGCTCGGGCTGTAGGCCGGGACCTGCGGGTCAGGCGGTGTGCCCGGCTCACGAGCGGAGCCCACATGCCAGATCTGCGGAGCAATTTTTCCCCCTTCTGCGTGCACGGCTTCAACCACTTTTTTCCAGCCGGCCAGCGCTTTGTCACCATAAAAAGCCGGCACCTGGGGATAGCCATTGGAGGCCTTGTGATTGATGATGGTGCCCTCGGTTATAATCAGGCCAACCCCACCCGCCGCCCTTCGACGGTAGTATTCGACAACGTCATCATCGGGAATATGATTGGGCGAGGCCATTCTGGTCATCGGCGCCATCACTATGCGGTTGGATAAAGACAGGCTGCCGAGCTGAAATGGGCGAAACAGGGTCTGAGGATTGGCCATAATTTCTCCAGCGTTGTATTAATCGTGGGGCCACTTTACACAGATCCACCGCGGGTTAAAACAGTTTCCGGGAATAACTGGAATGGACCTTCTCGCCGGGCCTTGATGCAGGGCAAAGCATTATTTCCACCCGTTAACTAGAATCATAGTTGGATTCCGGCAACCTCAAGCTAAAAGAGCAAAACATGTACGAGCTTAAAGTACTGGTCGTTATCTGGCTGTGTATTTTTGCGGCCTCATTTGCTGCCCACCGGACACGACTGACGCCGGTGCTGTGGTACCTGTTTTTCGGTGCCGCGATGGTGAATCTCGGCTGGCTACCCGAAGAGATGCCTCCCTTTATCCAGGGTTTCTCGGAACTCGGCATTATCCTGATCATGTTCGCGCTGGGTTTTGAAGAAAACACCGACAACTTTTTCAACAGCCTGAAACGGAGCTGGGGCATTGCTGTGTTTGGTGCGCTCGCGCCCTTTACCATCGCCTACTTTGCCACGATGCAGTTCTGGGGAAACCAGAATATGGCGCTGTTGTGCGGCCTGGCGATGACCGCTACCGCCGTGTCCCTGACCATGGTATCGCTCAAGTCTGAAGGCCTCAGTCATACACCCGCAGCCACGGGTATTATGACCGCAGCGGTATTGGACGCCGCCATCTCGCTATTGCCGATCGCCATTATCCTGCCGCTGGCGCTTGGCGAAAGCGAGGCCCAGTCTCCGGGCATTGGCATAATCTTGCTGGAGGTATTGGTGTTTCTGGTACTGGTGACCATTATCGGCGGCTGGCTGTTTCCCGCCGACAAGGGCCTGGCGGCGCGTATTCCCTCTCTCGGGCACTTTCACCTGCGCACGGTGTTATCCATGGGCAGTGGTGAATATTCCTTGCTGGCACTTCTGGTGGTGGCGGTGAGTGTTGCCATCCTGGCCCATGAATTCGGTTTTCACCCTGCGATCGGCGCCTATATCGCCGGGCTGGTAATCAAGCGGGAATATTTCAATTTCCACGATTACCAGAACATCGATTTTCATCTGCGCGCCAAGCAGATGATCGACAACATGGCTTTCTCCTGGATCGGCCCGGTTTTCTTTATCGCCCTGGGAACCAAGTTGATTTTTGACCTGACGATTTTTACAGCAGTCCTGCCCTATTTTCTAATTCTTTTTTTAAGCCTGGTGATTGGCCAGTTCCTCTCCGCTTCGCTGGCAGCGAGATATACCGGGAGTTTCTCATGGTCCGACAGCTGGCTGGTGGGCTTTGGCATGCTGGGTCGGGCTGAACTGGCCTTTGTGGTCATGGATATCGCCTACGTGGAACACAACATCATGTCTACCGAGGCATTTTATACCCTGATGATGACAGCATTTTTCCTCAACCTGACCGTACCCATTGGTATACGGTTCTGGAAACACCATTACCACAGGGTAAAGCAGGAGGCTTTTGATTGACTGCGTAGCCATGAGAGCTGCTGCGTTGTCTCTCTGACCAGGGCATTCCTTGCCATCCGCTGCTGGAAATACAGCTTCAGTTCAGACAATAGCGCCTCCTGAACCCGGACGATCAGGGTTTTGAACGCCCCCGGTGCTGTTTGGCGCCTTTAGGCTTTGGCTTTTTGGCCTTGCCATGCGGTGTGTTACCGGCTTCAGCAGAAAGAGGCGAGATGTTGAGCTTTTGCTGACACACCCAGACATTCTTCAGCAGTCTCAGAATATCCCGGGGCATCCCACCGGGCAGGTCGACGATGCTGAAGTCGTCAAAGATTTCGATATGCCCGATATAGCAACTTTCCAGTCCGGCCTCGTTGGCAATGGCACCGACAATATTGCCGGGCTTGACGCCGTGGTCATAACCCACCTCGACGCGATAGCGGCGCATCTCGACATCCGGAAAATCCTTCAATGGCTTCGCTTCAAGGGGTAAATCATCCCGGGATTTTTTCTTTTTCCCACTGGCTGGCTTTTCACCCTTTTGCCGCTGCACTCTCTCTACCGGCCCATCTCTCTCTGCCCGCGCATCCCTCTCTGCAGTATCCTGCAATTGCAATGGCTGATTTCCCTGGGCGAGAAATGCGAGCGCCGCCGCAACCGAAGCCAGATCGACATCCTGCTCGCGCTGGAAGTCAGCAACCAGTTGTTGGTAGAAATCCAGTTGCTCTCCGGCGAGCACATCGCCTATGCGCTGCTTGAAGCGGGCGAGACGCGTCGCGTAGAGATCCCTGACACTGGGTGGACGCATCTCGGTAATGCTCTGTTTGGTCGAGCGCTCGATGGCACTCAACATCCTCTGCTCACGGCGGGTGACAAACAATATGGCCTCACCTTTGCGGCCTGCCCGGCCGGTGCGGCCAATGCGGTGCACATAGGCCTCGGTATCCGTGGGGATATCGTAGTTGATCACATGGCTGATACGCTCCACATCCAGCCCTCGAGCAGCGACATCGGTGGCCACTACAATGTCCAGCTTTCCCTCTTTCAGCTGGGCGACTATTTTTTCCCTGCGCGCCTGGGGGACATCTCCGTTTAACGCCTCGGCGGCATAACCGCGGGCACAGAGTTTGTCCGCCAGTTCACTGGTCGCCACCTTGGTGCGGACAAAGGTGATAATGGCATCGAAGGGTTCAACTTCCAGAATTCGGGTCATGGCATCCAGCTTCTGCCGATGATCGACCAACACATAACGCTGGTTGATGGTGGTTGCCGTCGAGGTTTTGGAGGCAATGCGAACCTCTTTTGGCTCGGTCAGGTAGTTTTCCGCGACCTTGCGAATCTCCTTCGGCATGGTGGCAGAAAACAGGGCGATCTGGCAGTTATCCGGGGTATGACCGAGAATCCATTCGACGTCTTCGATAAACCCCATGCGCAGCATTTCATCGGCCTCATCCAGGACCAGCGCCTGGAGCGAATCCAGCTTCAGGGTTCCCCGCCGCATGTGATCCATAATGCGCCCCGGCGTACCGACCACTACCTGCACACCACGCTTGAGTTGTTTCAGCTGGATGCCGAAACTCTGGCCACCGTAGATCGGCAGCACATGGAAATGGGGGATAAACTTGGCGTAGCTCTGACACGCCTCTGCAACCTGGATCGCCAGCTCGCGGGTCGGCGCCAGGCACAGAATCTGTGTGTCACTGTTGCGGGCATTGACCCGGCTCAGCAGGGGCAGCGCAAAAGCCGCCGTTTTTCCGGTACCTGTCTGTGCCTGCCCGACCAGGTCATGCCCCTCCAGCAACAGCGGAATACACTGTGACTGGATGGGGGATGGCGTTTCATAGCCAACCTGCTGCAAAGCCTTTAGCAAAGGCGTAGGAAGACCCAGCGATGCAAACGCCGGTAATAAATTATCGTTAGACATTGTGAAGGTGTACCTGATCGTGAGGGGCGAAATGTATTTCGCAGTGCGGATAGCGCAAAACGCATATTATACGTCAAATCAGATTTTTAATCTCGCCTTTCTGTCGGGTTGTAACTACCATGTATCCTCAGTCAATCCTCTCAGGAGTAATTGCAACCGTGTCTATCTGGGTTGATGCCGACGCCTGCCCTGTGATGATCAGGGAAATTATCTGCCGCGCCGCCATACGCACCAATACACCGGTGTATTTTGTCGCCAATCAGGCCCTGCCATTAGTGCGCTCACCGCTGGTGAGGATGGTCCAGGTCGCACCCGGTTTTGATGTCGCGGACAACCATATTGTCAGGCAGGCAAGGGCCGGCGATCTTGTCATCACCTCCGATATTCCGCTCGCCGCCGAATTGATTGAAAAAGAGGTACAGGTCATTACCTCGCGGGGCGAGAGATACAACCGCCAGAATATTCGCCAGAAACTGAATATGCGTGACTTTATGGACACCATGCGCAGTTCCGGTGCTGTGCACGGCGGCCCGCCACCGATTGGCAACCGGGAGAAACAGGCATTTGCCAACTCACTGGATCAGTACCTGGCCAAACTGTCTCAATAGCTGCCGCGCGCTCTACAAGCGCCGCCAAAACCGCTATCATCCGGCACAAAAAAAGGATCAACATGGCTTCTCGCGGACAATTCTCGACTCGTGCCGGGTTTATTCTGGCAGCAGCCGGATCGGCTGTCGGTCTCGGTAACGTCTGGGGCTTTCCGACCAATGCCGCCGAAAACGGTGGCGGCGCATTTGTGTTGATGTATTTTATCCTGGCTTTCTGTCTCGCCTACCCGGCGCTGATGGCCGAGTTGATTATTGGCCGCCACGCCCAGGCCAATATGGTGACAGCGCTGGTATCCATCTCCAACAGCCCAGTATCCCGTCTCGCGGGTCGCCTTTCCGGCTTTGCCGGCGTCGTGGCGGCCTCACTCATCCTCAGTTTTTACAGCATTGTCGCCGGCTGGATGATCGCCTTCATGGTTCAACCCCTGCTGAGTCTGGCGGGGATGACTGCGGAAGTGAAATGGCTGACCGAGTCTGGCGTTGCGCGAAATATCGTTTTCTGCGCTGTCTTTATGGGAATGACATGCCTGCTGATTAGCGCGGGGGTAGAAAAGGGTATTGAAAAGTGGTCTACCCGATTGATGCCCACCTTGCTGGCTTTGCTGATTGCGCTGATTTTCTATGTATTGACCCGGGAAGGTGCCATGGAAGGGCTGCAGATTTACCTGATTCCCGACTTTTCACAGATCACCAAGCCTTCTCTTGTTGTCGGCGCAATGGGGCAGGCATTTTTCTCGCTTTCTCTTGGCGTCGGCACCATGTTGATCTACGGCTCCTATATGAAAAAAACCGAAAACCTGCCAAAGATGGGGGTCATTGTTACGCTGGTCGATTCATCCATCGCCTTTCTCGCGGGTTTGCTGATCCTGCCAGCCATGTTTGTGGCCCGGGAAAACGGAATAAGCATAAACAACCCCGACGGATCACTGATTGCAGGTCCGGATTTGATTTTCCAGGTGCTGCCTTCACTGTTTGGCTCCATGGGCAGCATAGGGCTGTTCATCGCCTTTGCGTTCTTCGCCCTGATGACTATTGCCGCGCTGACTTCGTCCATCAGCATGCTGGAGGTGCCCGTTGCCTTCACCATTGAAAAAACCGGTAGATCACGCAAACCGGTTTCACTTTTCACCAGCGCTGTTATCTTCCTCATCAGCGTGATGATCATCCTTAATTTTGAGCTATTGTTCGGGATGGTCGTCACATTGACAACGGAGTACGCCCAGCCCCTGCTCGGGCTGATGTTGTGCATCTTTGCCGCCTGGGTCTGGCATCGCGACAACCTTCTGGGCGAGTTAAAACAGGGCAATGAACAAATTGAGAGCGGACTTTTCTGGAGAGTCTGGCCGGGGTATGTGCGTTTTGTCTGCCCCCTGCTGATTATTGCAATTTTTGCCCAGACTATCTTCGGCTAACGAGTACCCGGCGCCTATAACAGCCTGGAGTGCTTCGGAAACTGGCTACGAAGGAATTCCATCTGGTCACCCAGAATACGTCTTGAGTTAATCAGCGCCAGGTACTCCGCATTGTTGGGCCTGTAGGGCAACGCCACCAACTCCATGCCGATTTCCTCGAGCAGATGATTTGACTTGTACTGGTTGCAGCGCCGGCAGGCGGCGACAACATTTTCCCACTTGTCCTCACCTCCCCTGGATACCGGCAGTATATGGTCCCGCGACAGCTCGGCTGTGGGGAATTGCTGCGCACAGTACATACAGACACAGCCGTCCCTTGCAAAGAGAGCCTGATTGCTGAGCGGGTAACTGGTTCGGGGGCGGGCAAATTCCTCTCCGTGGCAGGCGATAATACTTGGCAATACCATCTTTGAGCGTTTTCCTGTCAGCCTCGAAACACCGCCGCGGATTTCCTTGATCACCCCCCCCAGCGACCATGACACCAGTTCCCGGGCATACAGACACACGGCCTCCTCCCAGTTAAGCCATTCGATGGGTTGCCCCGCGACGTTGAGTCGCAAAATTTTTGCCTGCATATACTACCCCTAACCCTGGCGCTTGAATTGACGATTAACCAGCATCAACAACGAACCCATAACGAAAAAGCCCCGCCAGAAAAACTGACGGGGCCTGTAATTTCAAGGGGAGCTGTAACGCTCCGACGGCTTATACTGTGCCGGATAACTCTTCGACCGGGCCTTCCCGGGATGTAGAGACGCTGGATTTCGAAGACCACACCTCCTCAACAAGTACTGCCACCATAATAATTCGGTTTTCGCGGCTGTCAATAATGCCCGCCGGAGAAAAAATAAAGCCCCGGTACATCTGCGTAACGGGGCCAAAGGCAGTATACAAAAGATGTCCTCCAAGCTTGGCAGCAACGTAACACCCCCGCCGCTCCAAGCTGATGCCCATCGGTAATAGCCAACATCCTTGCCAGGCTATTGTCATGCTGGTGCCGTCTGCAGAATATCGGCAAACTGCCCATTCTCATGTAGGCACTGTCTCACAAAAACAGCGGGCCGTTTGGTCAAAAATTCGCTAGAATTGGCGCCCCGGCCAATGCCTTCACTATTGGCTGACTGAAAAAATCACCTGCTGGAATATGGATCATGGCCAATAAAAAGCCTGTCAATTTTGAAAAGAGCCTGGAACAGCTTGAATCGCTTGTTAACGAAATGGAACAGGGAAGCCTCAGCCTTGAGGACTCCATGAAAGCATTTGAAGCCGGCGTCAAGCTCGCTCGCAGCTGTCAGCAGGCGCTGGCCGAAGCCGAGCAAAAGGTTGAGATGCTCAGCCAGGACCACGACAAACCGATCCCCTTCAGGGAAAACGACCCGGAACAATAAGCTATACCGTGACCGACTTCGCCTCCTTTGCTGGGCAGTGCCAGCAACGCATCAACAACAAACTGATTCAGTGTCTCCCGGACACTGATGCCCCCGCGGAAAGGCTCTGCAGCGCCATGCGCTACAGTGTCCTCAACGGCGGCAAACGCATTCGGCCGATGCTTGCCTACGCCGCAGCCGACGCGGTCGGCAGCATCAATGAAGCCACAGATGCCATCGCGGCAGCCGTCGAATTAATCCATGCCTACTCGCTGATTCACGATGATCTCCCCGCAATGGATAATGACGACCTCCGGCGCGGCAAACCGACCTGTCATATCGCTTTCGATGAAGCCACCGCCATCCTCGCTGGCGACGCTCTGCAAAGCCTTGCCTTTGAACAGCTGACACAATTGCCTGATATGGACGCAGATACCTGCCTGCGCCTGATCAGGCTCTTGTCCGTGGCCGCTGGTGCGGAGGGAATGGTTGCCGGCCAGGCAATTGATATCGAGGCCGCTGACCATGCGCTGACCCTCTCCGAGTTATGCCATATGCACCGAAAAAAAACCGGCGCCCTGATTTCGGCCAGTATCACAATGTCAGCCATTGCCGCGGGCGCTGACAAAAGCCAGCTCAATGCCCTTGAAAAATTCGGCCATGCACTGGGCCTTGCCTTCCAGGTGCAGGACGACATTCTGGATATCACCAGCGACACTGACACACTTGGCAAAAAACAAGGTGCAGACGAGGCACGCAACAAACCAACGTTTGTGTCCCTGCTGGGGCTGGAGCAGGCGAAAGAAAAATTGTCACAGCTGCACTGCGAGAGCCTCGAAGCACTGTCAGGCTTCGATGACAAGGCAAATCACCTGAGATCTATCGGCAACTATATTGTCAGCCGGAATCATTAAACGGTAATTAAGTCCACACCCAATTTGTTGTAGAATTGTCCGATTGCATACGGATAGCCCAATGCCACGAACCTTTAACACAATACCGCTCAGCCGCCCGGCAACGCCACTACTGGATTCCATCGACAGCCCTCACCACCTGAGGCAGCTGGATCAAGAGCAGTTGCCGCGACTGGCAGACGAGATACGAGAATACCTGCTCTACAGTGCCGGCAAAAGTGGTGGCCATTTTGGCGCCGGTCTCGGGGTGGTTGAACTGACAATTGCACTGCACTACGTTTACAACACCCCCCACGACCGCCTGGTATGGGATGTGGGTCACCAGGCCTACCCGCACAAGGTATTGACGGGGCGGCGCGAAGCCCTGACAACTATTCGTCACGCAGGCGGCCTGGCCCCCTTTCCCAGGCGCGGCGAAAGCGAGTACGACACTTTCGGCGTCGGGCACTCCAGCACCTCGATCAGTGCTGCGCTGGGAATGGCCCTGGGCGCCCGATCCAGAAATGAAGACAGGGGTGTTGTTGCTGTAATCGGAGATGGCGCCGCGACTGCGGGTATGGTTTTTGAAGCCATCAATCATGCCGCCCACGAAAAAGCCAACATGCTGGTGGTTCTCAACGACAACAACATGTCAATCTCGCGCAACGTCGGCGGCCTGGCAACCTACTTCTCGAAAATATGGTCAAGCCGTTTTTATAACTCTATCCGGGAGGGCGGCAAAAAGGTGTTGCGCTCCATGCCGGCGGCCAAGAACTTTGTCCGTAAAACGGAAGAACACCTGAAGTCCCTGGTTGCCCCCGGAATTATTTTTGAAGAGCTGGGCTTCAACTACATCGGACCCATCGATGGTCACGACATATCACTACTGGTCCACACGCTGAGCAACCTCAAATCACTGAAAGGCCCCATTTTTCTCCATATACTCACCCAGAAAGGGAAGGGCTTTGCCCCGGCAGAGAAAGATCCTGTCGGCTATCACGCGCTCAACAAAATCGAGCCAGCCAAGCTCAGGGCAACGCCTAAAAAGGCAAAAATAAAATATCAGCAGGTTTTCGGTGACTGGCTCTGTGATATGGCGGCGGCAGATGAAAAGCTGGTCGCCATAACGCCCGCCATGTGTGAGGGTTCAGGCATGTCCAGGTTTGCCCGTGAATTCCCCGAGCGCTTTCACGATGTCGCCATTGCCGAGCAACATGCAGTAACACTGGCAGCCGGGATGGCCTGCGAAGGCATAAAGCCCGTTGTCGCTATTTACTCTACCTTTTTACAGAGAGCTTACGACCAGTTAATCCATGACGTCGCCCTGCAAAACCTGGATGTCCTGTTTGGTATTGATCGCGCAGGGCTGGTGGGTGAGGATGGCGCCAGTCATGCCGGCAGCTTTGACCTCACTTATTTGCGCTGCATACCCAATATGGTGGTAATGACACCATCCGATGAAAATGAAACCCGGCAAATGCTCTATACCGGTTATCGTCACACGGGGCCGGCAGCGGTCAGGTATCCTCGCGGTACTGGCACGGGCATCACCATTGAGCAGGAAATGTCTCCCCTTCCCCTCGGCAAGGGTGTCGTCAAAAGACGCGGCAATCGGGTGGCTATCCTCAACTTTGGCACCCTGCTCCCAGCCGCTTTACAGGCAGCTGAAAAAATCAACGCCTCGGTTGCGGATATGCGGTTTGTCAAACCGATTGATGAGGCCCTGATTACAGAACTGGCGAACAGTCACGATTTAATCGTCACGCTGGAAGAAAATGCCGTTCATGGGGGCGCAGGTGCAGCGGTCAGCGAATGCCTGGCAAGGTTCAATATGACCCTCTCGATCCTGCACCTTGGCCTTCCGGACACCTTTATCGAACATGCCAGTCACAGCGAACAGCTGGCTGCGATTGGACTTGACGCCGCCTCCATCGCGCAGCGCATCCAGCACAGGCTTGAAAATCTTCCGCCACGTGCCGGACACTGTGCCGCGTCCTGACCACCAGGCTTTGGCGTCAGGCAATCTCGCGACGAAAGGGTGGCAGTGCATCCATTAACTGCCGACCGTAGAATTTGCTGACCAGCCGCCTGTCCAGCACTGTCACCCTGCCGCTATCCGTTTCCTTCCGCAACAGGCGGCCGCAAGCCTGATTGAAGCGAAGTGAAGCATCCGGCAACATCAACTCCATAAAGGCATTACGACCCCGCGCTTCCAGCCATTCCGAGAGCGTCGTGTGAACCGGGTCATTGGGCGCTGAGAAAGGCAGCTTGGCGATAATCACATGGCGGCAGTAGTCGCCGGGAAAGTCCATCCCCTCGGCAAAACTGGCAAGGCCAAAAATTATACTGCCCTGCCCCTGGTCGATGGCTGCCTTATGCCGTCTGACAATTTCCTGATTACTCCAGTCGCCCTGTTTCAGCACCTGGTCGGCAAGAACCGTGCGCATATTGCTGTAGACATCATCCATTTGCCGACGCGAGGCGAACAGCACCAGGGTTCCCTCCTCCGGGTTGATAAAATCTTCAAGCCTATCAATCAGCGCCCGGGTATGCTCGCGCGCCTGATTTCCCTCTGCGCCGATATCGGGCACTGACAGCACCCCCGCACGAGCATAGTCAAAGGCGCCAGCCACCGCCGTATAATTTGCCCCCTCCGGCGCACCGGATAACTGCCTGAACCGATCAAAACTTCCCAACGCCTGCAGGGTTGCGGAAGTCACAACGGCTCCGGAGCAGCGCTTCCAGAGACGCTCCCGAAAGATCCCGGCCGCCCTCGTCGGTGACGCCGAAAGGCACACATCCAGCAGATTTGCACCCTGCTCCAGACTCAGCCAGCGCGCACAGGGCGACTCTCCCTTGCTGTCCCGAACCGCATAGAGTTGCCACAGCGCTGTTGCCGCATCGGTCCTACCCTGCCAGCTGCCAACCTGTTGCAGCATTTGCTCCAGATCAACCCGCGGGATGGTGCTGTTAACCCTCTCCAGGGCTGTGCCAATACTGTCGGCCAACTGATCCAGCAACGCGCCAAGATACGCCAGAGTTTCTGCCAGCTCGGAGGCCAGCAGTCGGATGCTGTCCCCGGGATTGCCCTCCGGGAAGCACCAGACCGATTTATCCTCACCGGATTCAGCCGTAATATTTTCATGGGCGATTTTTTCAAATACGGGGTAACTCAAAGCCAGCGCTTTTTCTGCCGCAACAGCGGCCACCGAGAGTTTTTCGAGACCGGCGGCAAGTTCCTGCACCGGTGCCACCAGCCCCTGCCATGATTCAACCTGTTTGATCATTTTTGCCAGCCAGAGCTGGCTGGCATTGATACGACAGGACGCTGAAAAGTGATTCAGGGCTGTTTCCGCCAACCGGTGTCCTTCATCGAAGATATAAATCGTCTCTTCGGGTGGTGGCAGGATGACGCCGCCACCGAGCGCCAGGTCGGACATCACCAGGTCGTGATTGGCGACAATACAGTCGGCCTCTTCCAGTTCATCCCGGGCTCTGAAAAAGCAGCACTCCCGGATGTGGCGGCAACGACGCCCCGCGCATTGCCGCCTGTCCACAGTCAGGGGTTGCCAGTCAGACTGCGGTATTGATTCGGGCCAGTTATCCCTGTCGCCGTTCCAGTCGCCCTCCTCAAGCATACGGGCCATTTCGCGATAGGTGGCAATATTGCGCTCGGAGGGATTGAAGCCCAATTCATCCTCGAACAGGAACTGACCCCGCTGCAGATCCCCGCTGGCATCCAGGCATTGCTCGAGCCGCAATGGGCACAAATAGCGGCCGCGCCCCTTGGCCACAGCAAAAGAGTATTCCCAACCCGTATCCCGAAGCAGCACCGGGATATCCTTGTTCAGTAATTGTTCCTGCAAAACGATGGTGCCGGTTGCCAGCACGACCCGCTTATTTTTCTGTCGCGCAACAGGCAGCGCGGCCAGCAGGTAAGCAAGGGTTTTGCCGGTGCCGGCCTCTACGACACAAATCCCCTCGCCGGAGTTCCCACTATCGCCCTGCGGGTTTTCCTCGATAGCGCCGAGCGTATTCGCAATTGCCGCAATCATCTGCTTCTGGCCGAGCCGCGGGCGCAACTGGTTGGCCTCGAGGAACTCGCTGTAGCCCCGCTGGATGGTTTGCTTTACCGTATTGTCGAGCTCAGCGCTCATAGGGCTCTAAACTTTCTAGGGAGCAGGATGTATCGCGAGCCGACTGCAGACCGGGTTTGCGTACATCGTCAGCAGCAGATCCCGATAACTTTCATCAACCGCATTGATTCGCTCCTGAAACAGGGCGCTGGTTTCGTCCCAGTCCTGACCTGAAGTTTCGGCTTTCCACTGCTCTACCTGGGGATTGGCACCGTGTATCAATTCGTAAGCAAGAATATTGGTCGGTTGCAGCTTATAGAGATCATAAATCTGGCGATCAACTTCTTCTGCCACCTGTTCCGGCGTCTCGGCATTGACAATGGGTTCGCCAAAGGCAACGTGGATATGGCCTTTATTTCCGACCAGGCCGCGATAAATACTCATCAGATCCTCATGCTCGGCCTTTTCATAAGCACCGGATGAACGTTTCGCATGCAACTCCCTGGCCTTTTCCAGGTCACACGGATCCAACTCATAGGAAATTGCCACTGGCACCAGGTTTAATTCGGCGAGGGCCTGCTGGAACGTTTGCTCCTTTCCCTTGCTGAGCATCAACATTTTGATCAGCGCCGTTTCGGTTTTATCGATACCGTCTTTAGCCCGGCCTTCGCGTTGAGCGATCCATATAGAACTCTTGTCAACCAGCAAGGAGTGGCGAATGTAACGGGACAACTGCATCAGGGCCGTGAACTTATCCCTTCGGCCCTCCACTGAGCGCTTGACGATAAAGCTTTTGTTAATGCGCATGAGGTCAGAGGTAAATTGCTTGGTCAGCAAATTATCACCGATGGCAATTCTTACCGTGTCCCTGCTCATGCGATAGAGAGCAAGGCAAACCAGTGCTGGATCCATGGCTATATCCCGGTGATTACCGATAAACACGGTCGGGGTATCGGGATCGAGATTTTCAAGACCACTGACAGTAACACCACTTGAAGCATTTGCCAGCAGCGAGTCCAGATGGCTGACCAGCCTGTCCTGGAACTGTGCCACCGTTTCAACCGAGCTCATACGTCGGCGCAGGGCGCGCTCAATAAGCATGCGAACGGGCCAGCCAAACCAGTTTTTTAAGCGCGGATATCTCATCGCCAGTAACGTTTGGTGAAACTCGGGGTCACGTATCAGGCGCTCGATAACAGCGGGAATTTCGTCATCGTTATAGGGACGTATGTCTTCAAAATCTTTCATGGATGAACCTTGTTGCGGGCCGACGTTTAACGGCTGTTATACCATGGTACTTCTGCTGCGTAATTTTCAACCAGGTGTACGACATCGAGAATCATAGCAAACAGCGCCATGCGAACCAGCAGACCATTGTCGGTCTGACGGAAAATGGCCAGGTTTGGATTATCATCGAGATCACTATCCAGCTCATTTGCCTCTGCCCGGGAATCTCTCGGGAGCGGATGCATGATCACCGTGTTGGGTTCACACTGACTGGTATATATGCTCTGGTTTAGTCGAAAACGACCGCGGTAGAGGTCTGCCTCGTCTCGAGTTGGGAAGCGCTCTTCCTGAATGCGGGTAGAATAGACAATATCTACATGGGCAATGCTACCTTCCAACTTGTCGGTGACAGACACCTTGAGCCCGGCGGCTCGCATGTCCTCGACCAACTCCGCCGGCATCGCCAGCTCTGTGGGCGAAACCAGGTGCACCTCGACATTATCGTATAGCATCAGCAGCTTGCAGAGGGAGTGCACAGTTCTTCCGTACTTCAGATCGCCAATCATGGCAATTCGCAGGCCGTCGATACTACCCCCATGCTGGCGCACTTCCTTATCGATGGTATACAGATCGAGCAGCGCCTGGCTCGGGTGTTCATTGCTGCCATCGCCACCATTGATAACCGGCACCCGGCTGCTACTGGCAAACTCGGCCACAGAACCGGAAACCGGATGGCGCATGCAGATAATATCGCTGAAACCGGACAATACTCTTGCGGTGTCTTTTAGCGACTCCCCCTTCACCAGCGCCGAGGACTCAAAACCCGTGGTTTCACGCACCTCTCCACCGAGCAGGTTAAAAGCGCTGCCAAAGCTGATCCGGGTGCGAGTACTGGCTTCAAAAAACATGCTGCCGAGAATAGCGCCATCGAGAACACGGGTAATTTTTCTGCGTTGCGCGTAGGGCTCCATTTGATCTGAGACAAGAAAGATCTTCTCAATATCGCCGCGTTCAAACTGGCCAATCGACAGAATATTAGCGCCCTTTAATTCCACAATTCTTCCGCTTATTGTACGCTCTGTTTTGGCGCATTCTATCCCCTTTGCTGCCACCATCAAAGCAAAGCACTAAAGAATCTCGTCGCCCCACTGCAATAGTTGTCTGAGAATATCTCTCTCCTGATGTGTCAGCTGTTCTTCAGCCAGACGACTATTGATATCCTCAAAGTATTGATCCTGGGTCAGGAAACCGAGCCCGGGGTTGGTCAAACGCTGGAAACGGAACTCTTCCCAGCGATGCTGCTCTTCTTCGCTGAGGGTGTGGGGAAAGTTGCGTGCACGGTAATTAAACAGAAGTTCCTGATAACGTTTGTCCTCAAAGTGTAAGGCTTTTAAGCCCTCTGGCGAGACTGAGCGAACCTGCTCCAGCAGGGGTTTATCGGTATTGGGAAGGAAACCGTCATAGAGTCGCAGCTCGGCATCAATGGCCGTCTCAAATTGCTGCCCCGAGAAAACCGCGGCCAATTTCTTGCCCAGATTATGCTGCCGCAACTTTTGCCAGTTTCCCTCACAACGCTGCTGATCAATACCCAATCGTTTCGCCGCCGCTTCATCCAGCAGCGCGGGTGTTGCAACCACCGGGGCTTTATTGAGGTGAACTGCCTTTAACGGCAGCCGCTCAATACCTGCTGGCAGCGCCTCTGTTGCAGTAAACACCCGCTCGCGGATTTCCTCGGCTGATAGCCGGATCAGGCTATCGGCGTCACCCAGCAAATTGAAGCTGAGAATGGCGTTTTTGTTGGTGGGGTGCTGCGCCAGGGGCATCATCAGCGCTAGATAGCCATTTTCCCTCGGCAATCTGGAGGAGACATGCAGGAAAGGTTTCGGCTCTATCAGATTGATGAGGCCAGAGACTTTTTGTTTCTTTCGGTGTTCGTAGAGGTAGCGGTAGAGCCGTGGCTGCTTTTTTCTAACCAGCCTGGCCAGAGAAATCGTAGCCATCACATCCGACAGCGCATCGTGGGCTGCAGAATGATCGAGACCATTAGCCGCTGTGAGATTCTCGAGCTTGAAGCTGGGAAAGCCATCGTCGTTATCCGGCCATTCAATGCCTTCCGGTCTGAGTGCACGGGCCAACCTCATCATATCGAGGATATCCCAGCGAGAATTGCCATTTCGCCACTCTCTCTCGTAGGGATCGTAAAAATTTCTATACAACGTATAACGCGTGACCTCGTCGTCAAAGCGGATACTGTTGTAGCCGACTCCACAGGTGTTGGGTTGCGAGAGTTCACTGTGAATGCGGGCGATAAACTCCCGCTCGGGAATTCCTTTCGCTGCCGCCTTCTGTGGCGTAATCCCGGTAATAAGGCAGGCCAGCGGCGACGGCAAAATATCCCTGGAAGGCTGGCAATACAGCATCAGCGGATCCCCGACGATATTAAGCTCCTCGTCCGTTCTCACCCCCGCAAACTGAAGCGGCCTGTCACGTGCAGGATTAATCCCCGATGTTTCATAATCGTGCCAGTAAAGTGTCGCCCCACTCATGTCGTATTTCCCTATCGAGTGAATATAGTTTTAATAGCCGCCCAAAAAAACGGCGCCTTAAGGCGCCGTTCTCTATCAGCCCAAAGGGCTTATCAAGATTATTCTGCTACCACTTCCGAGAAGCTCATTTCACCAATAACCCGGCGATTGCGTTGACGCCCCTCGTCTGTAGCATTTGAGTCAATGGGACGCGACTCACCATAGCCAACAGTGGAAACACGCTCGCCAGCAATACCGTAATCCTCAACCAACTTGGCTTTAACTGCGGCTGCACGGCGTTCGGAAAGATCCTGGTTATACGCTTCACTGCCACGGGAATCGGTGTGGCCTTCAAGCACCAGTGTAATATCTTCATGCTGTTTCATGGCATTGGCTACAGCTTCCAGCTCATCGCCATAAATCGCCAGAACGACAGCCTTATCGAATTCAAACTCGACGTTCAAACGCACAGTAATCGTACGGGTTTCCGGTGCGAAAGCGGGCTCGGGCACACGCGCCGGCCGGGTTGCCGCTACTACAGCAGGTGCCGCACCGAAATAATAGTTCAGCGCAAGGTTGAGCGAGCCATCATTGGTGCCGTCCTGCCCCTCACGAATCTTGTGCAAGAGTCGCACGTCACCACGAAACTCCCAGTGATGATTGAGCATCTTCGACAAGCCGAGACCGATCTGTGCCTGATGGGTATTCTCTTCCTCCGGCATTAGGTTGATATCATCATCACGATCGAAGTAGCTGAGGCCGGCAACGGCGTAGGTGCGCCAGCCGCCATCATCTTCACCGAACCAGTAGTATCCATTGATCTGGGCAAGATCGAGATCATCACCTGAAAAATCACTGCCTACACCAATTTCCAGTGCCCAATCATTAAAGAAACGGTAGCCCAGGTTAAGGCCGGCAACGCCAGCATCTTCGTGACCACTGACAACTCGATCGCTATCGAGATAGTAATAGCTCAGCGACGGTCCGAGATAAACGCCTTCGACAGCGTAGACCGAAGACATCCCCAGCAGCAGGAAGCCGCAAAGCAAGTGTGTAATTTTTTTCATCATCCTTACCTATTTTTATACCAGCGGAAAATTAATTTTTTGGACATACCCAACTTTAAGCTTAGTCTATTTTCAAAA
>JBFFTH010000026.1:0-18550 GCA_041571855.1 Porticoccaceae bacterium
CACCTTCGACAAACGTCCCCTTTACATACCCAACTCCGTCTTTACCCATATCTCGGTCGAGAATCCATCGCGCATGTTGCACCGCCGGATCTATGAAACCGTGGGTATCCGCTACGACGATATCCATGCCATGGAGACCATTGTCAGCAAGGTCAAAGAGATGCTGCAGTCTCACCCCGATATTGATCAGTCCCAGACCTTAATGGTGAATTTCAACCAGTTCTCCGATTCCTCCCTGGACTTCTTTATCTATACCTTCACCAAGACAACGGACTGGATCAAATATCATGCCATTAAGCAGGATGTGCTGTTGAAGGTTTCCAGGATAATTGCAGGCGAGGGAGCAGAGATTGCCTATCCCACCTCGACGGTGCACTTGCCCGATCCGCTACAGCTGGCTGAACAGGCTGCCATCAATGGCTGACCTTGAGCACCTGCAGCGTGTGAGAGAGCGAGCGGTCTGCCTCTACGATATGACGCAGGTTGACGAAGCTATCGAGCGCATCGCGGAACAACTCCGGCGCGAGTTTGCAGGCCGCAACCCGATTATTTTGTGCGCCATGAACGGCGGCCTGGTTTTTGTCGGCAGGTTGTTGACGAAGCTCGATTTTCCCCTCCAGCTGGATTATGTCCACACCAGCCGATATGGTGATAATACCGTTGGCGGAGACCTGACCTGGCTGGTCGAGCCCTACCTTAACCTGGAGGGCCGGAGTGTACTGATAGTGGATGATATCGTCGACCGGGGGGTGACTTTAAAGGCGATCCATCGGTGGTGTGAAAAGGCGGGTGCGATCGAGGTCAAAAGTGCCACGCTGGTGAAGAAAAAACTGCCGGCAGGTCAAGGCTGTTATCAGGCCGATTTTACCGCCCTTGAAACCCCGGATCTTTACCTGATTGGCTGTGGCCTCGATTATCAGGGTTACTGGCGTAATGCGCCGGGAATTTACGCATTAAACCTGGAGGAGATCGAATGACTTGCCTCGGCATTATCGGGGGCAGTGGCCTGGAGCATTTTCCGGAGTTGGAAGGAAGTGTTTCATTATCTGTGGCGACAGATTGGGGGGCGCCCTCATCTCCACTGCAAAAGGGTCAGTTGGGAGGCGTTGAGGCAGTGTTCCTGTCCCGTCATGGTGAGACCCACAGTATTGCGCCGCACCTTATCGATTACCGCGCCAACATTGCGGCCCTGGCTGAGCAGGGGGTTGAGGCCATTGTCGCAGTGAATGTCGTCGGCGGTATTGATCCGGAGATGTGCCCGGGTGATTTGGTGGTACCCCGCCAGATTATCGATTACACCTATGGTCGTGAGCACAGTTTTTTTGACGGGCGTGAGCAGCCACTGCAACACATCGATTTTACCTACCCCTACAGTGAATCCGTGCGCGAAAGGATTGTCAGCAATGCTATTGGCTTGGGGCTAAATCTGCATTCCCATGGCGTCTACGGTGTCACCCAGGGGCCACGGCTGGAAACCGCAGCAGAAATTGAGCGAATGGCGCGGGATGGGTGTGATATCGTCGGCATGACGAGCATGCCGGAAGCGGCCTTGGCGCGGGAGTTGGATATTCCCTATGCTTGCCTTGCACTGGTCGTCAACCCGGCTGCCGGTTTGAGCGAAACCGAGATATCCATGGATGCAATCGACCAGATGATCACTGAAAAAATGGCGGAGGTCAGGCGCCTCCTGGTAGCGATAGCTCGCTCTTTTGATCAATAGTCCTCAAGGGGTATTGTCACTGCCGACGGTCTAGGGCAGCAGGGTATCCTGCCCGACACTCTCCGCGGCTTCGCTAGCTTCATTGGCTTCTGTAGGTTCTGCCGCCACCGGCCTGTCGTACTCTTCGACCAGGATCAGCAAACCCATTGTCGGGTGATCGAGGTAGGCAAGCTCCCCCGGGGAGATTTTCTCTGACGTCTTAAGGGTAAAAATATCCTGTATGTTGTTAGCCATGGCGCCGGCTTGAGTGTCCTCAGCCAGCTGTACCATCCCATCGGGAGCGCCTGCTTGTTCATACTGCGTCAGGACTGCGGGAGTATCAGCTTCCATGTATTCCGGAGAAGGCAATCCGGCAGCTGGCCTGACGGGGAGTGCTGGCCAGAGAATTTCTCCGCTCTCTCCCGCTTGCAAGAAGCGGGTTTTCCAGATGTTTGTCTGAACATGCAGAAAGCGGGTTTTAACGATTCGCAAGCTGCCTTCAAGCTCGAAGTGGCCATCCTGCTGTTGTTTGCCGCCCTGGATCAATAGCCATGGTGCGCCGGACTCGTCGAAACCCGGTTGGCGCCAGGCGGCGTGATAGAGCACCCGGTAACCTGGTGTGCGCCGCAGTGTATAGTGATCCGGGCCCAGCTGCTGATGCTCACTACGAAGCATGACAAAGGGACGTTCCACTGTCTCAGGCAGGGCAGCCGGGTCGAGGTCAAGCCGGCTGTCCAGTGGAATGCCTTGAGCCGTGGTGCCTGCAGGTTGCAGTTCCAGCCAATTATCTTTTGGATAGGCAAGCTTGATATCAGTGCGGGGTTTTTCCTCGTTAAACATATCCTGCTGGGAAAAAATAATGACTTCCACCTGGTACCAGGGCGCAGCTTCGGCGGCCAGGGCTACATCGCCCATTAACGACAGTATGGCCAGAAAAAAAGGCAAGCCTGATGTGATCCTGTTGTTTTTTAGCATCGATGTTCTCATGTTTCAGTGTCTGTTATTGGTGGCACTCAGAGAGTTCAGAAGCGAGTGACAGGTTTCAAAGCGCTCTTCCACGGTTTTCATCGGGGTAGTAAATCTTAGCTCGGATGCGCCTTGCAGGCGATAGACATCGGGCTGTTTTTGCACCATTTGCACGATGGTGATCGGTTCCACCGTCGTGGAACTGTCAAACTCCACCCGGCCACCGGTTGGGCCTGCATCCAGTTTCTTGATCCCCATGCCGTGAGCGAGCAGCTTGAGTTCGGTGACCCGAAACAGGTTTTTCGCATACTCGGGTAACAGACCGAAGCGGTCGATCATTTCCACTTGCAGCTCTTTCAGGGCCGCGCTGGTGTCGGCGTTGGCGATGCGCTTGTAAGTTGTGAGCCGCGTGTTGATATCGGGCAGGTAGTCGTCGGGAATCAGGGCGGGGATATTCAGGTTGATTTCGGTCTCTTCATTAAGTGGTATCTCGGTATCAATAGATTGACCATTGCGGATAGCTTGTATCGCCCGCTCAAGCAGTTCGATGTAAAGCGAAAAGCCGATACTCTGGATATGGCCACTCTGATTTTCTCCTAACAACTCACCGGCACCGCGAATTTCAAGGTCGTGGGTTGCCAGGGTGAACCCCGCCCCGAGGTGATCGGCAGACTGAATAACCTCGAGCCGGCGCTCGGCATCGGGCGTTATCTTGCGCTCCTCAGGCGTCAAAAGATAGGCGTAGGCCTGGTGATGAGAGCGTCCCACTCTGCCGCGCAACTGGTGCAGTTGGGCCAGGCCAAACTTGTCGGCACGCTCAATGATGATGGTGTTGGCGCTGGGTACGTCGATACCGGTTTCAATAATGGTGCTGCAGACCAGAATGTTGAAACGCTGGTGATAGAAATCGGACATTACCTTTTCCAGCTCGCGTTCGCGCATTTGGCCATGGGCAATGTTGATCCGCGCCTCTGGTACCAGGCTCTGCAACTGATCTGCGGATTTGTTGATGGTTTTCACATCATTGTGCAGATAGTAGACCTGCCCGCTGCGGAGAATCTCCCGTAAAACGGCCTCCCTGACGATCCTGCGATCATACTGGCGGACAAAGGTCTTTACCGATAACCGTTTTGCCGGCGGAGTGGCGATGATTGAAAGATCGCGAACCCCTGACATGGAGAGGTTGAGCGTACGTGGTATCGGTGTGGCGGTTAATGTGAGGATATCGACATGGGCTCGCAGTGCCTTGATGGCATCTTTCTGGCGAACCCCAAAGCGGTGTTCTTCATCGATAATCAACAGACCGAGATGCTTGTAGTCAATGCTGGCGTGAAACAGCTTGTGGGTGCCGATGAGAATATCCACCTTGCCCGCGGCAACGCGCTGCAGAACATCTTCCTGCTCGCTGGCAGAGCGAAAACGGGAGAGCTCCTCGATAACAACGGGCCAGTTGGCGAAGCGGTCGCGGAAGTTTTCCACGTGCTGGTGGGCAAGCAGGGTGGTTGGAACCAGCATGACAACCTGTTTGCCACTGCTGACAGCGATAAATGCCGCGCGCATGGCGACCTCTGTCTTGCCAAAACCGACGTCGCCACAAACCAGGCGATCCATGGGCTGCTCGGCCAACATATCGCGCTCGACGGCCTTGATGGTGTCGTGCTGATCCGCCGTTTCTTCAAAGGGGAAATCGGCGCAGAAGGCCCGATAGCTGTTACCGGGCAGGTCGCAGGCAAAGCCCTTGTTGGCGGCGCGTTTTGCATAGATGTCGAGCAATTCGGCGGCGGTATCGCGGATCTGCTTGACAGCCTTGTCCTTGGCCCGTTGCCACTGTTCGCTGCCAAGCCTGTGCAGCGGGGCCAGGGATGCTTCCGCACCGCTGTAGCGGGAGATAAGATGCAGTGACGACACCGGGACGTAGAGCTTGGTGTCGTCCGCATAGTTCAGGGTGAGGAATTCCTGGGTTTCCCCGCCGGCAGTAATCGTCTGTAACCCGAGGTAACGTCCGACCCCGTGATGGAGGTGAACGACCGGGGCGCCGAGATTCAGCTCGGTCAGATTGCGTATAACCTGATCAGACTGCTGTTTTTGTTTGCCGCGCCGACGTTTCTGCATGACCTGCTGGCCAAACAGGTCTGTCTCGCTGATGACGGTAATCCGCGGGTCGCCGCACTGCATTCCCCGATCAATCGGGTAGGTTGTGATACTAAAGGTATCCGAGCCTTCACAAAATGCCTGCCAGTTGTCGACTTGTGCAGGATGACAGTCAAGTTTTGCCAGTAATTCGAGCAATGCTTCGCGGCGGCCGGCAGATTCCGCGCAGAACAATATCCTGCTGTGTTGTGCCGTTGAGCTGGCGGGCTTGAGGAACTTACTGAGTTTGGCGAGAGGCTCTTTCTCGCGATCGTCGATAGCGATATCAGGTACTGGCGCCAGATCAAACAGCTGGCTCACACCGTCGTCGGGAGCAGCATAAAGCTCGCAGCGGTGGTGTTTTTTAAGCAGCCCAAACAGCTCCTCTACCGGCGAGAACACTTTCGCGGGGGGCAGAATGGGTCGGGTCGGATCGATGCTGTATTCCCGGTAACGCTCGTTGACTTCCTGCCAGAAAAGCTGCGCCGCAGGTTCGATGGCGCCACTGGTAAAAAACTGGCACTGCTCGGGTAAGTAGTCGAACAGCAGAGCGGTTTTTTCAAAGAACAGCGGTAGGTAGTACTCAATTCCCTGCGGGGGCATGCCGCCTTTGATGCTCTGATAGACCGGGCAGTTGCGGTGGTCCACATCGAATTGCAAGTGCCAGTTGTCCTTGAAGCGTTCGATGGATGCCTCGTCCAGTGGAATCTCCCTTGCAGGCAGGATGGATATTTCTGATACGGTTTTCACCGTTCTCTGGGTCTCGGGGTCAAACAGTCGGAGGCTGTCAATTTCGTCATCGAACAGGTCAATGCGGAATGGCAGCGGCTGCCCCATGGGAAAAATATCCACCAGAGATCCGCGCACGGCGAACTCTCCGTGTTCGTAGACGGTATCTACAGCGTTGTAGCCACCGCGCTCCAGCTGTTGCCGCAAACGCGCCAGGTCAAGCTTCTCACCATTCCGGTAGAGGAATGTTCGCCTCTCTATATACTCGGCGGGCGGCAGCCGGTGCATCAGCGAGTTTATCGGTGCAACCAGGATCGCCTGCCGGGTTTGCGCCAGCTGACTCAGGGTGAAGAGGCGTTCCGAAATAATGTCCTGGTGTGGAGAAAACAAGTCATAGGGCAGGGTTTCCCAGTCGGCAAAATTAAGGATCTGGACCCGGCCGCTGGTATAAAACACCAATTCATTCCGCAGTTGGCTTGCAGTCTGGGGATTGTCAGTAAGCACCAGCGTGAGTCCATCAAACTGTTGCGACGACTCGGCGATGGCGAGGGACATGCCAGAGCCTGCTAGTCCAGTCCATTTGGATTTGTGGCCAGCTTTGGGCACTTTGGTGGCTGGCAGTAGTGGCATGGAGAATCCTGATGGCAGATGGGCGATGGGGAGGTCGAAAGCTGTGCTATTTTAGCGTCAAGTTTGTCTTTTGGATATTCGGGAGGGCGTTTTGGCCAGATGGATGCTGATGATGGTGCTGCTGTTGACCACTGCCTGTAGCGGTAATGACATTAATGTAAAATTTCTCGCAAAATCGGATATCGATATGGTGGCTGATCTCCACTACCAGCAATCCGATGCATTGCTGCGGGAACTGGCGTGGAAGCTGTATCGGCGCACCACCGGAGAATGGCGAAAAAGTGGTTTAAGCCTGGAGAAACTCACGGACAGGATCTTTGCCGAGAAGTATGAAAAGTACCGCAGGCAGCAGCTTCAGGGGAAGACGGGTGTCGAGGCTATCGAACTGGCGTTGATGCCTGATTACCGGGGAGACCGAATTTTCGCGCTGATGACCGGGCTGCATTATATGATTCGCAAGTCCTATGGTTTTCGTCAGGAGTTTTATATAACGACAGGGCTGGATGGGCAGAAGCTCTACAACAGCGCCCGCAATATAGAGGTTTTGGTGTGGCGTATCTCCAATGAGCGGGATGTGGCTGGAGACCCCCTAATACTGACAAACAGTCTGCCTGCTGAAGTGCCGAACCTGAGTTATGAGCGGCTGTTTGGCAAGCTGATCGCCAATCAGGATATGTTGGCAATGATCGTTGCGCAGAAAAACAAGCGGGTCATAAAAACTGTGGTTCACAATGTGGCAAGTATGGTGTTTCTGCCAATTTGATGTGATTTATTGCGCCAGCATAAAGGAATCTACATAATAGCTCCGGGGTTAGGCTGTAGGCCGAGATAAATAAAGGAACTCAAAATATGAACGAAGAAAACCGTCCGCTACCTGATGACTTTTTCAGAGACTGGAAAGAGCGCGAAGCTTTGGCCGAGAGCATGATTCCTCTGATTGGCAAGCTATATCGAAAAAATAACGTATCGCTCTACATGTATGGCAAGAGCATGGTTAACCTGTCGGTCATCGACTTGATGAAAGCTCACCGGTTTGTGCGCCAGATAGAACACAATGAGCTGTCCGAGTTTGAAACCTTCCCCCTTGTACAGGCACTTTCCGAGATGGACCTGGGCCCTGCCCATATCGATGTCGGAAAGCTCACCGTCAAGTATCAGGAGCAGGGCAATAACGGAGACCTGATTGAGTTTCTGCAGCGTGAGGTAGGTGATGACATCGGCAGCACCCGCAAGCCTTTGCCTGAGCCCCAGGATGTCGTTCTCTATGGCTTTGGTCGTATCGGTCGCCTGCTCGCCAGGCTGCTTATCGAGAAGGCAGGTAGTGGCGAACAGCTGCGCCTGCGTGCGATTGTTGTGCGCAAGGGTGGCGCTGATAATGATCTGGAGAAGCGCGCCAGTCTGTTGCGGCGCGATTCGGTGCACGGCTCTTTCAATGGCACGATACGTGTTCTGGAAGACAGAAATATGCTGGTGTGCAACGGCAATGAAGTGCAGGTTATATACGCCAGTTCCCCGGCTGAAGTGGATTACACGGCCTATAATATTCACAACGCACTTATTGTTGACAATACGGGTGTCTGGCGGGACGAGGCCGGTCTCAGCCAGCACCTTAAGTGCCCGGGGGCGAGCAAGGTTGTCCTGACCGCCCCAGGCAAGGGTGACCTTCCCAATATTGTCTTCGGCATCAATGACGATGAGATCACGCCCGATCAGAAGATCATTTCGGCGGCTTCATGTACCACCAATGCCATCGTACCGGTGTTGAAGGCGCTGATGGATGAGTTCGGTGTGGAATCCGGTCACGTGGAAACCGTGCATGCCTATACCAACGACCAGAATCTAATTGACAACTATCACAAGGGTGAGAGGCGTGGTCGCAGTGCGGCGCTGAACATGGTGTTGACGGAAACCGGTGCTGCCAAGGCGGTTGCCAAGGCGCTGCCGGAGCTGGCAGGTAAGCTGACTGGTAACGCAATCCGGGTACCGACGCCAAATGTTTCGATGGCGATCCTGAACCTGAAGCTGGGGCGCGAAACGACCGTTGAAGAGCTGAACGAGTACATGCGCAATATCTCCCTTCATTCCTCGTTACAACAGCAGATTGACTACACTATTTCTCCGGAGGCGGTTTCAACCGATTTCGTCGGCTCCCGCCATGCCTGTATCTATGACGCAAAGGCCACAATCGTCAGCGGCAACAGTGTGGTGCTGTACTGCTGGTATGACAATGAGTTCGGTTACAGCTGCCAGGTAGTCCGTTGCCTGGAAAAAGTTGCTGGCGTGAATTGGGATATCTACCCAAAATCCTGACCACTCTTACAGCTGCCGGGTCCTAAGGGCTGGATGGGTATTCATCCAGCCCTTTTGGTTTTTTATCTCCCCGGTGGGGTATGGTAATTGTCTATTGCCATACCTATAATGTCAGATCGTTCCGGTGCTAACATTGTGCTGAACCGCTGCACATAAACCAGTGCCGTTCGTTAAAAATTATACAAATAACTTAGAATCGAAAAGGCATTGCGTATGATCAACATCCGTCGAGGATTGGACTTGCCAATAGCGGGGAAACCCGAGCAGGTCATTCACGATGGTCCAGCCATACGTTCGGTCGCTCTGGTAGGCTTCGACTACGTCGGTATGAAACCGACCATGTCTGTGGCCGAGGGAGACCGCGTCAGGCAGGGTCAACTTCTTTTCACCGATAAAAAGACGCCCGGGGTCAAGTACACGGCACCTGCTTCAGGTGTAGTATCTGCGATCAACCGCGGCGAACGCCGTGTTTTTCAGTCTATTGTCATCGATGTTGATGGCGACGACGCCGAGACATTCGAGCAGCACTCGGTTGACAGCCTGGCGTCTATATCGCGCGAGGTTGTCGTAGACAACCTGGTGAATTCAGGGCTGTGGACTACGCTGCGCACACGTCCTTATTCAAAAGTTCCCGCTGTGGATGCTGTCCCTGCCTCGATTTTTGTTTCCACCCTGGATACAAATCCACTGGCTGCCGATGCCGCAGTGATTATTGCCGAAAGGTCCGACGATTTCATCAATGGCTTAACCATTCTGTCCCGGCTTACCGAGGGTCGTGTCAATGTCTGCGGTGTGGATGTAGGCTTGCCGCAGATTGCAGGCGTGGAATTTCACCCGGTGACGGGTCCGCATCCCGCCGGACTGGTGGGCACCCACATCCACTTCATCGATCCTGTCAATGCCCAAAAAACAGTGTGGTCCGTTGGCTATCAGGATGTGATGGCGATTGGCGCCCTGTTCACAACGGGCCGCATCGATAACACCCGTGTGGTCTCGTTGGCGGGACCGCAGGTCCTGCAACCACGACTGGTCAGAACCGTTGTCGGTGCCAGCCTTAAAGAGCTGGTAGATGGTTGCCTGAAAGATGGCGAAAACAGAATTATTTCGGGATCTGTGTTCGCCGGTCGCAAAGCCAGGGGCGCATTGGCGTATCTCGGTCGCTATCACACCCAGGTATCTGTAATCGCCGAGGGCAGGGAGCGACCCTTTCTTCACTACATGCGCCTTGGCGCGAATAGGTTCTCATCCATGCCGGTCTATCTTGCCAATGCCTCGGGCGGTGAATTTGCTATGACATCGAGCAAAAATGGCAGCGAGCGCGCGATGGTGCCCATCGGTGCTTACGAGAAAATCATGCCGCTGGATATTTTGCCGACCCAGCTGTTGCGTTCTTTGATTGTTGGCGATACTGAAATGGCGCAGAAGCTCGGTTGCCTTGAACTGGATGAAGAAGATCTGGGATTATGTACCTATGTCTGTGTTGGCAAGTACGAGTACGGCCCGATTTTGCGTGAAAACCTGACCCGTATTGAGAAGGAGGGCTAAGCCAATGTTGCGTAAACTGTTTGATACGCTTGAGCCTCACTTCCATGGTGAGGGCAAGTACAAGAAGTTCTATGCCCTCTATGAGGCGATAGATACCGGTCTGTTCCAGCCAGGAGATGTCACCCGCAATGCCTCGCATGTTCGCGATGGTATCGATCTCAAGCGGGTTATGATTCTGGTCTGGTTTGCGGCCTTCCCGGCGATGTTCTTCGGCATGTGGAACGTGGGCTTTCAGGCCAACACCATCATGGCCGATATGGGTATTGCAGCCCAGGAAGGCTGGCGCGGCGCTCTGATCCCGATGCTGGGGGGCGGCTATGATCCGACCAGTCTGTGGCAAAACTTTGTCCACGGAGCCATGTACTTCCTGCCGATCTACGCAGTCACCTTTATCGTCGGCGGCTTCTGGGAAGTGTTGTTTGCCATCGTTCGCGGGCATGAGGTCAACGAAGGCTTTTTCGTGACATCGATCCTTTTTGCATTGACCTGTCCGCCCGATCTGCCGTTGTGGATGGTGGCGATGGGAATTTCATTCGGGGTGGTGATCGGTAAGGAGATCTTTGGTGGTACCGGTAAGAATTTCCTCAACCCGGCGCTCACCGGTCGTGCCTTTCTGTTCTTTGCCTATCCGGCTTATATGAGTGGTGACGCCGTGTGGACAGCAGTCGACGGCTACACGGGGGCTACCATGCTATCGGTTGCTGCCAGCGAGGGTCTGGCTGCCGTTGAGCAGAGCATGGACTGGAGCCAGGCGTTTCTTGGAACAATACATGGTTCTATCGGTGAGACATCCACGCTTGCAATACTGATTGGCGCTGTGATTCTGCTGGTTACCCGGGTGGCATCCTGGCGCATTATCACGGGCGTACTGGTTGGTTCCGCCGTGGTAACGCTGCTCTTTAATAGCATTAACTCTGATAACCCGATGTTTGCGCTGCCCTTCTACTGGCACTGGGTTCTCGGTGGTTTTGCTTTTGGCGCCGTCTTTATGGCGACCGACCCCGTATCTGCATCAATGACGGACACTGGCAAATTCTGGTTTGGTGCGCTCATCGGTGTCATGGCCATCCTGATTCGTGTTGTCAACCCGGCCTTCCCGGAGGGCATGATGCTTGCGATCCTTTTTGCCAACCTTTTTGCTCCACTAATCGATCACTTCGTGGTTCAGGCAAATATCAAGAGGAGGCTGTCCCGTGTCTAAGGATACTGTAGGTAGAACCTTTTCGGTTGCAGCAGCGGTCTGTGTCGTTTGTGCAATTGTGGTATCAACGGCGGCTGTTTCCCTGCGTCCGATGCAGGCGAAGAACAAGCTGCTTGATCTGAAATCGAATATTCTGGCTTCTGCGGGCCTGTTGCAGGAGGGTGTCAGTGTTGAAGAGCAGTTTGAACAGGTAAGGACCCGTGTTGTTGACATGGAGACTGGCAGGTTTACCGATGAAGTCGATGCTGCCACTTATGATCAGCGCAAGGCTGCAAAAGATCCCGACCTGTCGTACGCACTCCCACCGGATGAAGATCCTGCCAAATTGATGCGTCGTGCAAAATATGCCACGGTTTATATCGTTGAAGGTGATGAAGGTGTTGACAAAGTGATTCTGCCGATTAAGGGCTATGGCTTGTGGTCAACACTGTATGGCTTTCTGGCTCTGGAATCGGATCTGAAAACTATCGCAGGTATCGGTTTCTACGAGCACGGCGAGACGCCTGGGCTTGGTGGCGAAATCGATAACCCGCGTTGGAAAAATATCTGGGTAGGCAAAAAAGCATACGAGTCCGGTGAAGTTGTGGTGAACATTCTCAAAGGAACCGTTGACCCATCCAGTCCGAAAGCAAATACCCAGATTGACGGGCTGGCGGGTGCAACGCTAACAACGCGCGGAGTCGACAATTTGGTTCGTTACTGGCTTGGCGATGAGGGTTTTGCGCCCTTTATCCGTCACCTAAAAGCAGGGGAGGCGTAATCATGGCTAAAAAAATGAAAGACACTCTGTTAGATCCGGTCTTTAATAACAACCCCATTGCATTACAGATTCTGGGCATCTGTTCCGCACTCGCGGTAACTACCAGTGTCAAGGTTGCGGGTGTTATGTGTATCGCGCTAACTTTTGTAACAGCGTTTTCCAACCTGTTTGTTTCCCTGATCCGCAAGCAAATCCCGAGCAGTATCCGAATCATCGTACAGATGACGATCATTGCCTCATTGGTAATTATGGTGGACCAGGTGCTGAAAGCGGTTGCCTATGATATCAGTAAGCAACTGTCGGTATTTGTCGGGCTGATTATCACCAACTGTATCGTGATGGGGCGTGCTGAAGGCTTTGCCATGAATAACCCGCCCGTTGCCAGCTTTGTCGATGGCGTAGGTAATGGCCTCGGTTACAGTGTGATCCTGCTGGTGGTTGCAGTCATCCGCGAACTGTTTGGTGCAGGCAAGCTGATGGGTATCGTGATCCTGCCGCTCAGCACCGAGGGCGGCTGGTATGTCGCCAATGGCATGATGCTGTTGGCACCAAGTGCATTCTTTCTGATTGGGCTGTTTATTTGGGCGCTGCGTACCTGGAAAACCTCTCAGGTTGAAAAGGAAGATTTCACCATTGCCCCAAACAGCAAAGTAGGTGAGGTGGCGTAATGGAACACTATCTGAGTTTATTTGTCCGGTCGGTTTTTATCGACAATATTGCGCTGAGCATGTTCCTCGGCATGTGTACCTTTATTGCGGTGTCGAAAAAGCTGAACGCGGCTTTCGGCCTCGGTGTAGCGGTAATCGTGGTGCAAACCATTACGGTGCCGGTTAACAATCTTCTATTGAACTATGTGCTTGCAGAAGGCGCGCTGATGCCGGGCGTGGACCTGAGTTTCCTGGTCTACCTCTGTTTTATCGGTGTGATTGCCGCGATGGTACAGATTCTCGAGATGGTATTGGATAAGTACATACCAGCGCTTTACAACGCGCTGGGAGTATTCCTTCCTCTGATTACGGTGAACTGTGCGATTCTCGGTGGTTCGCTGCTGATGGCTGAAAGAAGCTATACCCTCGGCGAAAGTGTTGTATTTGGCCTTGGTTCCGGCACTGCTTGGGCGCTGGGTATCGTGGTGCTGGCCGGTATTCGCGAGAAACTGAAATACAGCGATATTCCCCACGGGTTGCGTGGTCTCGGTATTGTCTTTATCACCGTTGGCCTGATCTCCCTGGGCTTTATGTCCTTCGGCGGCATTGATCTGTAGTAGAGGAGACCATAGATGAATACAGAAATTTTGCTCGGTGTCGTAGTGTTCACAGTTGTGATCCTTGCGCTGGTCGCCTTTATTATTGCCGCACGCAGCAAGCTGGTAGCCTCAGGTGATGTGACCATCGACATCAACGGGGAAAAAACCATCACCGTGCCCGCTGGTGACAAGCTGCTGGGTACACTCGCTGGCGCGGGTCTTTTCCTGCCCTCCGCCTGTGGTGGCGGTGGCAGCTGCGCCCAGTGTAAATGTGTGGTTCTTGAAGGTGGTGGCTCCATGCTGCCAACAGAAGAAGCCCACTTTACCCGTCGTGAAGCCAACGAGGGCTGGCGCCTCTCGTGTCAGACGCCGGTCAAGCAGGATATGAAAGTAGAGGTCCCGGAAGAGGTCTTCGGTGTCAAACAGTGGGAGTGCACTGTTGAGTCCAACCCTAATGTTGCGACCTTCATCAAAGAACTGACCCTGCGCCTGCCGGAAGGGGAAAATGTCGATTTCCGCGCCGGTGGTTATGTGCAGCTTGAGTGTCCTCCCCATCATGTAAAGTTCTCTGATTTTGATATCGAGGAAGAGTACCGCGGCGACTGGGAGCACTTTGGTTTTTTCAACCTTGAGTCCAAGGTAACCGAGCCGGTGATTCGCGCCTATTCCATGGCCAACTACCCGGAAGAAAAGGGGATGGTGAAGTTCAATATCCGTATTGCAACGCCGCCACCCGGTACAGAGGGTGTCCCTCCGGGTCAGATGTCCTCCTATGTATTCAGTCTGAAGCCGGGCGACAAAATTACCGTGTATGGGCCCTTTGGTGAATTCTTTGCCAAGGACACGGACAACGAAATGATCTTTATTGGCGGTGGTGCCGGTATGGCCCCCATGCGTTCACATATCTTTGATCAGCTCAAGCGCCTCCATTCCAAGCGCAAGATCAGCTTCTGGTACGGTGCGCGCTCTCTGCGTGAATGCTTCTACAACGAGGAATATGATCAGCTGGCCGCAGAAAATGACAACTTTAGTTGGCATCTGGCGTTGTCAGACCCGCAACCCGAGGATAACTGGGAAGGCCTGACCGGGTTCATCCATCAGGTTCTTCATGAAGAGTACCTCAAGGATCACCCGGCACCCGAAGATTGTGAGTACTATATGTGTGGGCCACCCATGATGAACAGCGCGGTAATTAACATGTTGATTAATCTTGGTGTAGAAAGGGAGCATATTTTCCTCGATGACTTCGGCGGTTGATTTTAAAATGTCTGGCGCTATAACGGGGCTCGCAAGAGCCTCGTTTTTTGTGATATTGGCTTTTCTGTTGGTGGGCTGTGATTGCGGGCCGGCTAATTTGCAGCTTTCCGGCTCTACCATGGGTACCAGCTATAAGGTAACGCTGGTGACAGATCAGCCGTTACCCGCTGATCTGGCCTCAAGGGTCGAATCGCTCCTCGAGGAGGTTAACCAGCGAATGTCGACCTATCGCGAGGACTCTGAGCTCAGTCGACTGAACCGGCAAGCGCTGGGTGAGCCCCTCACCGTTTCTGAGATGTTGTGGGATGTGCTCAGTCTAAGTTCTCAGGTCTATGTACTCAGCGGTGCTACATTCGATCCTGGAATCGGCAACCTTGTGGAACTGTGGGGCTTCGGCGCGGCGCCCGGTAGTAACAGTTCCCCCTCTGATGAAGCCATCAATCGCCAGTTGGAGGTTTCCGGGCTGCAGTACCTTGAATATGGTGACGGCCGCACTGTAACCCGACATCGCGATATTCGCCTTGATTTGTCAGCCATTGCCAAGGGTTACGCCGTTGATCTGGTGGCGGATTATCTCGAAAGTCAGGCGGTCACAAATTACCTGGTCGAAGTGGGCGGTGAGATGCGACTCAGCGGGCAGAATCACAATGGCACGCCCTGGCGGGTTGCAATAGAGAAACCGGAAATTTCTGGCGGCGTTGAGCGTGTCCTGCTGCTCGATCAGGGTGCCGTAGCTACCTCAGGTGATTATCGCAACTATTTTGAGCAAGATGGCACACGCTACTCGCATACATTGGACCCGCTGACTGGTAAGCCGATCACCCATAATCTGGCCTCGGTTACGGTTTTGACTGATCGCTGTGCCACGGCCGATGCTCTGGCAACCGCTCTCACTGTAATGGGGCCGGAGCTGGCGTTAAAAAATGCTGAACGCTGGGATATTCCGGTGTATCTGTTGGTCAGAGAAGGTGATAGCTTCCGCGCGATGTATAGCTCGAAGTTTGCGGACTTCCTGGAGCAGTGATGGAGATTTTGTTAACTATTTTAATTTTCGGTGTGCTTGTCGCCGGCATGGCGATTGGTGTGATCATGGGCCGTAAGCCCATCGCCGGTTCCTGTGGGGGGGGTGGAACTGCGCTCGGCGAAGAGGATTACGTCTGTGAGATTTGTGGCGGTGACCCGATTAAGTGTGAAAACTCGACTGAACAAGAGCAGTTGCAACGAGACAGTTCACTCGCCTATGACCCTATGGCGCTAGACCAGGAGAAAAGCGGTCTTAATCGGTCTTAAGGACGCTGTGCAGGACCAGGTCGTGCTCAAAAAACACCACAAACTCTTCGTATTCCCATGAGGAGATTGGTGGCTCGCCTACGGGGTCGTCCCAGCCCCTGGGTTCGCCGAATCTGGCCTCAACCTGTTGTTTGCTCATGCCATTCTTTGGCCTTTCGATCGCTTTTTTCTCTGGTGCCTGTTGCCCAACCGGAAGTTTGACTTCTTCTGCAGATATCTGGAAAGACATTAAAATCAACAAGGTTACAGACAAACCAAGAATTGTCCTGACGATTGCTTTCATACGTGAGTTCCTTGCCACATCTAGACGTTTAATGTCGCTATATTATCTGGGCAGAGGATAAGTGCAACTTTTAAACAGGGTATTTAGCAAAACAGCCTCCTGTTTCTGAGATGTGTTCGCGATAATTAACAAAATGGGTGCTTGTTTGCATGCCCTGTTTCCGATTAAATGCCTCCTCATGATTTCTAACCTCCCCGTATTTATTGGTCTTCGCTATACCCGAGGAAAGCAGCGAAACGGTTTTATTTCGTTTATTTCACTGCTGTCTTTTATTGCCATGACCCTGGGCATTACTGTTCTGATTGTCGTCCTGTCTGTGATGAATGGTTTCGACCGGGAAATAAAAACCCGTATTCTCAATGTCGTTCCACATCTCTCAATCTTTCATCCGCAGGGCCTGGAAGACTGGAAGAAAATTGCAGCAGAAATTGTTACCCGCAAAGAGATAACCGCTGTCTCTCCGTATATTGAGGGTATGGGTCTGTTGTCGACAGCGACTGCAAATCAGGGGGTGTTGGTTAAAGGTATTGAGCCTGTCCAAGAACAGCACGTCACCTCCATTGATAAGGCTGTTGTCGCAGGTAATTTAGCGGCACTCAGAGCGGGAGAGTTCGGGGTTGTCGTTGGCAGTCTTCTGGCCAGGACGCTGAACGTGGTGGTCGGTGATAGCGTGGTGCTCTCCTTGCCTCAACTGAACCTGACTCCGGCCGGCGCCTTTCCCCGCTACAAGCGATTGCGAGTGGTTGCAATTTTTCAGGTTGGCGCCCAGACAGACAATGGCCTTGCTCTTATACACCTGGATGATGCAAAAAAGCTTTACCGCACCGCTGGCCGAGTAGATGGTCTCCATGCCAGATCCACTGACCCTTTTGCCATTGATAGCCGTCAGCTGGCAGAGTCTATTGGTCAAGACCTCAGGGTGACAGCGTGGAGTGATTCCCTGGCCAGTCTTTTTCAGGCAATCAAAATGGAAAAAACAGTGGTGGGTACTTTGCTGTCGGTGATTATTGCGGTTGCTGCATTCAACATTATTGCCAGCCTGGTATTGATGGTGGGTGAAAAGCGCAAGGATATGGCCGTTCTGCGGACGCTGGGAGCTCCTCCCTCGACGGTGGCGAAAATTTTTATTGTCCAGGGCTGTGTTATCGGTATCGCGGGTGTGCTTCTAGGTTCCCTTTCCGGCTGCACGCTGTCTCTTTATATCGGCGACATTTTTCAATGGCTGGAGCGCCTGCTTTCATTTCAACTGTTCGACCCCAGCGTCTACTTTATCAGTGAGTTGCCCTCTCTTTTAAAGCCAACGGATGTACTGATTGTCTCTTCGATAGGTATTTTTCTCAGTTTTATGGCAACCCTTTACCCGGCCCGAAGAGCCGGAAAAATTCTGCCGGCAGAGGCACTGCGCTATGATCACTAATGAAGTCTCAGTCATAAAGTGTACCGGCCTGGCCAAGTCCTATTTTCAGGCTAGTGAATCGGTGGAAGTGCTGAGAAACGTTGATCTCACCGTGCAGAGGGGAGAAAAGCTGGCGATCATTGGCGCATCAGGTTCGGGCAAGACAACACTGCTTAACCTGCTCGGCGGGCTCGACGATCCGACCTCCGGCGAGGTGATTGTCTGCGGTCGCAATCTTGCCTCGCTGGATGAATCTGCAAGGGCGAAATGGCGCAACCGGCAGCTGGGTTTCGTCTACCAGTTTCATCACCTGCTGGCTGAATTCAGCGCGCTGGAAAACATCGCGATGCCCCTTTTGATTGGAAACGTTCCGGTCAAGGAGGCTCGAAAGAGAGCTGAAGCTTTGCTTTCCCAGGTTGGCCTGGCTCACCGCCAAAAGCATCGACCATCGGAGTTGTCGGGGGGCGAGCGTCAGCGCGTTGCCATTGCCAGGGCGCTGGTGACAAATCCTGCCTGTGTATTAATGGATGAACCGACGGGTAATCTGGACCCATCTACAGCAGCCAGCGTACTCAACCTGCTGCTGGAATTGAACCAGATGCTTGCTATCAGTTTTGTTGTTGTCACCCACGATCGCGATGTCGCAAAGCGCATGGACAGAATAGTCTCCCTTGAAAATGGTGAGATAGGTTCCGTCAGCAGCTCTGGAGAGACAAGGCTTGTTTAATCCCTTTCCACTGTTTGTAGGTTTACGGCACTTTCAATCGGGCAGTGGTAGTCGACTGGTTTCTTTTATCTCGCTGCTGGCAATTATCGGCCTGGTTCTCGGCGTTGCCCTGATGATTGTTGTGATGTCAATCATGAACGGATTTGACCGTGAACTTGAAACCCGGATTCTCAATACAGTCCCCCATGTTCGTATCCTCGCTCCTCAGGGTATAGCGAACTGGCAATCGCAGGCAGAAGCTATTGCCCGGCACCCGAATGTCCGAAACGTCTCGCCTTTTTCTGAGCAAGAGGGTTTGCTGAGTTTTCGCGGCAAACTGCAGCCAGTGCTGCTGCACGCCAAGAATCCCGTGGGGCACATGCTCGAGATGTTCGGGTCGGC
>JBFFTH010000027.1:0-18448 GCA_041571855.1 Porticoccaceae bacterium
AGAACCTCCTTCAGTTCCTCGGCTGGTAAAAGAGAGAGAAAGGCATTCGCCAGCGCGTTCAAATTCCACAACCCGATCGCCGGTTGGTTTTTGAAGGCATAACGCCCGTAGCTGTCCGAGTGGTTGCAGATAAATTCCGGGTCGTAGGCATCGAGAAAACCGAACGGGCCATAGTCCAGGGTCTCGCCCAGGATCGACATGTTGTCGGTGTTCATTACACCGTGATTGAAACCGACCGATTGCCACCGGGCGATCAGGCGGGCAGTCGTTAAAACCGCGTTTTGTAATAACAGCCGGTAGCGGTCTTTATTCTTCTGCCAGGCTGGAAAATGCCGTTCGATGACATAGTCAGCCAGCCCTGACACAGCTTCCGGTTGTTTGCGGTAGTGGAAGTGCTCAAAGGAGCCAAAGCGGATATGGCTGCGTGCAACCCGGCACAGGGCAGCGCCGCGCTCGATCCGCTCGCGCTCTACCTCGGTGTCACTGTCGACCACGCAGAGTGCGCGGGTGGTGGGTATGCCCAGTCCGTGCAGCGCTTCAGAGCACAGATATTCGCGGATGCTCGATCTCATTACAGCGCGGCCATCGGCAAAGCGTGAGTAGGGGGTCAGGCCGGCACCCTTTAACTGGATATCCCAGAGTTCACCATCGACTGGCAGCTCCCCCAGGGTGATGGCGCGGCCATCGCCCAGCTGACCCGCCCAGACCCCAAACTGGTGGCCCGAGTAGACCACGGCAATGGGTTGGGCATTGTCAGGAACCCAGTTGCCACTCATCAGGCCGACGCCTTTTTCTCCAGTTAAATCGCGAGGATCAATGTTTAAAAGCGAGGCCAGGGCGTGATTAATACTGACCATGCGCGGGCGGGCGAGGCCGTCGGGGGCAACCGGGCTGTAAAAGCGGTTGTCTTCGCTGGCAAATCGCTCTGCGAAGCTGTGCTGAAACGGCAGGGTTTGAAGACTCATGCAATTACTCTTGTGTCGGACTGCCGGTAGCTACTGAAATCACAGTCCAGTTTGCGGGTGTCAATTCAACTCTCGCCAACTCGTCCTCGTGCAGACTGCTGATATAGAGCCAGTTATCGACCTCCAGGGCGCCAGTCGTGGTGTGATAGCGGCCAGCAGGGTCCTGCAGGGATGCCAGAACCTTGCCATCTTCATCGATGGCAAAAACATGGCTGTAGTATTTGACTTCCGGCCAGAACAGCTTTGGCAGTCGCGCCAACATTTTGCGCAGCATCGGTTTGTCGGCCAGGTTGTCGAGAATCGGTAGCCGTGGCGAGACCAGACCCACCCAGTAACGTCCATCTCTGCCGCGCACAATGTTGTCGGGAAAGCCCGGCAGGCGGTCAATTAACACTTCGCTGCTGCCCGCTTTTTCTCCCGTCAGCCAGACTTTGTGGATGCGGTTTTCGCCGGTTTCGTTGACCAGCACAAAGCGGCCCTGCGGGTCGGCGGCAACGCCGTTGGCAAAACTGAGCCCGGCCATCACAACCCGGGTGCTTTTATCGGCCGGGTTGTAAACCAGCAGGCTGCCGTGATAACCGTGTTCCAGCATATCGAGCAGGCTACCCTGATAGGTGCCGCCACTTTCCCTGGCCCCGAACTTGCTGGAGGCATCGCTGAAATAGATTTTTCCGTCCGGGGTTACATCCAGGTCATCGGCATATTTGATGGGCTGTCCGTTGACTGTATTCGTCAGGGTTGTAATGGAGCCGTCGTGCGCGATTGACAGAAGGCCTATGTATGCGTCAGCCACCAGCAGGTTGCCGGTTTGATCAAACACGATACCCAGCGGGCGGCCACCAGTATTGACCCAGCGAGTGGTGTTGCCGCTCGACGGGTCGTGTTTCAGAACCCAGCCCTCGTGGCTTGTGGTATAGATCAGGCCGTCACTGCCTGCAGCCAGGGCCTCCGGGCCATGAGTGCCGTCAATCGGCAGGGTTTCCGCGTCTTGCAGAATTTCGTTGCGGGCAAAGGGGCCGACATAGCCGGGGTTTTCCGGCGCCTGCCAGGCAATGGGGTCCACCGCTACCGGCCACAACAGCAGGTAGGCCAGCAGTATTGCCACTGAAAGCAGCAGGACTTTTTTCACGGTTTTTTCTCCTTTTACAAGCGCTCGGAAGTGGGAAGTTGCTGTTGCAGGAAACGCACGCTGTTTTCACCCATCACCTTGCGAATCTGTGCCTCTGACAAGCCAGCAGAGATCAGTGCCTGGGTGATCTGGGCGATGCCCGAGGCATCGAACGGCGTGGTGACCGCGCCATCAAAATCCGAACCGAGGGCGACATGATCCTCACCCAGCAGGTTGACAGCATAGTGAATGGCCCTGGCGATGCCGGCAGGGCTGACATCGCAGATCACTTCCTGCCAGTAGCCGATGGCGATCAACCCGCCCTGGTCGGCAATGGCCTTGAGCAGGTCATCCGGAAGGTTGCGCTCGCTGTCGCACACTCCTTTGACGCCGATATGGGAAACCACCGCTGGCCGCTTGCTGATGGCCAAGACATCTTCCACGACGCGGGTAGAAGAATGGGCCAGGTCGATAATGATCTGTTTCTCGTTCAGGGCTGCGACCAGCTGGCGCCCAAACTCGGTCAGTCCGCCTTTTTTCACTCCGCTCTGGGAGCCACCCGCCTGGTTATCAAAAAAGTGCTGAAGGCCCATCATGCGCAGACCGGCATTGTAAAGCTTGTCCAGGTTGGCCAGGTTCCCTTCCAGGACATGGCTACCTTCACTGCCCAGCATTGCACCAATCACCGGCGGCTGGGTGCTGTTGCGTTGGTCGAGCAATTTCTCCAGGTCAGATTGCGTTTTTATCCATACCAGCTGTCCCTGCGAGGCGGCCACCTCTTCATCGAGCTTCATCGCCTGATACATGGCGCGTTCAAACAGGCTGTCCCAGGTCCGCACCGGCCAGCCCTGGAGCAGTGCCAGCGCAGTGATATTGTCAAAGCCCTCTTTTGTTTCGACCAGATTCTGCCCGCGTGGGGATTTGCTGACGATGGTAAACATCTGCAGCCCCGTGTTGCCCTGCTGCAGGCGTGGCAGATCCGCATGGCCGCGACTGGAGCCGGAGACCAGGCTCCTGTTCCAGAGCAGGGAGTCGCTGTGCCAATCCATGATCAGCAGGCTGTCGTGAAGCGCCTTGGTTTCTGCGGTGATCTTCGGAAGAGGAATGTCAAGAACCCGGTTCTGGTTTCTGTCGATTTGGCGGGAGCCCAGCCCGGCGGCAATCAAGCCGAGAACGACAGCGCAAACGATAATGTAGAAAGGCTTCCTGATCATTGAGGGTGATAATTCCATCCGGTGGCAGCAGGGTCAAGCGAATGCGTGCTCAGCGGCAGCTCGTCCGCGCAACGGAGGAGCCTTCTCCACTTTGTGCACTGCGTCGAGCGTCGATCGATCTAGTCGAAAAATTTTGTCGAGTGCGGCAGTGCCACGCGGTCCGTCATGGCACGATTGGCAGGTGCGTCGGGATCCGCATAGCCAAAGGACATGCCAAACAGTACGCCCTGACCCTCGGGGATATTCAGGGTTTCATGAACAGGGTCGGGGTACATGCCCAGCGCGCCCTGCATACAGCTGCCAATACCTTCCTCTGCCATCAGCAGCGCCAGGCTTTGGGCATAAACGCCCATATCGACTGCGCCCATGATGCCGAGGTATTTTTCCATGACAAAAAATACGGCATGGGGCGCGTCAAAGAAACTGAAGTTGCGCAGCATCGCCTGCTGACGGCCAATCTTGTCGCTGCGCTCAATGCCCATGGCGCCGTAGAGGGTGTCGGCAGCGCCATACTGGCGTTCTTTCAAAACCCCCTCGTAGAGAATGCGCCAGTCAAAATCAGGGTTGGGTGGATTGCCAGCCATTACTGTGGCAGTCAACTTTTCTTTCAAAAGGTCTCTGGTTTTGCCGGAGACAATATAGGCCTGCCAGGGCTGGGTATTGCAGTTCGAGGGAGCCTGCTGGGCATGTTCGAAGATGCGTTCCAGTATTTCCCTCGATACCGGTTTGTCGAGGAATGCCCGGATCGAAACACGTTTCTCAAGTGAATTGGCAACGGTCATTTGTGTCTCCATTTGATGGCGGAACATTTCTGTGTGGGCATAATAGCCGGATGTCCGGGAAAAGGCATCCTCCCGGTCCGGTGACCCTGACCCAGGGCCTTCAGGTTGCTTGTCTGGGCTGTGTATTTATGTAACTGTCTCTGCACCAGAGCTATCAATTTTTACGCCTTATATGACGCAACACGCCCACTTCAGCAGGAAGATATTTTGCCGGTTCGCAGCAATTTTTCTGACACTTCTGTCGGCGTCAGCGAGCGCAAAAATCACTGTCACCGGTATTGATAATGGCGAGAGGAAAAAAATCATCGCGCACCTGGAGGCGTCGGAGTTACTGTGCCATGCCACCAGGCAGAAACGTGTTGTGGAAAAAAAAATTGAACAAGACTTGATACAGGTTCTGCAGGCGCTGGGTTATTTCAACAGCCAGTGGGAGATTGAGCTGGAGCCGGATAAAAAGTGCTGGGACCTTCGAATCTTGCTGCAGCCGGGCCCCCCTCTCACAATTCGAACCCTGGATGTTCGCCTGCTGGGTGCTGCGGCAGAGGATGATCATTTTAACGATGTGCTCTCCGCTTCGGGAATGGTGGAAAGTGGCCGCTTTTACAGCGACCGTTATGAGAAGCTGAAACAGACACTTCAGGCACGGGCTTTGCGTTACGGGTATTTCGATGCGAATTTTTTGACTCAGGAGGTCATCGTATTCCCGGCTGAAAATGAAGTCGCTGTCAGCCTGGTCTGGGATTCCGGTAATCGATACCTGCTCGGTGAGGTTTTGATTGAGCAGTCGGTGCTGGAAGAGGATCTTTTTCAACAGTTGTTGACGCTGGAGTCGGGCCATCCATATGACCTTGCACTTCTGCAGAGAGACCAGGCGCGGTTGAGCGAGAGCCGCTACTTTTCCAGTGTCGACATAAGACCGCTGGTGGATCAGCTCTCCGGCGATGTTGTTCCGGTCGCCGTCAATGCAACAGCCGGGCCGAAGGAAAGCTATCAGTATGGCCTCGGTTACAGTACCGATTCCGGCCCCAGGTTGCGTGCGGATTATGCTCGCCACCGCATCAATGACAGGGGGCACAAGGGCAATGTGCAGGCATTATTCTCTCGCGTACTGACAACCGTAAATCTCGATTACAGTATTCCCTGGCGCGATCCTCGCACCGATAACCTGCGCTTCGACGTGGGCTATGTTGATGAGGAGACCGACAGTTATGACAGCGAGCGCTGGCAGATATCTGTGGCTGAAAACCGAAAGCTCGATTCCGGCTTGAACCAAACCCTGTCGCTGTCCTACAGTGCTGAAAATTCTCAGATTGCGCTGGAAAAAGACCACAGTGCACACCTGATTCCAGCCGTGGAGTGGTCAAAAATAACGGCCGATAACCCGATCTACCCGACATCGGGTGCCCGCTTTTCCCTGAAATTGCTTGGCAGCTCCGATGCGCTGCTTTCAGAGTCCAGTTTTTTTCAGCTAAATGCCGCTGCCAAATGGGTTCGGTCGCTACCGGCGCAGTTCAGGTTGCTGGCTCGCACAGAAGTGGGCATTACCGTCGTGGATACGATCGATGATCTTCCCGCTTCGCTGCGCTTCTTTACCGGGGGCGATAACAGCATCCGCGGTTATGAATACCAGTCGCTGGGTCCTGAAGAAGAGGGTGAAGTGATTGGCGGCAAACACCTGGCCGTGGCCAGCCTGGAACTGGAGCGCCCGCTTTACGGCAAGTGGTCCCTTGCCGCCTTTGTCGATGGCGGCAACGCCTGGAGTCATGGTGAACTGAATGAAGTGATTGGCATCGGCGCCGGGCTGCGCTGGCGATCTCCCATTGGACCACTGCGCCTGGATTTGGGTGTCCCGCTGGAGGATGACACGGGCAGTGATTTCCAGATTCATTTCACCCTGGGGCCGGAGTTCTGATGCGCAAGGTGATCTATGTTGTCCTGTTTACTCTTGCGGCACTGGTACTGTTGCCGGCGCTGCTGGTTTCCCTGTTGCTGTTTACCCGCCCCGGGGCTGACTGGGTGCTGTCGGAACTCGCGGACAGGGAACTGATTGCCTACAGTGAGTTGAGTGGTTCCATCGCCGATGGTTTGCATCTCAAGTCGCTGGTGATTTACCTGCCCGGGCGTGAGTTTTCGCTGGAAAACCTGCAGTTGCAGACAGCGTTGTCGCCCCTGCTGCGGGGGGAGCTGAAAGTAAGCAAGCTGGTGGCGGAGACGGTCGCCATTGTTGTGCACTCGCCCGAACAGCAAAAGGCGCGCGATGTTCCCGCTTTTCTCACGGCTAACCGTCCGCTGCTGCCCTTCAGCCTGTCACTGGCGGGGGTGGCGGTAAACAGTCTCTCTGTTACGGACGGGGAAAACGTTCACCATTTCAGAGAGATACAGCTGGCAGCCGGCATCGGGCAAACGGGTATTGAGGCAATCACGCTGAGCCTGGACTACCTGGCGGAACAGCTTCAGGTGGGACTCCGGCTCAAGGGGCACCTGTACACCTGGCCACGGCTGCGCGGTGAACTCTCCCTTGACTGGTCGGCAAATAAGGATGGGGAGAAGACAGATGGGCACGGGGATATCAGTGTCCGTCACGACAGGGTCGGACTCAAACACCGAACCAGCGGAGCGGTGATATCTGCCCTTGAGGCAGAGCTCAGTAACTGGAGGGTCGAGCCGGAACTTTTATCCTCGGGCGAGATTGAATACCTGAAGCTGCCAGAGGCGTGGAGCGGCAGCCTTAACGCGACGAGGTTCGAACTTTCCGGCGGCTTCGCGAATCTCCAGGGCGTGATACAGGGCGAGGCCAGCAGAGAAGGCTGGCAGCCGATACCCTTCCGGTTAAGTGCTCAGCTGCTGGGACAAAGACTGTTGATCGAACCGCTGCAGGTGGAGATGGAAGCCGGCGGGGTGAGCTTCAACGGATGGCTCGACTGGTCTGATGCCCATGCGCGCTGGCAGGGTCGGCTGCTCAGCGATCGCTTTGCCGCCGATTACTTCCACGACATGCTGCCTGAAATAGTCAGCGGGGAACTCACGATTTCCGGAGACTGGCAGCAGCAGCTCAGCCTGCAGCTGGAGACTGAAAAGCTTTACGGCGAGTTGCGCGGCAATGCATTTGACCTGTCCCTGCAGGGGCGGGTCGAGGGTCGTGAGATAGAAATCAAAAATCTCGTTGTCGGACTGGGCGAAAACCGGTTTACGGCCCGGGGCTTATGGGGCGGGGAAACTCTGAACCTGATCTACGACATCGACGCACCCAGTCTGGACGAGGTCTATTCCCATTTGTCGGGATCACTGGTTTCCAGTGGACGTATCTCGGGCCAACTGAGTCAGCCAAGTGTTGCCGCCAGTGCCCGGGCAGAGGCCTTGAGCTATGCCCGGTTTGGCGCGGACAGGCTGGAACTGGATCTGTCGCTGTCCGCAGGTGTTTTCAACGCAGCGGCGAACCGGATGCTGGTGGTTATGCCGGTCTACGGCTCGATGGCGCTCTCAGAACTTGAGCTGAAGGCTTCGGGTGAATGGCTGTCCCCGCAGCTGGAGTTCCTTGCCCGCACTGAAGAGGGCAGTGCTGCGCTGGTCGTCAATGCGGACGTGAGTGGTGACAGCTTGTCGGGACAGCTGCGGCAGCTGGAGGTCAGTCCTGACGACGGCGCCCGGTGGTTGTTGCAACAGCCGGTCGACTGGAGTTATGCAGGCGATCGTTGGCAACTGTCCAGTTTTTGTCTGCATTCAGCAGGCAGACGCTTCTGTGCCGGAGGGGAGGGGAGCCGGGAAACGGTTTCCCTGTCCGTCAATACCGTTGCCATGCCCCTCGGCTGGGTGCAGACGCTAGCATCCAGCCCGGTGATTTTGCAGGGCGGAGCCGATATTGACGCAGCGCTGATCGTTGGCGAGCAGGGCGTGACCGGCGGCGTCCGTCTGTCGAGCGCTGCCAATGGGCCAATGACCTTGTCGGTGCGAGAGGACCCGAAGCGTCGGCTGGAGGTGAGTTCCCTGGTATCGGACTGGTCGTTTTACGGGCAGCGTGCGGAAGGCTCGCTGTCTGCAAAAATCGAAGATCAGGCGAATATCGATGGGCAGCTGGTCGTGGAGCGGATAATGGCGGCTGACAGCCCGGTGTCCGGACAGGTTGTTTTTGAGTTTCCCGATCTTTCCGCCTACGCCTCGCTTATTCCCGGCGTTGAACTGGAGTCGGGTCAGTTAAAGGGGACAGTGACTGTGACCAATACCCTCGACCAGCCCAGGTTGCGAACCTCTGCAGAACTTTCAGTGCCGCGGCTTTTTCTCCACCCGCTAGGGGTCGATTGGCGCGATCTCGAGGTTGCAGTGGATTCCAGCGGTGACAACGTGGCGCGTATCTCCGCCTCGGTGATTGCGGGAGAAGGTGAGCTGGCAGTGACCGGAGACGTCAAGGCCAATAGTTTTGCGGACTGGTCCGCCCGTCTGCAGTTAAGCGGTAAAAACGCGCTGCTCTTCGACCTGCCGGGAAGACGTATCGTTGCCAACCCGGATCTGTTGCTGGCAGCCACTCCCGCGGCCATTGACATCCGTGGCAGGCTGTTAATTCCGGAGGCGGAGATTGCCATTGACAGCAAACCGGACCGGCTCAAGCTGACCCCGGATGCGATTATTCACGGCGGTGAACCCCCGGCAAAGCAGGCGGGCCCCGCGATTACCCTGGATACGGAGTTGGTGTTGGGATCAGACGTGCATTTCCAGGCCTATGGCTTTAACACGCTGCTCGGGGGCACGCTGCAACTCGAACGCTCGCCGAAGGGAAATTTGCTGGCCTACGGTGATCTGAATCTGACCGATGGCGCCTACACGGCCTATGGCCAGGATTTGTCGATCGATAAGGGAAAACTGGGTTTCACGGGGCTGCTCAACCAGCCCTGGGTCGATATATTTTCCACCAGAAAGGTGGGCAGCGTCAGTGCCGGTATTCACCTCACCGGGCAGATCGATAATCTGCGCTCGCGCCTGTATTCAACACCGGCCATGACGGACAGTGAAATCCTTTCCTATATTATTACCGGCAAACCACTGGACCATGCCGGCAGGTCCGACCAGAACATGATCGCCAATGCGGCATTGTCGTTTGCGGTATCCCAGAGCCCCTTGGTTACTTCTAAAATTGCTGCGGCCACCGGGCTCGACAACGTGGAAGTCAGCGCCGAGGACGGGGTCGAAACGCTTGGCCTGATACTGGGCAAATACCTGACCCCGGATTTGTACATACGCTACGGTTACGGTGTGGTGGATAAGCTCAACAAGCTCTTTGTCGAGTACCAGTTGACGGACAGGCTGTTCCTGGAAACCGAAGTCGGCGCCGGGCAGTCAGTCGATCTGATCTATCGCTCGCAATGAATTGCAGGTTTGTATATACGGAACAGTTGTTGCGGGTTCACCCGGGACTGTTTATTCTCGTTTGACAACTGAAAAAACCCGGGAGGCCAAAGTGTTGAAGATCCCCGCCCTGCACGCCGCAGGGATGCTGATTGTCGGGCTGGCCGTAATCCTCAGCGGGTGCGGCGAGCGCGCGCCGGTTGACGTTGAAAAACCGCTGCGACCGGTGCGAACGGTGACCGTCAGTTCTCCAGAGGCGACCAGGCTGGTGGAGTTCACAGCGGTGGTCGATGCCGCTCGCAAGGCCGACCTGTCATTCAAGGTGTCGGGTGAGCTGGTCAGGCTGTTGGTGAAACCCGGAGATCAGGTGGTGTCCGGTCAATTGCTGGCAAAACTGGATGATACCGACTTCAGAATTCAGCGCGATGAGGCCCAGTCTCAATTCAACAAGGCCAAGGCCGATTTCGATCGGGCGCAAAATCTGATTCGCCAGCAGTATATTTCCAGCGCCGACTACGACCAGTTGCAATCCCAGTACAACTCCGCCAAGGCGAGGCTGGAGACGGCATCAAACAACCTGCGCTACACCGAGCTGTACGCTTCTTTTGCCGGGATTATTGCAAGTAAATACACGGAGAATTTTCAGGAAGTTTCCGCCAAGCAGCCCATTCTTGCCCTTCATGATCTTTCCGAGGTGACCCTGAATATCAACCTGCCTGAGAGCGTGATCATTCAGTTTTCAGGAGATCGGGATGAACCAGATACCTCTTGCATTGCAGTGTTCGACGCTATTGATGCCCGCTACCCCCTGCGTTTCAAGGAGATATCTACCCAGGCCGATGAGGTCACCAAGACTTACGAAGCAGTCTTCTCCATGCCCAATCCTGATGATCGGTTGATTTTGCCGGGTATGGCTGCCCGCGTGATCTGCGATAAAAGTCACGGAGTGGTCACTGACAATCTTTTTTATCTGCCACCACACAGCGTGTTGAAAGACAGCAGTGGTCATTTTGTCTTCATTGTGGAGGCCGTTTCCGAAGGCGTGGGGCAGGTAAAGCGCACGGCAGTGACCGTTGGTGAGCTTACGCCACTCGGCATTGAGGTGCTCAGTGGTGTATCGGCAGGCAATCAGGTGATCACGGCCGGCATGAGCAAGGTCTCTGACGGCATGAAGGTCAAAATCTAGATCCGGAAACCCGGAGTTGGTGGCCAGGAAAAAGCATTGAACATTACCCGTTTCGCCATTACCAATAACCGCACGTCACTGATGTTACTGCTGTCCGCGCTGCTGTTTGGCGCAATGGCATTTATAAATATGCCAAAGGATTATGATCCCGGTTACATTATCCGCACTGCCCAGGTTATTACCTACTTTCCCGGTGCCAGCCCGGAAAGGGTCGAACTGCTGGTGAGCAATCCGCTGGAAAAGGTGATACAGGAAATCCCCGAGCTCGATTACGTCACTAGCGAGTCTCGCACCGGAGTATCCATCGTCAAGGTCAACATTCTTGACAGCTATACCGAGATGCGACCGATCTGGGACAACCTGCGGCGCAAGATCGATGGGGCAAGAGATGACTTGCCGGAAGATGCACATGCCCCGATTGTCAACGATGAGTTCGGCGATGTATTTGGCATAGTGGTTGGCCTGACCGCAGAGGGCTTTAGTTATCGCGAACTGGAGGAGATTGCGGAACAGGTCAAGGATGAGTTTTTGCGCTTGCCGGAGACCGCCAAGGTAGAAATTCTCGGTGCCCAGGAAGAACGTATTTTTATTGAGTACGACCACGCCCGGCTCGCCGAGCTGGGTTTGTCGCCATCCCAGTTACGTGAGCAACTGGCGGGTCGCAACATCATCATTCCCGGAGGCTCTATCAATCTGGGACCCGAGAAGATTACCCTTCAACCGACCGGCAATTTTGAATCCGTTGCTGAAATCGGTTCCACGGTGATCAGCGTGCCCAACAGCAGCCAGGTCTTGTTTTTGAGTGACATTGCTAGCGTCTACCGGGGGTACGCCGATCCGGCAGAAACCGTCGTTCGCAGCAACGGGGAGCGCGCGCTGGCGTTGGCCATCTCCATGCGCGAGGGCGGTAACAATATTCGTCTCGGCGAGCAGGTCAGGGACAAGCTCGGCTACCTGGAGACTGTCTATCCCATTGGCGTTGAGTTCTCGCTGGTGGCCTTTTTGCCGGATGAGGTACTGAACAAGGTCAGCGACTTTACCATGAACCTGTTGCAGTCAATTGCCGTGGTGTCCCTGGTGATGCTGCTGACACTGGGCATCAGGACAGGGATGATTGTGGCGCTGCTGATTCCTGCCAGCATCGTTTCGGCGATACTTTTTATGTCGCTTCTGGACATCGGGCTCGACCAGATTTCACTGGCAGCATTGATTATTTCCCTCGGCATGCTGGTGGATAACGGCATTGTGGTTTCTGAAAACATCATGGTAGAAATGTCGCAGGGCAAGTCCCCGGTGGAAGCCTCCATACACTCAGCCAACCAGCTGAAAACGCCGCTGATGGTATCGTCGCTGACAACGGCGGCAGCTTTCCTGCCAATCTTTCTCGCCGAGTCTTCCACCGGTGAATATACCGCCTCACTGTTCAAGGTGGTTACCATTACCCTGCTCTGCTCCTGGCTGATATCGATGAGCATCATTCCGATGCTCTGTGTCTACTTTATGAAAGTGAGCGAGAGGAAACAGGATCTCAGCGGAGCTTTTTACCGCGCCTACCGCGGCCTGCTGACGACCCTGTTGCGTTACCGGTGGATGTCGCTGATGGCGACGGCGCTGATTTTTCTCCTCGCCATGCAGGGCTTCAACCATGTGCCGAAACTGTTTTTCGGCCTTTCTGACAGGCCCTATTTCAAGGTGGAACTGGAACTGCCGGTGGGCACCAGGATAGAAACCATGGATGCAGTGACCCGGCAAATTGAAGCCTTTATCCAGAGTGAGTTACAAGTGGGGGAGGGTCGCGACCAGGGTGTCACTGACTGGGTAAGCTATGTCGGCTTTGGTGGCGCACGTTTTTTGCTCACCCATACCCCTAAGCCCAGAACCTCCAATTACGCCCTGCTGGTGGTGAAGGTAACCTCGGTGGAGGAGATCGATCGGGTCATGGCCGAACTGGATGCCCATGCCTTCAGTCACTACCCGGATTTGCTGCTGAAACTGCGAAAAATTGAAAATGGCAAGGCGGTGGAGAATCCGGTCGAAATCCGCCTCAGTGGGCCCGACAGCGGCGAGTTGATGATGCGGGTTGAGCAGGTCAAACAACTGATGACCCGGGTAGGCGGCCTGAAAGCCATCAGCGACGACTGGGGTATGCCGATCAAGAAGCTGATGATCAACATCGACCAGACAGCCGCTCGCCGCGCCGGTGTATCCAACAGGGATATCGCCTCCTCGTTGCAGACAGGCCTGTCAGGTGTTGAGCTGACCCAGTATCGCGAGGATGAGGATGTGATCCCGGTGGTGATGCGCTCCCTGGCCGCCGATCGCCGTGACATCGGTAAGCTTGAGGCGTTGACGGTGTATGCTCAGTCAGGACTCATCTCCGTGCCGTTGCGACAGGTGGCAGAGATTGAGGTGGTCTGGCAGCCGGCCCGCATCCTGCGCCGGGATCGCGAGAAAACGGTCACCATCGGCGCACAGGTCAGCGAGGACATGACCGCCAGCCAGGCATTTCGCGAACTTGAGCCGCTGCTCCAGCAGGCACAGCAGGGATGGCCTTTCGGTTACCGCTACGAGTTTGGCGGCGAGGCTGAAAGCTCGGAGCAGGCGAACCAGTCAATCGTCGAGAAGCTGCCGCTGGCGGGCTTTATCATCGTCTTTTTGCTGGTCAGCCAGTTCAATTCTTTCCGCAAGTCTGTGGTGGTTCTGGCCACCATTCCGCTCGGCCTGATCGGTGTTGTTGTCGGTCTGCTGCTGGCCCGCTCTTATTTTGGTTTTATGACCCTGCTGGGGGTGGTTTCTCTCTCGGGTATTGTGATTAACAATGCCATCGTCCTGCTTGAGAGGATTCAGTTTGAAATCGATGAAACCGGTTTGCCCCCTGCCCAGGCGATTATCGAAGCAGGGCAGCGCCGTATGCGCCCCATCCTGCTGACCACCGCCACGACAGTGTTTGGCCTTATTCCGCTCTATCTGGGAGGTGGCGAGATGTGGGAACCGCTGGCAGTTGCTATTATTGGCGGATTGCTGTTGTCGACGCTGTTTACCCTCTGCGTGATACCGGTGATTTACGCGCTGCTGTTCGGGGTGACGATGACCGCGGTTGCCGAGTCACGCTGAACTGCCAGCCAGCAGAAATCTCTATCGTGATCCACTACTCGCCGCGCCTTTGATGCTGCAAGGTAAACGGAATGCAGAAAACACTTATCATTATTGGTCTGATGCTTCTTGTCGCTGGCATTGCCTGGCCGTGGTTAAGCACCTTGCCTTTGGGACGCTTGCCTGGGGATTTGATCATCAGGCGCGACAACGTTACGTTTTACTTCCCCGTTACCAGCATGATTCTGCTGAGCGTCCTTATCTCGGCAATCCTGTGGTTGTTTCGACACTAGCAGTGATCGGGCGGGTCAGAGGTTTCGTCGCGCAGTTCACGGTTGATCCAGCAGGGCCAGCAACCCTCTATCCCGGTCATAGCTGTCCGGCCTGTATCGCAGGTTGTCCTCTTCCTGGACACTGGCGGTCCAGTAAACCATCAACAGATGCACCGGGGTTGGCAGCGACAAATTAATCGGTTTGCCGGTTGCATCTGATTCAATGAATTGCTCAAACAGTGTCCGCGGGGCGTCTTCAAACAGCAGCTCCGACAAGGTTTCGGCCTGTTCCACCCTGACACAGCCGGAGCTGAAAAACCGACTGTTTCTGGCAAATTTTTTCTTGCTCGGCGTGTCGTGTAAAAAGACCGCAAAGGGGTTGGCAAAGCGGAAGGCGACTCTTCCCAGTGCGCCATGGGGGCCGGCGTCCTGGCGAATGATGATGGCGCCCGGCCTTCTCCAGTCAATGGACTCGGGTGCCAGTTCATTGCCGGCGTGGTCGAAAACACGCATCCGTTGTTCTTTCAGGTAATTGATATCCCTGCGCACTGCGGGCAGTACATCCTTCTTCAGAATGGTGGGTGGCACTGTCCAGGTGGGATTCAGGGTGACATAGGTGATCCGGGATTTCAGCGGGGGAGTTTCACGGCTCGGCCTGCCCACCTGTGCTTTGGTTTTCAGTCGCAATGAGCCTGCCTGCGTGTAATAGATTTTTGCGCCGGCGATATCCACCACTACCATCGTCTCTTCAATATCATTGGCAAACCAGCGCAGGCGCTCCAGATTGGCCCTGAGCTGTTCAATTCGCGCAGCGGGCTGGATGTTCATCTCCCTGATGGTATTGGGCCCGACTACGCCATCGACCTTGATGTAGTGATCCACTTGAAAACGCATAACAGCTTCAGCTAATGGCCGGGAAAAAACCCTGTCATCTTTTGTGCTGACTGCAGTCGCAGGCAGATAGCCACTCTCTTTCAGTCGCTGCCTGACCAGGGCGACCCTGTCATCTGCAGCGCCGGCTCTCAGCAGGCCTCCATCAGGAATAGTGGTCCAGGCTGCCGGCAGAGTCTGCAACGCCAGCTGATAGGCGCGGCTCAGGCGCTGGTATTCCGGCAGCGATGGCCGGGCAGCGCTGAATGCCCTGTCGATGCCCTCGATTATGCCAACTGCCGCAACCTCCAAGAGCCTGCTTTTGCGAGTGGTATCAGGCGTCGATTTGGCGTACCAGAAAAGTTTCTGCTCGCCCGGGTCAATCCGACCAAAGTGCAGATCCGCCAACGCCGAGATATAGGCCTGGTTGATCAGCGCTACGCTGCAGGTGTCCAGGGCTTGTCCCTGCTCTACAGCCGTGAGCAGATCCCGGAGAGGCGAAAACCGGTAATGTTCGGGCCTCAGGCCATCTGCCTGTAATTGGTTGATTTCGTCAGCCAGCGCGGCCAAATGGCGTCGGTTACGCCAGTAAACGGACAGATCGGTGATGTTCCCCAACTCATCAATAACGCCCTGCAACAGCGTGGATGAGGCCGTTACCGGTTGACAGGGGGAGGGAGCGGGCGCATTGACCTCAGCCCTGGCAGAGGCTGCCAGCACGATGAGTATTCCCAGAGTGGCGCAGGTTAGCGTTCTAAGTGCGTGAAATTTAAACATTTTCTTTTTCTTTAAAGTGTATTACAATCCGCTCCAAATTTAACCGGCCCAGTCACTATCTGATCATAGCGACCATTGCTTAACCGGTAAAACAGTTTTACTTGCTGCTTACGCTGGATTATTACCAAAAAGAGGTTTTACATGCTTATGAGACGCTTTTTTAGCGCCTTCAGGGTCTTTGTATATCTGCTAAGTCTGACGCTGGCGTCGCTGCTGCACGCTGGTAGCTATCTTTCCCATGCCGACCAGCTGTCTTCCGAGGCTCCTGGGCTCGACAGGCAGGTGCTTTTGAATGCCCTGCAAGCAACCCAATGTGCGGTGACTTCTGGCATTGAAGCCCCTCGGCGCCTGGCAGTCATCGATTTTTCCCTGCCGTCAGACCAAAAGCGTCTCTGGGTTTTCGACCTGGAACAGGAGTCGCTTTTATTCCATGAGCTCGTTGCTCACGGTAAAAACTCCGGAAACCGGGAACCGCAAAAGTTCTCCAACAAAGTTGGCAGCAATCAGTCCAGCATTGGACTGTTTCAAACCAGTGAAACCTATTACGGAAAGCACGGCTACTCCCTGCGCCTGGATGGGCTGGAACCCGGCATCAATGATCGCGCCAGAGACCGCGCCATTGTCATCCACGGGGCTGATTATGTTGATCCCGAGTGGGCCGAGGACTACGGCCGTATTGGTCGCAGCTTAGGATGCCCGGCTGTTCGCCAGGAAGTGATAACGGAAGTCGTGGATAACATGAAGGGCGGCCAGTTGCTGTTTACCTACTATCCTGATCAGAAGTGGTTGCACAGCTCAAATTACCTCAACTGTCACCGCAATACTGCCTCGGTATCCCGTTCAGGCAGTGGCAGGGTCAAAGGTTAGGGTTTCAAGTCAGCGCGATACCCTGGCCAGCATATTCCTGTATACCACTGCCCATTGATCGGGCATACCCGTTTGCGGGGCGTGTCTGTGACGGGCTTTGGTAATTACTTCAGGGGTGGTAGCGACGCGGGTTCGGTAAACACCCAGTTGCGATCTTTCACCGGCGTATGACACGAGATACAGGTTTCCGGGCCGCCATCAAAGGCTTTCTGCTCTAACCCGACCCAGCGCGCCCAGCCCCAGCCCTCGGTATCGGCGTATTCTGTTGCATCTCTGAACATGAATTCAGCATGAACAAATTCGCCGGGCGCAGTGGCAGCCTGCCAGTTTTCCAGTTGGCTGTCTTTCCAGACGACTTTTCCAAGCACAGCGCCATCGGGCCAGGGGTTTGTCATACCCGTGCGCGCGGCCTCAACCGCAATTTCATTGCCGAGAATAACTCTCAGTGTGCTGTTATCCGTTCGATGGGAAACAGCAATGGTGGCCCAGTTTTGCCAGCCGGTTGGATACCCGATCCCGTGTGAGGGGGCAGGGGTATCATTCGCCAGGGCAATCACCGGGGCCAGTGCCAGCACGGCAAGGAATGACTTCAGGGTTTTTATATCTATCCGCATGATCGACTCCCGTTTTTATATAGCGGTTTGAAGCTGTCAAACCTGGAAGGTCGCAAGGTACACGGCCATGTTCGCACGAGATACAGTGTTTTAGAAGTGGCTGATCAAGCGCTGCCGGAAGCCTTTTCGGGAAAGGGCGCAATGGAGGCCCCGCTTTTCTTGCGGGGTTTTCTCTCCCGCGTCAGGAGGTGACAACCATTCAGCCACTAGGGTGGGAGAAGAACATGGGGGAGGCAATGAAAGGCGTGGGCGACGGGTTCGGGTCTGTCATCGCCAGCGCTTTTCCCAGGCCAGCAGCACCCGCTCAGGATACCAGTACTGGCCGTAACTGCCATTGTAGCGGGCGAGAGCGTCGCTGAGATTGCCATTTTCCTTGTCGAGGTAGTACTTGAGAATGGTGCAGCCGTAGCGCAGGGTGGTGTCGGTATTGATCAGGTTGTCATCAGGGCGACCGATTTCATTTTTCCAGAATGGCATCACCTGCATCATGCCCTGGGCGCCGGCGCGGGAGACAGCATAGGGATCGAAGTGGCTCTCAATTTCAATGACTGCCAGTACTACCTCGGGAGAGAGACCGGCACGTGTTGCCTCGCGGTGTATTTTTTTCAGCAGTTGAAGCCGCTTTGCTCCATCCTTGATGAACCTTTTCAGCTCATTGGATTTGGCCATCAGCCAGACTTCGGCATCAAAGCGATCTTCAAAACTGTCGGCCTCAGCGACGGTCTTTTTCAGCAGCTCCAGCAGCGCGCGGTCAGCCTCGGCGGGGGTGTTGCTCTGTGCGTGACTGCAAAAGGCGATGGACAGCACAGTCAGCAGCAGGGTGACACGGGTAGTGATTGTCCTGATCATTGCCTGCATTTATCCAGCCTGTGCCCCCATGTGATCGGTTTGTGGATCAGCCCAGTATCCCGTCGAGAAAATCCAGGATTTCATCCGCGGGAATATCCCGGTTCTCCGCATCGCGACGGTTGCGGTACTCAAGGGTACCTTTTTCCAGGCCGCGGTCACCGACCACGATGCGGTGGGGGATGCCGATCAACTCCACATCTGCCAGCATCACACCCAGTCGCGCCTTAGGCTCATCCATCAACAGTACATCGCAGCCCTTATCGCGGAGCTCGGTGTAAAGATGCTCACATTTTTTGCGCACGCTGTCGGACTTGTGCATATTGATCGGCACAATGGCGAGTTGGAACGGCGCCAGTGCTTGTGGCCAGATAATGCCGCTGTCATCGTGGTTCTGCTCGATGGCAGCGGCAACCACGCGGCTGACGCCGATGCCGTAGCAGCCCATGATCATGGGCTGCTCCTTGCCCTGTTCGTCCAGCACCGTGGCCTTCATGGCCTCGCTGTACTTGGTGCC
>JBFFTH010000028.1:0-18147 GCA_041571855.1 Porticoccaceae bacterium
ACCCGCCCAACTCTGCCGCCACCAGCGTCCAGACAAAAAAACCAGTCGCTTTGCCGCGATCCCGCACCATGTTATCGGTTTGTTTCTTTATCCCCGCTGCGATGTAGTTGAGGATGGCGATGGCAAAGTAAGCCAGGGGCAGGGCCACGGCTATCAGTTCCAGTGTGTCCCCCAGTTGGCTGATTTCGACAAATTTGGCGAGCAGGATAGCTGCAAAGCTGTAGAGCAGCGATGCCCGGTGAGCGATATCCACATAACGGTGGGCGATGCCCTCATGGCTTGCTGTCATCTGCCGGTATTTCCAGATCCCGGTCAACAGTCCGCACAGAAAAAACAGCCCTGCAGAGATGATGGCAAGATTGTAGGCGGATAACATGGCTTTGCTCTCTTTTGCCGCGGGTAAACCGAGCTGCAGAAACCCTGTTTACGGGGCTGGTCTGCAGGCAACCATGACGATACCCACAACCGAGAGCACTCTATCTCCGTGTGTGTTGGTAAGTTCGATATTCAACTTTGCGGTACCGCGATCCGGCTTGCTGGCCGATGGCTTTGTTTCCATCACGGTGAGCTTCCCCGACAGGACATCTCCTGCATAGACTGGCTGGTGGAAGCCGACTTTTTCGCAGCCGGGTGATGCCAGGCACGCCGCCTTGCCGAGGAAATTATCTACAACCAGCCGTTGGCCGATGCTGGCCGTGTGCCAGCCACTGGCGATAATGCCGCCGAATAATTTTTCCCCGACAGCGTCGTCCAGGTGGAAAGCCTGTGGATCGTACTTGGCTGAAAAATCCAGCATTTCTTCCCTGCTGACTTCATAGGATCCAAGATCAAATTCCAAACCATCCTTAAGGTCCTGAAGGTAGAGCATAGTGTGAGTACCCCGATGTTGTAGTTAAGCATGTGTGCTAGAGTTATTGAGTATTTTTCACAGGGCGCAGCGCGCCTCGAGCATTCCTGAAACCAGTAAGAGTGTACTATGATTGATGCCCTCAGGGGTTACCCGATCTGTATTTCCCAGAATGTGATCTGGGGCGATATGGATGCCTTTAACCACGTCAACAATACCGTTTATTTTCGCTATTTCGAGGATGTCCGCATCGCCTGCTTTGAAAGGCTGGGCGTCATGGAACACATGCAGGACTCTGGCATCGGCCCGATCCTCGCCAGCACCCAGTGCCAGTTCCTGTTGCCGCTCACCTATCCTGATCGCATCCACATCGCCTGCCGAATCAGGGACCTGGCGGCAAAAAAGTTTCTCATGGAGTACGTTGTCTTCAGTGAAAACTTTGATGCCATGGCTGCAGAGGGGCAGGGCCTGATGGTCTTTTACGATTACCGTGCCAATCGCAGCGCCGAGATTCCTGCCACGATAGTTGAGCGCATCAATTCACTCTAGCCAGCAGCCGTAATCAGCCATGGAAACCATCAGCGTCACCGCCAGTGACAACAAAACAATACCTGCCTACTGGGCGCCAGCGGAGAAACCGCTTGCCGCCATGTTGGTATTGCCGGCACTGGGTATTCAGGCAAAACTTTACCGAAAACTGGCGCAACAGTTGTCCGCCACGGGGGTGTCGACGCTGGTGATGGAGCAGCGCGGTCACGGTCTCAGCACCCCGCCGCCTTCGAGAAGCGACACTCATTGCCTGGATGATTTTCTGCAGCGCGACATACCCGCGTTGCTGGACTGGCTCTCGGCGCAGGAATCCGGTGTACCACTCCTTCTGGCCGGGCATAGTCTGGGGGGGCATCTCGCCACCCTCTATAGTGGAATGCATCCGCAACAGATTGCCGGGGTTGTTCATCTCGCCTGTGCGTTTCCCTACTTCAGGGATTATCCGGGAAAACAGGGCAATATGATTCGGCTGATTTGCATGCTGATGCCGGCCTTCAGCGCGTTTCCCGGCTACTACCCCGGTCACCGGGTCGGTTTTGGCGGCAGGGAGTCCGCGGCAATGATGCGCCAGTGGTGCCAGTGGGCGAGCACCGGCAGTTTCGATTTTGGTGATCACAAGGGGCTGGCCGAAAACGTCGCCGACTTCTGTGGCCCGGTTATCTCCATTGCCTTCGAGAAGGATGAATTCGCTTCCAGCGCCGCGATTGACAGAGCCAGTTCGCCTTTTATCAATGCGCAGCTGACGCGGATTACACTGGGCGAGAAGGAGCAGGGCGAGCACCTGGGCCACACCGGCTGGGCACGTTCTCCTGAGGGCGTGGTGAGAGCAGTGCGACAGTGGATTGCCGAGAGTTTTCAGCGCTGATCAACATCTCATTCGTGGCGGGAGATCAGCCTGCTGTTTATTGCGTCAGCGGATATCCCCTGACAAAAAAAGCCCCGCCTTTGCAGGCGAGGCTCCGAGTTTGTGCCCCGGCAGTAGTCACTACTGGCAACGCTCAAACAGTGCAGCAATGCCCTGCCCGCCGCCGATACACATGGTTGAGACAGCATAGCGTCCGCCGATGCGTTCCAGTTCATAAAGTGCTTTCACCGTGATAATCGAGCCGGTGGCGCCGACAGGGTGACCAAGGCCGACACCGGAACCGTTGGGGTTTACCTTTTCAGGGTCGAGGCCAAGTTCCTTGGTAACCGCCAGTGCCTGGGCGGCGAAAGCTTCGTTCGCTTCCCAGACGTCGATCTGCTCGATGCTGACGCCGGTTTTCTCAACCAGTTTGCGCACCGCAGGGGCTGGCCCGATTCCCATGATGTGAGGTTCGACTGCCGCGGTGGCATAGCCGACCAGGCGAGCCATCGGCTTCAGGCCCTTTGCTTCAGCAACGCTTTTTTCCATCATTACCATTGCCGCGGCACCGTCGTTGATGCCGGAGGCGTTACCCGCGGTTACAGTGCCGTCTTTTTTGAACACGGCACGCAGCCCGGCCATGTTTTCAGCAGTGCAGTTCATGCGCACATGCTCGTCCTGGTCAAACGGGATCACGCCCTTGCGTGTTTTTACTTCGATCGGAAGGATCTGTGATTTGAAGCGCCCCTCTTCGATGGCTCTCTGCCCTCGCCGATGGCTCTCTGCCGCCAGTTCGTCCTGCTCCTCGCGGCTGATATCGTACTTTTCCGCCAGGTTTTCCGCCGTTACACCCATGTGGGTGTCGCCAATCGGGCAGGTCAGGGCGCTGGTCATTGAATCCACCATCACGCCGTCGCCCATTTTGGCACCGAAGCGGGCCGCGGGCAGCCAGTAGGGTGCTCGGGACATGGACTCTGCACCACCGGCAACGGCCGCATCGCAGTCGCCGAGCAGAATCATTTGTGCGGCAGAAACCACTGCCTGCAGGCCGGAGCCGCACAGGCGGTTCACGGTCAGTGCCGGTGTTTCTACCGGCAGGCCGCCTTTCAGAGCGGCAACGCGGGAGATGTAGAGGTCGCGGCGGTCGCTGTGGAGCACATTGCCGATGACGCAATGGCCAATGTCCTCTGGCGCGACGCCAGAGCGCCTGACCGCTTCGGCAACAACCTGACCGGCCAGGTCGCTTGGCGGGATGTCTTTCAGGCTGCCGCCAAAATCACCAATGGCGGTACGCACGCCACTCAAAACTACAACTTCGCGTTGACTCATGATTCCTAACTCCAGTTGATTGAAACAGGGGGGCACGATAGGTCGACAATGCCCGTAAATCAAGCAGATACTGTGAATTCGGTGTTCTGGAACAAGCCTGCTGATCCGCTGCAGAACAGCCGTTACAATGTACCCTTGGGTAACAAACGAGTCCGCACGGATAAAACGCATGAGCCGCAAAGCAGTCGCAACCATTGACCTGTCGGCCTTCGGCCACAACTACCGGCTGGCAAAAAAACTGGCACCCGACAGCCGTGCGATGGCAGTGATCAAGACCAATGCCTATGGCCACGGTGCTGTCGAGTTGGCAAGAAGCCTGGCGGATGCCGATGCCTTTGCCGTTGCCGAGATCAACGAGGCACTGGAATTACGCGCGGCAGGCGTTGCACAGCCGATCCTGCTATTCGGCGGATTTTTTGAGCGCGATGAGCTGCCGGCGATTATCGAAAATAAGCTGGATATTGTGATTCACACACCGCAACAGCTGAGTGATCTGGTGAATGCAAAACTGGCCGTGCCGCTAACGGTCTGGTTAAAGATGGATTCCGGCATGCACCGGCTGGGCTTTTCGCCCGGCTCCTTTCGCGCTGTATATCAGCAATTGTGGGCCTCGGCCAATGTTGCCAGCATCCGGCTGATGACCCATTTTGCCAGTGCCGACGAGCCGGATAACGGCTACACCCGGTCTCAGCTTGACTGTTTCAAAAAGGCAAGCAAAGGGCTTGCCGGTGAAATCTCGCTGGCAAACTCGGCGGCACTGACAGCCTTCCCCGAAACCCGCGCTGACTGGGTGCGGCCTGGAATCATGCTCTACGGCAGCAACCCCTTTGTCGAGGATCATCCCATCGCTGACCAGTTGCAGCCGGTGATGACGCTGAGCGCTGAAATTGTGGATATCAAGTTGTTGGAAAAGGGTGATTGCGTTGGTTATGGCCAGACCTGGACGGCACAGGGTCCTGCCCGTATCGGCGTGGTGGCAATCGGTTATGGCGACGGTTATCCGCGCCATGCGCCCTCCGGAACGCCGGTGCTGGTCAGTGGAGAGAGAGCAGTGCTGGCCGGCCGGGTGTCGATGGATTTCCTGACCGTGGACCTCACTGAGCTGCCGGAGGCCAGACCCGGGGACGAAGTTGTGCTCTGGGGCAGGGCAGCCCACGGCACCGTGTTGTCTGTCAACGAGGTTGCCCATGCTGCCGGTACTATTTCCTATGAACTGTTCACCGGCATAAACACCAGAGTGAGCAGAGTATATCTGGGGGGCTAGTGCCCAGAAATTTTGTCAACTTCTCAATCCCCCTTGTCTCTTTCGAATACCGTGCGCATTCCACGTCTTGGCTTCAGAAGGCCACTTTGAGTGGCGTATTGATTTCTTAACCGGTACCCACATGGAGTACAATGGACGTCAGTTACCATTCTTTGACCTCTTACTCGTTGCTCCATGCCTGAAGTGAAACCCCTCTTTTCCTACCGCAAATACTGGGCCGAGTGTTTTGGCACCGCCGGTTTTTTGCCCATGTCCCGTGCAGAGATGGACGCACTGGGCTGGGACAGTTGCGACATTATTCTGGTGGTGGGGGACGCCTATGTGGATCACCCCAGCTTTGGCATGGCAGTGGTTGGCCGGGTACTGGAGGCACAGGGTTTTCGGGTCGGTATCATTGCCCAGCCCGAGTGGCGCAGTAAGGATGCCTTTATGGCGCTTGGCGAGCCGAATCTTTTTTTCGGGGTGTCGGCGGGCAATATGGACTCCATGATCAACCGCTACACGGCGGATCGACGACTGCGCAGTGACGATGCCTATACCCCCGGGAATGTTGCCGGCAAGCGCCCTGACCGGGCGGTGACGGTCTACTCCCAGCGCTGCAAGGAGGCCTACAGCGAGGTGCCGGTGGTGATTGGTGGCATTGAGGCCAGCCTGCGCCGTCTCGCCCACTATGATTACTGGGATGACCAGGTGCGGCGCTCGGTTCTGTCCGATTCCACGGCCGATATGCTGGTCTATGGCAATGCCGAGCGGGCGCTGTGCGAGATTGCCCATCGGCTGGCAAACGGGCAGTCGATCGACGCCATGACTGATATTCGCGGCACGGCATTTTTCTGCAAGGCGTTGCCGGTGCCCCTGGTGGGTGATGATTGGACCGAAATCAACTCGGTGCGGATGGATGCGCCGGGCAAAGTTGACCCGATTCATAATCCCTACCTGGAGAAATCCATCCAGCAGTGGCAGGCGGAGCAGTTGCCCGAGAACCGGCAGCGGGTGCGGGTGATGCCGGATGCTGCGGCGCTCAACGCCGACCCGGGCAATCACTACGTGCGCCTGCCATCCTACGAAAAACTGCGCAATGATGCAGTGCTCTACGCCCATGCGTCGCGGGTATTCCACCGCGAGACCAACCCCGGCAATGCGCGCCCTATTGTCCAGCGGCACGGCCAGCGCGAACTGTGGGTAAACCCGCCGCCAATCCCCCTGACCACGGAGGAGCTGGACGGGGTGTTTGACCTGCCCTACCAGCGGGTACCGCATCCCGCCTACGGGCAGGAAAAGATCCCCGCCTATGAAATGATCCGCTTTTCGGTAAACATCATGCGCGGCTGCTTTGGCGGCTGTACCTTCTGCTCCATTACCGAGCACGAGGGGCGCATTATCCAGAGCCGTTCAGAGGAATCCATCCTGCGGGAAATCGAAGATATGCGCGACAGGGTGCCGGGTTTTACCGGCACGGTATCGGATCTTGGCGGGCCGACGGCCAACATGTATCGTCTCAACTGCAAGAGCAAGGAGATTGAGGAGGGGTGTCGGCGCCTGTCCTGTGTCTACCCGACAATTTGCAAAAACCTCAATACGGATCACAGCCCCACCACCGAGCTCTATCGCAAGGCACGCTCGCTACCGGGTGTAAAGCGGGTGGCGATTGCCTCCGGCCTGCGCTACGACCTGGCGGTGGAAGACCCGGAGTACGTGCGTGAGCTGGTGACACACCACGTTGGCGGTTACCTGAAAATTGCCCCCGAGCACACCGAGCACGAAACCCTGTCAAAAATGATGAAGCCGGGCATGGGCAGCTATGACCGGTTCAAGAAGATGTTCGACAAGTTCTCGAAAGAGGCGGGCAAGGAGCAGTACCTGATTCCCTATTTTATTGCGGCGCATCCCGGTACCACCAACACGGAGATGATGAACCTGGCGCTTTGGCTCAAGGCCAACAGGTTTCGTGTCGACCAGGTGCAAAACTTCTATCCATCACCGATGGCACTGGCCACGGCCATGTATCATTCCGAGCGCAACCCCCTGCACAAGGTCGGCTACAAGACGGAGCAGGTCCACAGCGCCAAAACCAAACAGCAGCGAAAACTGCACAAAGCGTTTTTGCGTTATCACGATCCGGACAACTGGCCGCTGTTGCGCGGGGCACTGAAAGAAATGGGCCGCGCCGATCTCATAGGCCGGGGGAAGCACTGCCTGGTTCCTGCGGACACCCCCGATCAGCGGGGAGCAAAAAAAATGGGTGCCCACTTTAACCCCGCACGGACCCAGCATACCGGCTTGCCAAAAACCGGCAGGCCGCCAGCGAGAAGGTCCGCCGGGCGCAAAGGTTCAGGGAGGTAGTACGATCAGATGAGACATCGGCGAATTTTGCTGATCTGGCTGATCCTGCCACTGCTGGCCTGCGGCGGGCCGCCCACGGCGGGCGAATTCAGCGTGGTTCGCGTTGCGGACGGCGATTCGATCACTGTTGCAGACAACCTCGGTGAAAAACATAAAATCCGGATATCCGGTATTGATGCCCCGGAGCTGGGGCAGCCCTATGGCCGCAAATCGAAGCAGCACCTGTCACAACTGCTCGAAGGCAAACAGGTGCGGCTGGAAATTTTCAAAACCGACAAGTACGGAAGGCTGGTGGCAAAAGTCTGGCTGCAACCCGCGGACTGCCCGCAGTGCGGCAAAACCCTGGATGCCGGAATGGCCCAGCTGACAACGGGCATGGCCTGGTGGTATCGCTACTGGTCAGAAGAGCAGGGTGAGCAGGACCGCTCCAGGTATCAATTTGCCGAGCAGGAGGCGCGTGCCAAGCAGGCGGGGCTGTGGCAGGAAAGCAATCCGGTCAATCCCTGGCAGTGGCGCAAGACGCACCCGCGGCGTTAGTTGTGCCTCAGTTTTTTCTGAGAAATTGTTCCAGCCTGCCCAGGGCTTGAGGATCTGCCTGTCCTTTCTGTTCTGAAAGCCTGATGTTTCCAAGGCCCAGCGATCGATAGAGTTCGGTCAGTTCCGGCAGCTTTTCCCTGAGAGCGGCAAACTGCTTTTCGATAATGCCGGTATCACCCCGGGCTATGGGGCCGGTAAGCGCCCGAATGGGGTCGGAATCAAGTGCCGAATCGATCATGGCATGGGTGATGGGGCGCAAAATCTCGGCGGCCTTTGTCGGTTCGACACCGGCAGCAGCAAAGGTTTTCAGGCTGGCATCCAGCAATGTCACCAGAAAGTTGGAGCCCATCACCGAGGCGGCATGGTAGAGCACCTTGTTGTCACTCTCGATAGGGATCAGCCTTCCGCCTGCCTGTTCGAAAATCGGTATGACTTTATCCAGCGCTTCAGTATCGCCTTCAACCGCGCAGTAGCTGCCCGGAAAACTGGCCACTGAGGTGACAGGGTCTGAAAATGCATGCAGGGGGTGAACACTGGCAACCTGTGCCCCGCAGCCTTGCAGCGGGGCGAGAATATTGCTTGCCAGTGCGCCGCTGCAGTGGAAGACAACATCCCCGGGTCGAATCACAGACCTGGTTGCCAGGTCTGCTGCAATAGCGGCGATGGAAGCGTCGTCCGTGGCGATCAGCCAGAACTCCGCTTCCCCCAATTCGGCAGCAGTGGCTACGGCAGAACCGGCGCCAATAAAGTCAGTAGCAGCCTCACCGCTTACCGGTGTTCGGTTGAGAACCTGCTTTATCGCCAGCGTGTTTCGTGAATGCCAAAGGCGGGCCAGGGTTTTTGCCAGCCTGCCGCAGCCAATAATATTGAGAGCCGGAAGGGTCTCATTCACGGCTAAATCCGGCATACCGGATCAATCGATCAGCCCGTACTGGTCGCGAAGGATTGTGAGAATTTCCGCCTTCGGGTTTTCCGATAACTCTATCTGCCTACCGGTGATTTTTTCGGCAATACCGAGATAGGTTTCGGAAACGGCCATCATCACCTCGGTCGGCAGGGCATTATCGCGTGCCAGGGCCGCGCGCTCCTCCATGCGGTTCTTGTTGAGCAGGATATCCGGTTCGGGGAAGTGGTTCAGCAGCAGCTGGCGGAAGCCCTCTTTTGAGTTTTCTACCACCTTGCCCTCGCGGTAACTGGGGCCATCCCAGATGCGGGAGGAGTCCGGCGTGCCCACCTCGTCCATATAGATCAGCTTTTCCCTGCCGTCTGCACCGGTGACATAGCCGAATTCGAACTTGGTATCGACAAATATCTGATCCAGTTCGGCCAGTGCATCGCTGATCAGGTCGAAGCCATCCTTCAGCAGTTTTTCATACAGGGCGACATCTTCGACGCTTCTGAAATTGAACGCCTGGTAGTTATCAATGATGTCAGTGCGGGTGATATTGACATCATCCTGTTCCGGCACACCGGGTATGCCCTTTAAAACGCCCTTGGTGGAGGGGGTGATCAGCAGTTCCGGTAACATCTGGTCTTTTTCCAGGCCGTCGGGAATCTGGATGCCGCAGAATTCGCGCTCGCCGTTGGCATAGGAGCGCCACATGGAGCCGGTAATGTACTGGCGACAGATTGCCTCGATCATCACCGGGCGTGCTTTTTGGACAATCCAGACAAAGGGGTGCGGAATATCCAGGATGTGACTGTCGGCAAGGCCGGCCTCGCGGAAGCGGGTAAACCAGTGACTGGAAATTGCATTGAGTGCCGCTCCTTTGCCGGGTACACCCTGCATCCCGCCTTCGGCGTGCCACACACACTCAAAGGCGGAGATGCGGTCACTGATCACCATGATCGCCAGTGGCGCATCCGGGGCGACATCGTAGCCCTTTTCTTTAATCAGGCGGCGGCTGTCGGCCTCGGTCAGCCAGTATACGGAGCGCACTTTGCCGCTGTGCACGGGCAGATTGGTGCGGATAGGGAGGTCATCATTAACGGCCAATACTTGGTCAGCAAGACTCATGGTAAATGTCCTGTGGTTGGTTGTGTTGCAAGGGTTTAAAGCCAATTTAGCGGATTTTGAAGATCAGCAATTCTACCAGAACGGCAGATTCGTTGGTACTCATGTCAATTTTTGCAGCTGCCCGTTCCGGACGTTGCCGGTTGGGTAATGTCGGCAAAAAATGGTATACATGTCTCAACTGCGATCGAGATAATAACGGATCAGATCTTGCCTCTCGTTGCTCCCAGAACCATGCCTAGCGGCTTTTCATCACAGGGTGTTTGATTGACTACAATTATCGTTCTGCCTGAACCAAAGACTGCGGCCAGGAGAGTTTTACTCTTCTGCCTGACTTTTGAGCTGGTTATCCAGCTGCTGGATTTCCTGTTTAATTACCTGCAACTGCTCGATTCATCCTCGCTGCGAAAGATCTTCAATGTTGCGAGGGAAGAGAGCCTGGGCACCTGGTTCTCTGTTGTGCAGGCGGCGGTGACCGGGCTGGTGTTATCAGGGCTCTACTATTTATCCAGGGTCGTCAATGCCCGTACCCTGGGTTGGTTGTTGCTGGCGCTGTTCTTTTTTTATATGTCCGCCGATGATGCCGCCAAGATTCACGAGCGGGTTGGTGGCTATATCGGGCAAATCTCGTCTTCCGATGAAAAGGCGCTGCTGTTTGGTATTGCCAGCGTGTTTCCCTCCTACAACTGGCAGTGGGTATTTGCGCCCTTTTTCGGCCTGGTCGGACTCTATATTCTGCTGTTCCTCTGGCGGCAGTTGCCGGAGATGCGCCAGCGCATTCTGGTGCTGGCGGCCTTTGGTTGCTGGGCGACAGCAGTTGGGATTGATTTCATCGAGGGGATAGAAGGCTTCTTCGAGTCTATTGCGGCGTCAATGGATGTTGAGGTTTATACCGTCAGTCACCCTTTCCTGATGCTGGAGGAATTCCTGGAGATGTTCGGTACCACCCTGTTTCTCAGCTTATTTGTCAGTCAGTTTGTGTCCCGCATGCAGGCCGCTGTTCGCGGGGATTATGAGCAGACTGTTTGACCGGCGAGCCAGAGCGGCGGCCATGCCGGGTAAGGAATGCAATATGCAAATTGGATCACGTTGATAAGCAGGCGTTTAGGGCCTAGACTGAAAGGGCCCCTAAACTGAAAGGGCCTTTGTTCAGACGAAGCGGGTTTGAGCGTCGAAGCATAGCGAGCAGGGCTGAGTCTTGGTCGCTTTAAAAAAGATGACACTACCCAGGAGGTGGTTTATGAAATTTACCCAACAAAAGAATGCCATGATTCGACTCTTAGTGCTGTTGATGGTCTTTACCTGCTCAGTCAGTTCAGTTTCCTATGCCGGCATGATTTCAACGGATGCAGTGATTGATCAGAACCGCCAAAGCTATGATAAACAGGAGCTTTTGACTCTCCTGCAATCGCAGGAACTCAAGGAGCAACTGCAACAGCAGGGCGTGACAGCTGAAATGGTAGAACAGCGTATTGCCAGTATGACGCCGGCGGAAATTGAAGCCCTGAATCTGCAACTCGAGGACGCCCCGGCCGGTGGCATCATCGGTGCGCTGGTGACCATTTTTGTTGTGCTTGTGATCACCGATTTGCTGTGTGCAACGGACGTCTTTGCTTTTGTCAGGTGTATTAACAAATAGTACGACTGCTGAAAAACCGATGTATGCAGGGGTGAGCCCTCAAAAGCGCTGTTTTCTGGTTCTGGTTTCTCCCCTTTGTTGGCTGCTTGCCAGTTGTTCCTTGGTAACGCCCTCACCTCTGCATCCTGTTCCGGGAAATCCCGGGATACCAACCACCTTTGAATTACAGAATGTACCCTTTTTCCCCCAGGAAGGTGACCAGTGTGGCCCATCCTCCCTTGCCACCGTGCTCGCCTATCAGGGAGCCGAGGTAAGCGCTGAATCTTTGCGGGAGTCCGTTTACCTGCCCGGGCGTAAGGGAAGCCTGCAACTTGAAATGGTGGCCCGGGCGCGCCGGGAAGGTTTTCTGGTGTATCCACTCGCTCCCTCGATGGAGGCCGTGCTGCGCGAGGTACAGGGCGGTCATCCGGTGCTGGTACTGCAGAACCTTCGCTTTGACTGGTGGCCGCAGTGGCATTATGCCGTGGTGATTGGCTATGACCTCGCCGAGCGCACCATCAGTCTGCGCTCGGGCAAGAACAGGCGCTACGTTGTCAATATGGCGCTGTTTGAGAAAACCTGGTCCCGTGGCGGACGCTGGAGCATTGTGGTGACAGATCCGGGCAGTGTGCCCGTCACCGCACAGGAAGCAGCGTTTATTTCCTCAGTGCATGACCTTGAGCAGGTGGGAGAGCGAAAAGCTGCAAGGGAAGGCTACGGAGCCGCACTCTCCAGGTGGCCCAACAGTAAAACGGCGCGCTTCGGGCTGGGTAATCTTGCCTACCGGGAGGGACAGTTTTTGCAATCTGTGCAGCATTTTTATCAACTGACACTGACCCATCCCGACTTTTTCCCGGGCTGGAACAACCTGGCCTATGGGCTTGACCGCATCAGTTGTAAAAATCAGGCTGTCGCTGCTGCGGAATGCGCGGTAACCGTGTCTGCCCGGCAAGACATTGCTTTGACAACACTTGAGGAGCTTCGCCAGGGCCATGATTCCCGGCCAGCCGGGGTTGACTGCCCGCAAATCGATTGCCCGGTCGGCGATTGAGGGCTTGACGCTGCCCAGGTTAATTGCATCTCAAGCACTTTGTCGCGGATCGGTTTTAATCAGAGCCTTTAAAGCCTTGTTCACATAATTGTTCGGCCACGGCCTTGAAGGTGTCGGTGAACAGCTAGCTAGGCTTTCAGGGTTAATCGGTAAATATGTTCACTCAGTCGGGTCAGACCCCGTTCGAGAAAGCGATCCTCAATGGGTGATATAGCCACGCTTTCAAGCAGCTCTATCTCGCACCAGCCACCGAACAGTGAATCAACCTCCCTACCGGTAACGGAGAATGGCGGTCCGTCCATCTCATTCTGGTCATATTCAAGGGTCAGCAGGAGTATCTGGCAGTCCGCTGGCAACAGCTTTCTCAGTTTCTCTGCGTACTGTCGCCGCATCTCCATTGGCAGTGCAATCAGTGCGGCTCGATCATAAACTGCCCTTACATCCCGCAGCTGCTTTTCTGTCAGCGCAAAAAAATCTCCCTGATAGATAGTGATATCGCGGCCCCGAAAACAGACGAAATCACCTTCGACCCGGGTTTCCATGGACAGGCCGTTTTCGCTGAAAAAGGCCTCCGTGGCCAGCGGGCTGAGCTCGACTCCAGTCACCGGATAACCGCGCTCTGCCAGCCACAGCATGTCACGGCTCTTGCCGCACAACGGCACAAAAACCCTGTCACCGGCTGCGAGGCCACACTTCTCCGCATGTCGGAGGAGAAGCGGGTTAATCTCCAGCTGGTGAAAGCCGGTCTCGCCTGCTTTCCATTTGTGGTGCCAGAATTCGGACTTCACGATACGATCCAAGTGCCATCTGTTCTCGGGTCAGAAGACTATAGCGAGGCCGGCCAGAGCTGTCACTGGCCCTTCTCTCTCTCTGGCCCTTCTATCTGCTTTTAAGGCGTGGTTGTCGGCATCACTAAATCGAATAGAATGGAGTCCACGGTGCACTTATCCCCCAGCGAGCAGGTTTAACCCATGGATCCTTTCGCCCACACATTTATGGGCGCATCAATTGCCGCCAGCGGCTTGCGAAAATATGCGCCCCTGGCGACCGCCGCGCTGGTGCTGGGAGCCAATGCGCCGGATATCGATATAGCAGTGGCCTTCCGCGGGGATTACAGTGGTCTGGCGCATCGCCGGGGCTGGACACACGGTATTCTGGCCTGGCTGCTGTTGCCGTTTATGGTCACCGGGCTTTTGCTGGCGTGGGACAAGCTGGTTCGGCGCCGCAGAAATACCGGGCTGGATCCGGCCCGGGCGGGGTCGCTGCTGATGCTTTCTGGCATCGGCGTGCTGAGCCACCCGGCCCTCGACTGGCTGAACAATTACGGTATCCGCTTGCTGATGCCTTTTGACGGGCGCTGGTTCTACGGCGATGCCCTGTTCATTATTGATCCCTGGGTATGGCTGGCGCTGGGTGGTGTCACCTTTATGTGCTGGTCGCGTCACCGGGCCAGCTGGCTGTTGTGGGGCATCCTATTTTTGTTATGGTCAAGGTTGATTCTCGGCAGTTCACTGGTTCCGGAAATATCCAAAGTGCTCTGGTGTGCGGCCCTGCTGTTGCTGTTCATCTGTCGTGCACGGGTCGGGGTGATCACTGGTGCCACAATGCCGCGTATTATGGTCACGCTGGTTGTTTTCTATATGTCAGCCTGCGCCCTGGCCAGCCATAGGATGGAAATTTACCTGAAAGGAAGGCTGCAAGAGGACGGGCACGGTGACATAGAGCAGGTAATGGTTGCGCCAACACCTGCCAACCCGTTCCACAACCACGTGGTCGCCGAAACCAAAGAAAAATACCTCCTGGGTCGCTGGTCCTGGTTTTCAGAAAGTCCCCTGCAGCTCGAGCCTGCAAGCCTGCCTCGCAACAGCGGCGATAAACTCTTCCTGGCCGCCGCAGAGAGTATTGCAGTGCAGCGCTATCTCAGCTGGTCGCGATTTCCCTACGCCGAGATTGAACAGGGCGTGGACGGCTACAGGGTAAGATTCCTCGATGCGCGATATGCCCTGTTTAACGGCGGCATCGCCGGGCCAGAGGTGACCTTGAATCGCAGCCTGGAGATACAGAGCGTGGAAAACAGCCGCTAGTTATCAGAGCGCTTGAGGAGACGGGTTGGCCCCGAGAACGTGCCCCGGAGGCCCTTCATGTCGGCGGTGATTCTTTCGATCTTTGCCTTGTCGATCATGTCGGTTTCCTTGAGAAGCGCCGCCAGGATAATACTCGCGATAACCGCTACGATGGCCAGCTCTACCATCGAGGGGCCGCCCTGGCGCAGGGTTGGGTTGAAAAATGTCGGGTTGTTGATCTGTTTCTCCAGATGTGGTGATTGTTCCTGGGGATCTAATCTTCGATAAAATGAAAACGGGGTATCAGAGATCAGTTGCAGGTGGATAAAGTTGTGCTTTTGGCTGTGACTGAAAAAGCAAAGCTGTTGGGGATTTGCCAATTGACCACAACGTTTTTTTCAATCCCTTCCTGTGTTTGGCACCGCCCTCTGCAGATAATGCCAAATGCCAGCGGGTGTGCTATAAGTCAGTGAGGTTTGGCCTGATTTCAGGCTGTATCTGCATAATTTAATCTGAGAAGGAGTTGAAAATGACACTATGCCCAGTCGCTTTAACAGCGGGTTGCAAAAAATGCCCGATATTTACAGTCTGCCCTCTAAAAGGTGTTATCGGTGATCAAAAAGCGGACGATAAACAATCGAAACCGCAAAACAAGACAGCGGGTGGCGCAAATCCGGACGAATAGCAGCTACTATTTCGCTGCCAGTTCAGGAGCCTCTGTTGATGGTCTTTCTCCCAGGATCAGGAATTCCGGTGGCACAGGCTGATGGCCGAATTAATGGGACGCCTCGACGTCAACGCTCTCGCCAATACGATCATTGACAAAGTCGACGATCTCTTTGAGGGTGCGATCGGGGCTGTCCATGGCTGCGTGTTCCAGCCTTACCCTGTGACCGTGACGGCTTTTTTTAAGGCTCAACTGAAACGAATAAACCTCTCCAAGGAATGAATGGGGCTCTATGGCTGACAGCTCGGAGTAGTAAACCTGCCAAGATGGTGTCTCCTTGAAGTCGCCATCGCTAAGATAAAAATCCAGGGACTCCTCGCCAACTACCAGCCAGCCCGGGGTAAATTCCTGTTGCCACCATTTGCTCTCACCTTTTTGCCAGAATACTGAACCAATCCATGCTGTGCGTATGCCCTGATGGGCAAGCTGAAGAAATGCCTTTTTACCCCTGGGATCGAAACACTGTTCTGGTTGTTCGGTGATCGGGGGTGAGCAGGGGACAGCTTCATAGGACGAACTGGCCACAATACCCTGCTGGTCAAAAGTCACAAAAAGCCGGTGTAAAGTAAAGCGGTCATACCCGGCAAGGCCAACGTTGCTAACCAGCACGCCAGTACCGGATCTACCCTGTCGATTGATGTAGACAAACAACCTGTCATCCCGATAACTGTAATCGGGCTCCCCCAACATCAGCAGGATCTCTGCCCGGCTTGTGGAACCAATAGAAATTTCAGAAGAGGGATCTTCAAAGATATGCTGGTGACAGGAGTCTACAACGCTGGGAGGTAAGGGCACGTAGATGCAGCCGGATAGCAGCAAGCCCAGGAGGATTAGGACATATGACCCTGTCCCTGCTGTTTTTATCGAGAACCCAGCCATACAAGCCTGTGCTCTTCCAGCAAACTATTATTGTCGAAGACCAGGACCAGGTGATAATTCTCGCAGTCGTCATCAGAAGCCCAGCCGGGTTCAGAGTTGTCAGCCCGCTGTTGCACCAGGAAATAGCCCTTATCACCTTTACCTGCCTTGTAGATAAGGATGCGGCCCTTCTCGAAAGTTGAACTGGGGCTTCCCAGTTTAAAAATGACCTCATCCCGGCGTGTTTCTCCATCAACGATAAAGTTCATATCAAAAAAGGCCCATTCAGCGCGGGGCCCATGAGACCAACCCGATAAAAAGAGCACCATCATTATTGGGTAGTAAATAAAGCCCTGTTTTTTATTCAACACGATCTTACTGCCTCGCCATGGTTCTCAGGCACGGTTTCTGAATAGCATTCGCGCTGTGGGAGTGGGTTATTTTGACTCAAAACAGTTTTTTTCCTCTGCCGATCTTTCGATGGCCTCCCTCATTCCCAGAAGCCTTGAATACTCATGGGCTTCAGAAGAACCCTTGCCCTCGAGCCATATCAGGTTGAAGGGGAAAACCAGGGTTCCCCATGTTGCCCAGTCCTTGTCGTTTTCGTATTTACCCTCTAATTCGAGGTAGGCTTCCTTTAGCTTGAAGTCGACGATTGACACTTCCTGCAACAACTCTTCGCAACTGTATGCGTCATAATTTTTCTGGGGTATATGCGCTGGCGCTATTTCTGCCGGATTTTCGGCACAACCATACACCGTGCTCAATAATACGATTGACACAAATCTCAGCGGCGATAGAGGACCACGCTGAAAAAAAACGGTTCGATTTAACATCTTGCTCCACCTAGTTACCCTGTAGTTCATAACTATCAATCTTTCTTTCGTTCAAATACAAGAGGAAGCTGCCATCGGCTTCATTCATAGTGTTATTCACACTAATGCCGTAATTCTCCATTTCGTACATACTCCAGAGGCCTTTATCCTTCACCTCTGAAAATGCAAAAAAATTCAAAAACAATTCCTCGCCTGGAGAACACTCCAACTCCTGATCGGCAACCGCTTTGTCCAGGTACCATTCGGCTGTTATTGAGTGGGCGCCGGGGGGTACTGGTAATCTCAGGAAAAAACGCTTAAGCGTATTTGCGTTTGCGTTTGCGTTTGCGTTGTTATGCAGGATAGCCCTTTTTGCGTAACCAAACGTTACATTGGCTTTGGAATTATTCTGGATGACCGCGACTGCAGTACGGTCAATTTCTTTTCCATCGACCCTGATGTCCCTGAGGATTTCACCGGACGCGGTCAGATATAAAATGCAATGTGCTGAGGTGTTATCCATAGGCGCGCTTGCCAAAGATTTGTCAGGACCGAATAAGTAGGTATTCCGCTTATAGTTCTTAAAGAAACTTCCCTCATCCTGCCAATATGCCCCAAACGTATAATTACCCACTGTGATCTCTCCGTGATCCGGATAATCTCTCAGTTTTGCCCCGGCAGGCGAAGGCTCTGAAATAAAAAAGTACTTATAGTCTTGCACTTTCCAGTTGGCATCGTAGGAAACAGCGACATAGACATCGAAGTCGGATTCGCCCGGCGAGAACACGGGAACAAAGTACGCGACAAAGATGATGTCATCAGACGTATTTTTTTGGTAAACCTCAAAGTGGATGCCATCATCAGCCAGTATCGGGGATCCAAACATTGCCCGAATCGTTGAGCGTGGCGTTTCACCGGGCTTGATCTTTAAGTTGGCTTCTTCGTAGAGTTTCGGCAGGTTCTCGCTGCTGTCTTTATATACAAGCTCACCGCAGGCGGAAAGCACTACTGCGAAAAAAACAACGCAACTTGCGAAAGCAGCTCTCTTGACCATCTTCATGTCTGATATCTCTTACTACTAAAGAATAGGACAGGGCGGCGTCCCTGTTATTGATCCAAAATAAGAGGTGGCAATTTCATCAATAGAAAAGGCCGTATTTGATTGCTACTGAGCAAGGCTGATTGCCCGGTAGCGATGGCATTTCAGGTTGGCAAGGGTCGATCTGGCGATGTCGCAGTTCCTGACCTCGCTCTGCAATCTTGGCCTGGTGCTGACTCCATCAGTAAC
>JBFFTH010000029.1:0-17935 GCA_041571855.1 Porticoccaceae bacterium
CCGCGAGTGATCACAAGGGGCCAGGTGATCAGCGGCCCTGCGTCCCCGGGCCAGCAGGTCTGGATCGGCAGTTTTCCCAGGTCAACATTATCGCCTTCGAGTACAACTTCCTGGCAGGGAGCCTTTTTGAGCACCTTGGCCGGCATATGCAGGATTTTTTTGAAGTTGTGGCGCTTCTGCCACAGATCCTTGATCCCCTTTGGCGGCTCCGGCTCTTTCAGGAAAGCCAGCAGTTGGCCCACCTCGCGCAGGGCGGTGAGACTTTCCTGTCCCATGCCCATGGCAACCCGCTCGGGAGTGCCAAACAGGTTGGCCAGCAGGGGTATATCGCAGCCTTTTGGGTTTTCGAACAGCAGTGCAGGGCCCGCGGCGCGCAGGGTTCGATCGCAGATTTCCGTCATTTCCAGGTTGGGATCCACCTCGGTCGTAATCCGCTTGAGTTCGCCCCGTGATTCGAGAAATTCAATAAACTGTCTTAAATCTTTGCACTGCATGAATAATGACTTTGTTGTGTGGAGGCCGAAAGTGTCATCCTTCGCCGGGATGAATGCAAGGTGAAAATGGAGTACAGTGCCGGCACTTGTCTGCGGGAGAGAAACCGTGTTTTACCTGCTTCTGGCCAACCTGACTGTGCTGCTGCACGGCTTCTTTGTAGTGTTCGTGATAGCCGGTGGCCTGCTTGGCTACCGCTGGCCGGGGATAATCTGGTGGCACGGGCCAGTGGCGACTTATGGTGTTTTAATCCTGGTCTTTAGCTGGCGCTGCCCCCTTACCGACGTTGAAATCTGGTTGCGCAGGGCCGCCGGCGAAACGGTCGAATGGTCAGGGTTTCTGCAGCACTATGTGTTTTCCTACCTGGGTATCGACGGTTCTGAGTGGTATGTGCTGGCGGGGCTGCTGGCATTGATCCTGCTCTGCAACAGTCGCGTCTACTGGCGCTTTTTTGTCGGCAGCTGAGGAGCCTGGTCGCAAGCAGAGGCACTTTTCCTGCCGTGCCACGAAAGACGATTTAGACTTTTATTTATCGTCCAGGATACAGCGCGCCGTGTCGCGGGCGATCAACAGTTCCTCATTGGTGGGCGCAACGGCCAGCTTTACCTTGCTGCCCCTGGCGTGGAAGTAGCCCTCTGTGCCCGGTTTGAGCGCATTGTTCTTCTCCCGGTTCAGCTTGATGCCGAGAAACTCCATGTCTGCGCAGATTCTTTCCCGGACCTGGGCTGAGTTTTCACCGATTCCGCCGGTAAATACCAGGCAGTCAGCGCCGTTCATCTGTGCCAGGTAAGCGCCGATATACTTTTTGATCCGCTGTGCAAAGATAGCGACCGCCAGTTCGGCGCGCCTGTCCCGATGCTCCTCTATTTCGTCGATTAGCTCGCGCATGTCGTTGGTCAGTCCGGAGAGCCCTAGCAGGCCCGAATCCTTGTTGAGCATGCTGAAAACCTCGTCGATACTCTTTCCCTCCTTGTGTATCAGAAACTCAATAATTGCCGGGTCAATATCGCCGCCCCTTGTTCCCATCACCATTCCTTCCATTGGAGAAAAGCCCATGGATGAATTAATGGATTTGCCTTCCTTGATGGCGCAGGCGGAACAGCCGTTGCCGAGATGCAGGGTAATGATGTTGACTTCACTCTTCGGGACTTTCAGCAGGGATCTGTACCTGTAGGCGATATAGCGATGGGATGTGCCATGAAATCCGTAGCGGCGGATCTTGTGTCTGCGGTAAAGGTGATAAGGGATCGCGTACAGGTAGGATGTATCCGGCATGGTGGAGTGAAATGAGGTATCAAATACGGCCACCTGCTTGGTGCCCTTGCCGAAAAACTCTGTAACAGCGTGGATGCCTTTCAGGTTCGCGGGGTTGTGCAGGGGGGCCAGGTCTATGCAGTCCTCAATCCCCTTGATTACCTCATCGTCAATCAGCACGGAGCTGGTGAATTTTTCCGCACCGTGAACGATCCGGTGGCCCACGGCATCGATGTCAGCAATGGTGTTGATATCGGCAATCCTGGAATCGCCTGATACCAGCCAGCGAATCACATAATCCAGCGCTGCCCGGTGATCGCGGATCGGCGCCGCATCGGTAATCTTGCTTTGACCCGTTGCCTCAAGGGTGATCAGGGCTTCCGAGCCAATTCTCTCTATGCTTCCTTTTGCCTTCCTGGAATCCTGGTCATTTTTGATCAGATCGAGATCCGTTTCGATAACCTGAAACTTCAGTGTCGAAGATCCGCAATTGAGCACAAGAATATTCATGGGCCACCCCAAAAGATTATTTTCCAGCAATATAACACTGGAGGGTTGGTGAAGAAAAATCATCGGCCTGAACTATTTCACGATCTGCGGGCGTTTGATGGCACGGCGAGAGGGCGCCGATGAATACACCTGTTTTTTGTTATGCTGACGGCTTGGGAAGACAGTGAAATGATCAGATGACTACGCGCGAAATCCCGCTGCAGGGCGGTGTCAATTTTCGAGACCTGGGTGGGTATAAAAACCTGCAGGGGAGGGCTGTCAAATGGCGCAAGTTACTGCGCTCAGGTCACCTCTCCGCGCTGACAGATCGGGATGTTGAAATCCTGCAACAGATCGGCGTTACCGAGGTGCATGACTTCCGCCGCCGCGAGGAGCAAGAGCGCACGCCCAGCAAGCCGCTGGCGGCGCGATTGGTTGCCGATTACGAAATGTATGTGGGCAGCCTGTCGCTGTTCTGGGAGTATCTCGGCAGTGGCCAATTGACGGCCGAGACTGCGCACAATCTCGTTGTCAGCTCTTATCGCGATTGCGTCGAGGATGTGATCCCGGCCTATCGCAAATTGTTTCGCCACCTGCTGGCCAATCGCAACAATGCCACCTTGTTTCACTGCTCGGCGGGCAAGGACCGCACGGGCATGGCGGCTGCGCTGATTCTCTCCGCGCTTGATGTGCCCAGGGAGACCATTATTGAGGATTACCTGCTGACCCGAAAACTTTTCAACAGCGAAAAGCTGATTGAGCTGGTTGAAGGGCATCTGCGCAGGGCCGGGGTCAGTTACTGGGAGCGATCCTGGCTGGTTCCCTATTGCACGGTGCACGAAGAAAATATCCTGACATTCTTTGACGCTATCGAGCGCTGCTATGGCTCGGTGGGAGTCTACCTGGGCAAGGGGCTGGGGCTTTCAGAAGCGGATCTTCAGCTGTTGAAAACTGCCTATCTGGCCCCCTGAAAAAATTGACCGGGCTGAATCGGCCTGCCACAGGGCTGAGAAAAACCCATAAGCGGAGCATTGGAGTTTCATTCAAAGACGATCGTCTTGTTACCGTGGATCAGTACCCGGTCTTCCAGGTGGTTGCGCAGCCCTTTCGCCAGCACCATTTTTTCCACATCCTTGCCCTTGCGCACCAGGTCCTCGATGCTGTCGTGATGGCTGATGCGCACCACATCCTGCTCGATAATCGGCCCGGCATCCAGGTCGGTGGTGACAAAATGGCAGGTGGCGCCGATCAGTTTGACCCCTCGCTCTGCGGCCTGGTGATAGGGGCGAGCGCCAACAAAAGCGGGCAGGAAGCTGTGGTGAATGTTGAGCATCTTGCCGGCGTACTTCTCGCACAGGTGGGGCGGCATGATCTGCATATAGCGGGCCAGTACAATTACATCCGGGCAGGCGGCCTCAAGCTGTGCTTCTACCGCGGCGAAGTGAGCTTCTTTATCCGCATCTACCGGCAGGTGAACGTAATCGATATTGTGCCACTCCACATAGCTGCGCAGGTCGTCATGGTTTGAAATCACGCAGGGGATTTCAAACCGCATTTCATTGCTGCGCCAGCGGTACAGAAGGTCAGACATGCAGTGGGCCTGCTTGCTTGCCATCAGCACCACTTTTTTCAGTTTCGACGAGTCTGTGACGCGGAATGTCATGTCAAACCGGTCGGCAATAGTGGCGAAGCGATTCTGCAACTCGTCCGCATCGTAGCGGAGAGAGTCCGCGGCAATCACCTGACGCATGAAGAACCAGTTAGAAACCGGGTCGCGATACTGGTTGGCCTCGGTAATCAGCCCGCCCTCGGCGGCAATGAAACCGCTGACAGCAGAGGCAATACCGACCCTGTCCGGGCACGAAATAGTACGGCGATAACTTTGCTCAGACATGGAAATAGCGTCTCGTCTTGTGTTGGAGGTGAACTTTCGCACAGCTCCAGTGTAAATGCACTCTGCGGGGCGCTGCTTTGGCCTTTATACTGGGGCCCCAGAATCCCATGCAGGGGTTTTAAGCCGCGACTATCTGGCGGCTCTTGCGCGTCACTCAGGATATACTGTGATCCGTTACCCGCATATTTACATCAACATGATTGAGCGAGCTCGACAATGCTGCAATGCCAACCCGTAGGCCTGGATTTTATCGAAACTGCACCGGTCAGAATTGAAAATATCATTGAAGTCGACGTGACGCCGGAGCAGGTGTTTGGCGTCCTGGCCGATGTTGGGACATGGCGAAAATGGTTTCAGGGTATGACCGATGTAGTTTGGCTTACCAGCGAACCCCCCGGGGTCGGCTCCCGTCGTCAGGTCACTATGCTGGGCCTGGTCAGGGTGACGGAAACCTTTCTCGCCTGGGAGGAAGGCAGGCGCTTTGCTTTTTGTTTTGATGGCCAGAGCGCGCCGCTGGCAAAATCAGCGCTGGAGGATTTTCAGCTTGAGACGCTTTCCGGTGGCCGCTGCCGGATAAATTACCGGGTCTACCTGTCGTTGCCAGGGCCTCTTTCGCCGCTGGGATTTGCGCTGAATCCGGTGCTTGGTGCTGTCTTCGAGCGGGGGGCCGCAGGACTAAAACGATATCTTCGGCAATGACGTCGGGTATTTTTTAACAGCAGGTTGGCAAGCATGAAATCAAGCGTAATTTATCTCCAGCGCGAGGGTCTCCGTTTCAGCGCCCGCCATTATTGTGGTGCAGAGGAAAGTGCGCCTTTTGTCGTCTGCCTGCATGGTTTTCCCGACAATGCCAGCTCTTTTCGTTTTCAGGTCGATGCCCTGCTGGCTGCAGGTTTTCAGGTGCTGGTGCCCTCCATGCGCGGATATGAAACAGAATCTATCCCTGAAGAAAATGATTTTTCTGCTTTGGCGCTGGTCGCTGATCTGATCGCCTGGTTGGACGAACTGGGCGCGGAAAGGGTTCACCTGGTGGGCCATGACTGGGGCGGTGCTATTGCCTATCTGGCCGCTGCGGACTTTCCCGGTCGCTTCAGATCGTTGACGGCGATTGCCATGCCACACCCGGGTCATTTCGTTGCCAGCACGGTGTATGTGCCCGTCCAGGTGCTCAGGTCGCTCTATATGCTGTTTAACCAGGTGCCCATGGTTTCGGATTATGTTTCACAGGTTAAGGATTTCTGGTTTTTGCGATTGCTGTGACGGCGATGGGCACCCGATTTCCAGCTGTCATCGGCAGAATGGGATGACCTGCGGGCTACCTTTCGACAGCCCGGTGTGATCAAGGCGATGCTGAGCTACTACCGGCAGAACGTCACCCCCGCGCAGCTATGCGGAATAAGCAGTAACCCGCTCCAACGAATTGACAAAATTATGGTGCCCACCCTAACCATCGCCGGGATTGAAGACGGCTGCTATGACCACCGGGTTTTCGATTACTGCATGCTACCGGAAGATTTTCCCGTGGGCCTAAAGGTTGAAAAGATTGAGGGCGCGGGGCACTTCCCCCACCAGGAAAAACCCGAGATCCTGAACCCGCTATTGATCGACTGGCTGCTGACCTGCGAGGATGAAGCAGCAGAGACCTAGAGCCAGACTACTGCCATGAAGGCGCCACGGGCAGTGTCTGGCTGGCAGGCCACAATACCAGCCGAACGTTGAAGAGAAGGCCGTTCTTCGGCATAGTTGCGGCTGATCCCTTGGTGACCGTTATGACTGATTATCAGATTGCTCCATCCATTCTCTCCGCCGACTTTGCCCGCCTGGGCGAGGAAGTCGATGCCGTTCTTGCGGCGGGTGCTGACGTGGTTCACTTCGATGTGATGGATAACCACTACGTGCCCAATCTCACCATCGGCCCGATGGTCTGCAGGGCGTTGCGCGATTACGGCATTAGCGCCCCGATAGACGTGCACCTGATGGTAGAGCCGGTTGATGACCTGATCGGCATGTTTGCCGATGCCGGTGCCAGCTGGATCACTTTTCACCCGGAAGCCTCAAAACATGTGGATCGCTCACTGCAGTTGATTCGCGACCGGGGCTGCAAGGCTGGGCTGGTACTGAATCCTGCGACAGGGCTTGGTCAGCTTGAATACGTTGTCGACAAGCTGGACGTGATCCTGCTGATGTCTGTAAATCCAGGTTTCGGCGGCCAGAAATTTATTCCCACAACGCTGCAAAAGCTGCGACAGGCGCGCGCCCTGATTGACAACAGTGGCCTGGATATTCGCCTGGAGATCGATGGCGGTGTGACCGCGGCCAATATCCGCGAAATTGCCGAGGCGGGCGCCGATACATTTGTCGCCGGCTCGGCGATCTATGGTGCCGAAGATTACGCCGCTGCGATCTCGAAAATGCGCGCCGAGCTGGCCCTAGCCGGCGAGGTTGGCTAGGGCGGGGGAATCCATTAGAATCACCCGCCTTGTCTGGAGAAAGCCGTGACAGATAACAGCGCCACATACCACCTCTCTGTTCGCACCAGCGCTCGATGGCGCAGCTGGTGATTTCTTGTGCCCGGCGCGCGCCCGGACCACTCTTCCATGTTGCGACCGCAACAAAAAGCACAACGCATTGAACAGTCATTGGGGAATTGAGATGAACCCAGAACAATTTGCCAAACTGGCAGCGCAGAATTACAACCGCATCCCGGTTACACGAGAGATTCTTGCTGATCTGGAAACGCCGCTTTCCTGTTATTTAAAGCTGGCAAGAGGAAAATATTCCTACCTGTTTGAATCTGTCGAGGGCGGGGAAAAGTGGGGCCGCTATTCCCTGATCGGGCTGCCGACCCGGACCATATTCAAGGTTTATGGCAACGAGCTAAAAATCGAGCGCGACGGCAAGGTGGTGACCTCCCGCCATACCGACGACCCGCTGAGGGAGGTCGAGGATTTTCACGCCATGTACCGTATGCCCGAGCTGCCAGATTTGCCGAGGTTTACCGGTGGCCTGGTGGGCTACTTTGGCTACGATACCGTGCGCTATGTTGAAAAGCGCCTGCAGAAAACCACGCCGCCCGACGAGCTGGGCAACCCTGACATTTTGCTGATGGCCTCTGATGAGGTGGTGATTTTTGACAACCTGCTTGGAAAGCTGATCTTCGTGGTGCACGTTGATGCCGGGGACAGTCAGGCATGGACGCGGGCACAAACTCGCCTGGATCAACTTGAAGAGATGCTCAAGCAGCCATTGCCCCGGCTCGGTGAAATGAACCTGGAGGGCTGTGGCCGCCTGGCGGAGCAGGACTTTGTCTCCAGCATGGGTGAAGAGGGGTACAAGGCGGCAGTCAGGCGCATCCAGGAATATACCCTGGCCGGGGATGTTATGCAGGTGGTGCCCTCGCAGAGGCTGTCGGCGCCATTTACTCAGGAACCGATAAATCTCTACCGTGCATTGCGTTGCCTCAACCCGTCACCCTACATGTTTTTTCTGGATCTGGATGACTTCCACATCGTTGGTTCCTCTCCGGAAATTCTCGCCCGCCTTGAAGACAGGGAAGTCACGGTCAGACCCATTGCCGGAACGCGTCGCCGGGGTCATACGCCGGAAGAGGATGCTGCTCTGGAGGCGGAAATGCTGGCCGATCCAAAAGAGATTGCCGAGCACCTGATGCTGATCGATCTCGGCCGCAACGACGTCGGTCGAATTGCAAAGACGGGCGAGGTGAAGGTAACCGAGAAGATGGTGGTTGAGCGTTACTCCCATGTCATGCACATCACCTCCAATGTTGTCGGGCAGGTGGATGAAAAAGTGTCTGCGGTGGATGTGTTGCGCGCGACCCTGCCGGCCGGCACCTTGTCAGGCGCACCGAAAATCCGGGCGATGGAGATTATCGACGAGCTTGAGCCGGTCAAGCGCGGCGTCTATGGTGGTGCCGTGGGTTACATTGCCTGGAACGGCAATATGGATACCGCCATCGCCATTCGCACCGCAGTGATAAAAAACAATACCCTTTACGCCCAGGCCGGCGCCGGCGTGGTTGCAGACTCTGTGCCGGAACTGGAGTGGAAGGAGACCATGAACAAGGCGCGGGCAATTTTCCGTGCGGCTGATATGGTCGTATAAGTAAAAAGGAAGCGCCATGAAGATGCACGGGCGCCACATTGCCTCACTGCAATAAAAGGGCCAGCCGTTTTAATAACTTTGATATAACGGCTGGCCGTGACCTCAATGCCCCGTTGCTGCTTGCAACGAATAGAAACTGTTTTGACGAAAGTTTTACGGGTCGGCGAAAACCCCTAAATTAACCCGTTCGCCAAATTATCAGTCAACCTCCAGACCGGTCTGCCAATTCATCCTGCTTAAAGGGTGCCTGGTTTGCACGGGTTGCTGCTTTTTTCACTGTGCCGGGCAGAATCTCAAAGCCCAGCTCGAAGCGAACCATCATCCCCGCCAGGTCTCTTATGATTTGTGTGTCACCCTCTGCTTTCGCGGCTCCCGACTCTATCTGGGCAATAAGCGGAGTGATGCCCATCATTGTTTTTTCAAGGTCTGACCTGTTGATGGTCAGGGTCAAATCAGCGCTTTCAGCCTGAAATCCGCTGATATTGGTCAGCGTGCCGTTGCTGAGTTCAACCACATACTCTTCCCCGGCATCGGGCACCACGAGGTTGATGACAGCAGCTCTGTCGCCCGCCTTGTCGCTGTCCAGCATGATGCCGAGATAATCGAGCCACAACTCAATCGACATGGCCTTGATCATATCCGGTCCTGTGGACTTGGGTGAGGCACCGCTTGGTACTCCGGAACGCAACTCGTAGGCGCCGGCCAGAAAACTGTTACGCACGCTTGGGCTTTCCTGCTGGTAACCGATCTGCTCGTAGACATCGGCCAGCAGCTGCTTTGCATCGGTATTATCGGGCTCTGCATAGATAAGCTTGTTGAGCAATTCCTGGGCCAGAAGGTATTCACCCGCTGCATGCAATGATTCGGCTTTGGCGATTATCTTTTTGGAACCACCCATCATTTCAACATAGAGAGGCGCTGTGTCCCCGGGTGAGAGTGGAATCAGGGTGGCGGGATTGGCGTCCCAATAGCCAAGGTAACGGTTGATCACCGCACGACTGTTATGTTCTACCGAACCATGATAGCTTCTGGCCGCCCACTGATTCTCGAGTGATTCCGGCAGTTGATAAACATTGTGGATCTCATTGATGGTTACCCCCTGATTGGCCAGGTGCAAAACACCGTTATTCAGGTGAGCATAGGCATCACGCTGCGCGCGCATCACTTCCTGTATTCGATCATTTCCCCATCGCGGCCAGCTGTGTGAAGCGAACATTACCTCGGCTTCCTGGCCAAACTTGTACAATGCCTCGTTGATCCCCTTGGACCACTTCAGTGCGTCGCGCACTTGTGCGCCACGAAGGGTGTATATGTTGTGTATCGTGCCGGTGACGTTCTCCGCCGCCCAGAATGCTTTCCATGTTGGGAAGTAGGTATTCATTTCAGCAGGCGCTTCGGTGCCCGGCGTATTCTGGAATACCATCTCAATACCGTCGATGGTGTGCGTCTCGTAATCCTCTTCGATAACCATGTTGGGCGCCAGTAACCCAATATTTCCGCTCGATACCGCTTTACCAATTGACTGGTCAACATGACCAAAGGGGCTGCGGGGCAATAACACGCCATATTGATAGAACATGCGTCTATTCATTGCCGTGCCGGCATAGACGTTTTCCGAGATGGCATGGTCCATGAAGCCAACCGGAGCTATGAGCTTAACCTTGCCGGATTTGACATCCGCTTCATCGACGACACCCCTGACGCCGCCAAAGTGGTCGCCATGGGAGTGGGAGTAAATTACGGCGGTGACTGGACGTTCTTCGATTTTCTCGTTGATAAATTGCAGCGCTGCCCGTGCCGTCTCTTTTGAGGTCAGCGGGTCGATAACCACCCAGCCCTTCTCACCTCTCAGAAAGCTGATATTCGCCAGGTCATAACCCCTGACCTGGTAGATTTTTCCGGGTAACACCTCGTAGAGACCGTACTCCATGTTCAGGATTGCCTGCCGCTGCAGGGATGGGTGGATGCTGTCAAATGTTTTACCCTGCAGTAGCCACTCATAGCTCCCCATGTCCCAGGCTACATGCCCTGCGTCAGCCATTATTTGCTTGTATGGCGGCGCGGCGATAAAACCTCGCTTGGCCTCGTCGAAGTCTCGCTGGTCAGAAAACGGTAGCGTGTCTCGCTGAACCTGTTGCAGCTGCCTGGTATGCTCCGACGGCATTTTCCCCTGCGGGTGGAAATGCAGGCCCTTGGTCGCGTTCGGATCACTCAGTACCTGGCCGCCCCCCGCTGCATGCGCCCAAGCGGCTATCAAAAAACAGTTGAGGAAAGTAATAATTTTTAATACGCGCTTCATTTTTAACCCCCGTGGGAAGAATTTTTTTGATCAACCTAAGACAGCTTAATCTCCTGCGTTTTTTTTATAATGTCCTGGAAAACCAGGGTTAAAGAGGAGGTTGAAACACCGATCATCAGGATGCCATTAATCGCCTCCAATGGCCCCAGTAGTTTATGTTTGTCGGACATCACCAGATCGCCATATCCCAGCGTCGAGAAATTAACCGCTGAATGATAGAAAGTCTCACGAAACGACTCAAACTCACCCAAGGAGAAAAACAAAGAGGCCCAGAGTCCTATCTGAATCAGCGCGCCAATAACAAGTAACAGGAGTACACAGGCCACGACCGCCAGGCTCGAGAGGAAAGAAGGATGCACCAGCTCATGGGTTCTTTTTGTATAGAAGCGAATGATCACAACCAAAAGAATTGCCTGCAGAAATAAACTGGCCAGCATGACAAGAAAACCGAGTACGAGATTCATGATTAAGCTCCTATGCTAACGCTAGCTTGTTAGACTTGCGCATACGTAAACTTTCCAAAACGAAAATCGCCAGCCAGGCATATATTGTGACGGCGATAAACAAACGCACTCGAACAAAAATACTTCATGAAATCATCATGCGAAGTCTTCTTTAGCGTTGCTTCTTCAACTTCCATTCTCTCTGCCCCTGAAGATTTTTTTTGACATCCCCGAAGTCGCAGACATCCCAAGGATATCCTTTAAGCGCAGGACAAAACAATATCCAGGAAGGGGTCATCCCCCGGAGTTTTGGTGATCAAGCGGTGCTGTAGCTGTTTGACCGGCAGCAACCTGTGCCTTCTTATCAGGGTATCGTGCGCTGGTTTTATCACCGGGTTTGCTGGTCGCCCTCGGGGCTTGCTGCCAACCTCCTGGGGCTCCAGTCAAGGTGTAAAGAAAGCCCCGCTATTTTTGGCCGGGTGAGGGAAGGTCGAAACTTCGGAAAGGAATCATGCAGAAGCTTGGTATGCCGTCACTTTTTGCAACCAGGAGTCGTTGGCCTTGCAAACTGTCCTGGCAGAAGGGCAGCTGGGTTTTTTGGTTGCTTGAAAAGAACGGGTTCACCGCCGCATCTGGAAAATAAGCGACACAGCGCGCTCCTAAATTCGATCAGCTTGAGGCGATTTTGCAAGCGGCTGCGGCAGTAGCAAAGCTATATCGCTGGCGTCAGCCCGGAGCCCTGTGAGCTGTCTTCATTGAAAGGCTTCGAGGCGTCTGGTTCCGGGCAAGTCCATTTTTGCACTGCCGCATCGAACCAGAAAACGGTTGGGCGAGGTCTGCACTGCCTGGCTTTAAACTAGGGGGCATCCGGGTTGAGACAGAGATCCTCGTAGTATTCCAGGTGGGCGCTTCTGCGGAGAGGCTTGCCTTCCAGTTCTTCGAGCTCTTCCCTCAGTTCCTGGCACGTGCGGGCTTTTTTAGCGGCATCACTACTTGACGTGTCATTGGGCGCAACGCCGGAGCATGCGATCAGTGTCAGGGAGAGCAGCGCGGTGCTGAATGTGATTTTTTTCAAAATGTCACCTATATGTAAGCGTTTGCCGATGGGTATACATCTGTGGGGTTTTCTTTACGCCTTGCCGAAAGCACCGGATTATAGGTGCTGTTCGCAAATAGTAAACCATGGCTTTTAATGTACTTCATCACTCTACCGGGGCCATAGCCAGTGGTTGGTTCCATGTAACCATAGACAGGTGATGGCTGGTCTCGTAATCTGAATACTTCTAGTAGCCTTGTTTTGGTAACAGCTACCTCGTGCCCCCCCCAGGGGCGTTTTTCGATAGGATTTTATTGGGCCATGAAATTTTCGTTTAGAAATTTTTTTTCCGCAGTGTGTGTTCTTTATTCCAGCCTGACATCTTGTGTAGTCATGGCTGATAGCCAGGAAGATCTCGCGAAAAAGCTCGCCAACCCCGTTGCGGCGCTTATCAGCGTGCCATTCCAGGCAAATTTTGATGAAAATATCGGCCCCGATGAAAAGGGGTCGGTTTGGCGAACCAACATCCAGCCCGTTGTCCCCATCAAGCTCAACGAAGATTGGAACCTCATTTCGCGTACCATTCTTCCGCTCATTAACCAGGATGACATTCCAGGTTCAGGGATGGGGGAGAATGGAATCGGCGATATTCTGCAAAGCCTGTTTTTCTCTCCGAGCCAGCCCTCTGCCGGTGGTGTTATCTGGGGTGTTGGGCCGGCAGTGCTTATGGACACCGCCAGTGAGGACAGTCTCGGAGCGGGGCAGTGGGCGGCAGGGCCGACCGGCGTAGTTCTGAAGCAGAGTGGACCGGTAACCTACGGCATGCTGGTCAATCATCTTGAAACCGTTTCCGGTGATGATGATCGCGCGGATATCAGCGCAACCTTTATCCAACCCTTTTACAGTTATATCTCCAGGACAAATACAACCTTTGGGGTAAATCTCGAGTCAACGTACGATTGGGAGATGGATCAGTGGTCCATTCCAGTTAATCTAACCGTTAGCCAGTTATTGAGGTTGGGTAGCCAGATGTTTCAGCTGGGTGTTGGCGCCAGGTATTGGGCGGAATCTCCTGATGGAGGCCCCCAGGATTGGGGTTTCCGGTTGCAGCTGACATTGCTGTTTCCCAAGTAAGAAAATGTAAAAAACCCTCTTATCACCTGTATGTCGCTGATGGCCCGCGCCGCAATCAATTAAACGTGGTGATAATGATGGTTCAGAGCCCCGGCTTTGAAGAGGTCAGTACCAGTGTCGGTGGGCTGTCCGGGGTTGCAGTGCCCAAACAAATGCGAAAAGATAGCCAAAGCGCTGGTCACAATCAATTTATCAACATAATGGGGAAACAAAATGAATCGCACTAAAAGAGCTGTATTGTCGCTTGGTTTACTGGGTTGTGTGTCCGTAGCCAATGCCGGAGATTGGTCCTATGGGTTTGGGGCCGCGGCAGGCTTCCTGGATGTAAGCGGTGATGGCGGTTTCAACTCCAAACTGGGCCCCATTGAGTTTGACGCCAGTCTTGAACCCGATGAAGTCTTTGATTACCTGGATTCTTTCCTGGGCCTCGGCGGGTTTGCCTCGAATGGGGATATAACTGTGACTTATTCCTATGGGAAATTGGAACTTGAGGAAGATGTATCTGCTACCCGAGGTGTACTTCCCGGTGTCGCCCTTTCCGGTGTCGCCGAGTTGGAGTTTTCCACTGTAGGCGCAGACATCCTCGTCAACTATGCATTCTCTAAATCCGAAAGAGCTGTCTGGAGCGTTATTGGTGGTGTTCGTTATACCGATCAGGAGTACGATGTGAAACTTACCATCAATAACAATCAGGTTTTTAACGGCAGTGTTGACGATGATTGGACAGACGCGGTAATTGGTGTCAGCTATACCTACGGATTTTCGCCAACACTCTCCTGGAGTACGCAACTGGACTATGGTTTTGGTGGCTCAGAAGGTACAACGCATTTTTCAACAGGCCTTGCCAAGGTGTTGGGTAAGCACTGGCTGGCTAAATTTGCCCTTGCTGTGAAGGATATTGAGTACGAAGAAGGGGATAAGGGCGACGCAGACTGGTATTTCTATGATGCGACCGAGACCACCCTCGGCGGGACTCTGCTTTATCTTTTTTAACGGATAACGGCGAGTTATATCTTAAAGGCCTCCCAATGCTGAGAGGCCTTTTTTAATTTGGCATAAAGCCTTTGAGGTCAACGTGAGTGAAGCTGGCAGCATTTGCTCTCAGGACTGCTTGCTGCGCCTGCATTTCATTTGAAAATCTTTAAAGGGCATGCTGTCCTTTGAGGGTGTCCGCAATCGCCCTGGACAGCTGAACAAGCAGTGATTTCTCGGCCTCGACCAGCGCGCCATAGCCATCACGGGTCTGGGCTGTTCGACTGGCGAACTGGTAGCTGGCCAGCCTCTCACCTGAACCGACCTGCCAGTAGGCAACAAGGACTACCTCACCGTTTTCACTGCCGTGGAGCTGGTCAATACGAATCGCTACTGGCTCTGTACCTTCCTCTGGCAGCTTTTCAACCGAAACGTCCCTGCCCAGCTGGCTGGCGATTTCTGCGGCCAGAAACTGCCGAAGACTCAAGTGTAACGGCTCCGCCCAAAGGTGGTATCGAGCCTCGTGGACCTTGCCGTCATCCTGATAAAGCACGAGGCCAGGCTGATCGATATAGCTGGCTACCTTTATCTCCTGCAGATAAATCCCACCTTCAAAATCAAGCTGGCGCGTTTCAATCGGCGCGTCAGGGCGCAGCAGATAATAATGGGCGCTCGGCGGCTGGCCTGCACAACCAGACAGGGCGCCTGCTAAAACCAGGGTGAGGAGAATATTTCTCATTTTTCTTTTGCCTTTGGTTGCGGGTCTGCTGGAAATCCTGACGGCAATAATAGTGCGCTTGGCTTTTCAGCCAGTGATCGAGTGAGACTGTCAAGATTTTGCAGCATACGATTAAGCTCAAAAATACTGCTCGAGAGAGACTGGTAGGTGGGACTTCCCGGGGTAAAGGAAGACAGTGCCAGTTGAAGCTCCTGCAGGGTCATGCGGAGTTCTCCCATCATCGAGGTGGTATCGCTGTCTGCCAGGATGCCCGTGAGTGAATCCAGCGTTTTGGTGGAGGCCTGCAATGAGCCATCCAGCTGATCCAGTGCCTGGTTCACCTTGCCAATCATGGCATTGAGGGGCAACGTGTTAACAGTATCCAGAAAGCTTGTAACCTGTTGCTCTATGCGGTCAAAGCCGGAAGCTCTTGTGGGTATTTGCTGATAATCATGGAAGGTCGTCAAATCTGCGGGTGCCGCATCTTCATAGTAGTCAAAATTGACGAAGAGTTTGCCGGTGAGCAGACTGCCGGTCTGCAGGCTGCCCCGCAGCCCGTTAAGCACGCCGTCTTTTACCAGTAGATCTAGCTGTTCCGCGCCGCTTTCGTTGTCTTCGAAATACAGCCTGCCGGGCTGTACAGAAATCAGTACCGGAATCGGTATTCCCGAGCTTGTCAGTTTTTTCTCCAGTAACTCATCGAACATAATCCGCTCTACCTGACCAATTCGAATACCCCGATATTCCACCGCGCTGCCCGGCTCCAGGCCGCGCAAAGACTGGTTGAAACTCAGAACATAGTAGGCATTATGTTGGAATGGCTGCTCCAGCATATCTTCTCTTGAGGCAAAGAGTTTGAATTGCGCACCGTCCTCGACTTTATTCCCCTCCGACATGCCGGGGGGCAAATCAAAAGAAACCGCTCCCATTAAAACTGTCTGCAAGGAACCGGTGCTGAGGCTGATGCCCCCTGCAGAGGCATTGAAAGAAATGCCACTGGTATCCCAGAAGCGAACATGGTTGGTGACGAGGGCATCGTAGGGAGCATCGATAAAAATATCATAGGTCACCAGCTTGCGTTTTTCGTCGAAGGTCAATCCCTCCACGCGACCTACTTCATAACCACGGTAGAGAACGAGGTCGCCGGTCGTGACGGACCCGGCTTTTTTGCTGCTCAGTTGCAACCTCACCCCCGGGGTGCCCACCGGGGTTTGCGGTGGTGTTTCAAGGCCGACAAAGTCCCGTCGCCCCGGTTCACTGCTTCCGGGCGCCAGCTTTATGTAGGCCCCGGAAATAATGGTGCCAAGACCACTGACGGTGCCGCTGGAAACCCTGGCGCGAACAACCCAGAACTGGCTGTCTTCATGCAGCAGGGCTTCCGTTCCCGGGTCGAGTTGAACTTCAAGCACAACACCACTCATGTCCTTTTTAAGACGTACGTTTTTCACTTTACCAATATCAGTTTCGAGGTATTTGATCCGTGTTTTTCCGGCTTCGATGCCCTCGGCAGTTTTAAAACTGATCACGACCACAGGACCCTGGCTCATCCAGGCATAAATCACCATCCACAAACCGATAACAATGGCAACAATCGGGATGATCCAGACCGGAGAGAGCCCCCTGTCCGGTGAAATTGTCGGATCGATATCAGTCATCATGGTCTCCCTGCTTATCCCAGATAATTCTCGGATCAAAACTTTCTGCCGCAAGCATGGTTATGATCACCACTGCAGCAAAAGCGGAGGCGGCAAAACCGGGCCGAATCACCAGTATATTTCCGAGGTGTACGAGCGCCACCAGGACAGCGACGACAAAAACATCGATCATCGACCACTTGCCGACAAGCTCTGTCACCCTGTAAAGCACACTTTGTTGTCGAGAATTGCGGGACAGGGGTCGCCCCGCACACCAGCAGAGATAAAACAACGCAAGAATTTTGCCAAGGGGCACCAGCACACTGGCGATAAAAATCACCAGCGCTATGGGCACAGAACCCAGTTCTATCAACAAAACGACCCCCCCCAAAATCGTGCTTGGCAGTGTATCTCCAAGTTGATCGGTGTACATGATGGGCAGCAGATTGGCGGGGATATAGAGAATCGATGCTGTTACCAGTAGCGCCAGGGTGCGCTGAATACTTTGCGGTTTTCTCTGATGCAGGCGCGAACCACAGCGGGAGCAGCGCTTCTCTGCCGCATCCACAAGCTTGAGGCACAAATGGCAACTGGCCTGATTATTAGCAGCCGCTGTTTGTGTCATGAGGCCAATACCTCGATTTCACTCCAGGTTTGCAGTCGATCCAGGCTGCTCAGGGCTTTTATAAAGCAAATGCTGAATGCGGCATAAAACCAGAAAGAAGCGCCAAATTCGACGGTTGCCATACCGGTAATTTTGACCAGGCTGATCAGCACACCGACAAAAAATACTTCAGCCATGCACCAGTGCTGAAGCTGGTAAACCCAGCGGGCAGTCTGACTGATCCAACGATAATTTTTCCCGGAGCGGATAGCCTGACACAAGGCAGCCAGCAGGAACAAAAGCGTGCCTGGTAAGAAAACGATGAAGGAGGCGATCAACAGCGCCAGTCCGACCATGCCCTGTCCGACTAATGCCAACACCATTTGCGGCAGCGACATCATGCTCTCCAGCGAACTCGCCTTAAACGAAAGAAAAGGAAAACAACAGGCCAGAACCAGAAAAATCAGTGATGCTAAAGACCAGGCCAGGCCTTGCTCAAAGCTGTCCGCCCGGCGTCGACTCAAAAACTGACCACAGCGAGCGCAGTGGGCCCGCTGACCGGATGTCATGGGCGTCAAATCATATAACTGATCACAGGATGAACAAGCCATCAGCCTCGCTGCCTTCAAATGCTCGGCATCCGCCACGCAATTCCCCCCTGGGCTTCGCTTTAATATCACCGAATTGCCTAGAATAGGCGCTCATCCGGTGCCCGGCAAGTGGGTCAGGAGGCGTGCATAAGTTGTCCCCAAGCGCCATGACAATCCCGTCGGGGCAGGATCAGCGTGACTTTTCGCAGCCGAAATTATGCTGTTATTGGTGCGCAGACCTTGCCGCACTGCAC
>JBFFTH010000030.1:0-17546 GCA_041571855.1 Porticoccaceae bacterium
CTGCAAGCCGTCCAGCTGCTCGACCAAGACCTTCTTCAGTGTCGCCGCCATGCCATCAATATCCCGGTGTGCGCCGCCCAGAGGCTCGGGAATGGTCTGGTCAACAATACCCAGCTGTTCCAGCACCGACGAGGTGACCCCCATCGCCTTGGCGGCATCGGGAGCCTTCTCGGAGGTTTTCCAGATAATGTTGGCGCATCCCTCCGGGGAAATCACAAAATAGGTTGCGTACTGCAGCATGTTGAGCCAGTCACCGACACCAATGGCCAGCGCACCGCCGGAACTGCCCTCCCCGATCACGGTGCAGACAATGGGCGTGCGCAGGTTGGACATCACTGCCAGGTTTTCAGCCACGGCTTCACTGATGCCCCGCTCCTCTGAATCGATACCGGGATAGGCTCCGGGCGTGTCGATCAGGGTCACTACGGGTATCTGGTAACGCTCCGCCAGTTTCATCAGCCGCTTGGCCTTGCGGTAGCCCTCGGGTTTTGGCATGCCGAAGTTGCGCATCACCTTTTCATTGACACCGCGCCCCTTTTCTTCACCGATCACCATGACCGGGCGACCCTCCAGACGCGCCAGCCCGCCCACTATCGCCTTGTCATCGCCGAAGTGGCGGTCGCCGTGGAGCTCCTGGAAATCGGTAAAGATGCGCTGGATATAATCCATGGAATAGGGCCGCTGCGGATGGCGGGCTACCTGGACCACCTGCCATGAGGACAGGTCCTTGTAAATGCTCTCGGTGAGCTTGCGGGACTTTTCTCGCAGCTTGCCAACTTCTTCCGCGATATTGAGTTTGTTATCGTTCCCCACCAGCTGCAGCTCTTCAATCTTGGCCTCCAACTCGGCAATCGGTTGCTCAAAATCAAGATAGTTCAGGTCCATAAGTCTCTCGCTTATTCTATTTATCCGGCAAAACTGCCGTTAAGTGTAAGACATCTTTCGGCGATGTGTCTAAAATTTTAGCGCAACCGAATCAATGCCGTAATTTTCGCGCAATCGGTGCAACAGCTCATCATCCGGCCTCACCGACCACGCCTTGCCGAGAACGATGACACCCTCGGCCTGCCCCTGGTTATAGGTTACCCGAATCGGGCAGGAGCCGCCGTTATAGGGTGCAATCAGTGAGGCAAGTTCACTCACGCCAGACTCACCGAGCATATTGAAGTTTAATTTCAGCATGATTCCCTTGAGGTAGGCCGAGCGCGCTTCAAGCAATGTTTGCAGGCGGTTGGCGCGCATTTTGAGACCGCCGGTGTAGTCGTCTTCGCTGATCACACCCTCGACGACGATCAATGCATCCTTGCCGATTTTTTCACGGGATTCATTAAACTGGTCGGCAAACACGGCGACCTCGATGCGACCGCTGCGATCATCCAGCACCAGAAACGCCATGCTGTCACCGCGCTTGTTTTTCATCGTGCGCATGCCCACAACCAACCCGGCCACCAACTGCGGTTCGCGTGAAGGATTGAGATCGACAATGCGATTGCTGACATAGTGCGACAGCTCCTGGCTGTATTCGTCGATCGGGTGGCCGGTGAGATAGAGCCCCAGGGTCTCCTTTTCACCCCGCAACCGCTCCTTGGCATTAAAGGGCCGCACCCGTCTGAAACGCTGGTAGCCAATTTCCGGCGCGCTCTCAACGACACTGCTGCCGAACAGGTCACCCATGCCGCTGCTGGTATTGCGGGCGTGCTGCTCAGCCAGCTGGATAGCCTCGGGCATCGCCGCCAGCATAGCGGCACGGCGATAGCCGACCTCTCCCTCCGGCCCCAGGTCATCCATGGCCCCGGATCGTATCAGCGCCTCCAGCGCCCGCTTGTTCACCTTGCGCCCATCGACCCTGGCACAGAAGTCAAACAGGTCGGCAAACGGCCCGGCTTCTGCGCGGGCAGCGATAATGCTTTCCACCGGCCCCTCTCCCAGACCCTTGATGGCGCCGAGCCCGTAGATCACCTCACCCTGATCCGACACGGTAAAGGCAAAATCGCCGCGGTTTACATTGGGAGACAACAGCGACAGCTTCATCGCGTGACATTCATCAACCAGGGTCACCACCTTGTCCGTATTCTGCATGTCCGCCGACATCACTGCCGCCATAAACTGTGCCGGGTAGTGCGCCTTGAGCCAGGCAGTCTGATAAGCCAGCAACGCATAGGCAGCAGAGTGGGACTTGTTGAAACCATAGCCGGCAAATTTTTCCATCAGGTCAAAGATGTTTTTCGCCAGGTCCGTGTCGATACCATTTTTGGCAGCACCTTCCATGAAGATGGCGCGCTGCTTGTCCATCTCCTCCGGCTTTTTCTTGCCCATGGCGCGACGCAGCAAATCTGCCCCGCCGAGGGAATATCCGCCCAGCACCTGCGCAATCTGCATCACCTGTTCCTGGTAGAGAATGATGCCGTAGGTGGGCTCCAGCACCGGTTTCAAATCCATATGCTGGTATTTTTGATCCGGGTAGGCAACCTCGGCCCGGCCGTGTTTGCGGTTGATAAAGTCATCCACCATGCCGGACTGAAGCGGACCGGGGCGAAACAGGGCCACCAGCGCAACGATATCTTCAAAGCAATCCGGCTCGACACGCTTGATCAGGTCTTTCATGCCCCGGGATTCGAGCTGGAATACCGCCGTGGTTTCGGCCCGTTTCATTACCCCGTAGGTCATGGCGTCATCCAGTGGAATCTGCTCTATGGCGATCGGCTCAAGCCCTTGCCTCTTGCGCTGCACGTTCACCATCTTTACCGCCCAGTCGATAATCGTGAGCGTTCGCAGGCCGAGAAAATCAAACTTAACCAACCCGGCCTGCTCGACATCATCCTTGTCAAACTGGGTTACCAGGCCGGCTCCGGTCTCATCGCAGTAGAGTGGCGAGAAATCCGTCAACTTGCTGGGGGCGATAACCACACCGCCGGCGTGCTTGCCGGCATTGCGCACCAGTCCCTCCAGTTGCAGCGCCATCTCCCAGATTTCCTGGGCCTCGGAATCCTGATCGAGGAATTCCCGCAACGGCTCCTCCTGAGTCAGCGCTTTCTCAAGTGTCATACCGATATCCGGTGGAATCATCTTGGAAAGCCTGTCAGCCAGGCCGTAGGATTTGCCCTGCACCCTGGCCACGTCCCGCACCACGGCCTTGGCCGCCATGGTGCCAAAAGTAATAATCTGGGATACCGCCTCCCGGCCATAGCGCTGGGCCACGTAGGCGATGACCCGGTCGCGGTTGTCCATGCAGAAATCGATATCGAAATCCGGCATCGATACCCGCTCGGGGTTGAGAAATCGCTCAAACAGGAGGTCGTAGGCGAGCGGATCCAGGTCGGTAATCTCCAGAGAGTAGGCCACCAGCGAACCCGCGCCAGAGCCACGACCGGGGCCGACGGGGATGCCGTTTTCCTTCGACCAGCGGATAAAGTCCATCACGATCAGGAAGTATCCCGGAAAGCCCATCTGGATAATGATGTCCAGCTCAAACCGCAGGCGCTCGTCATAGACCTTGCGACGCTCGAGGTAGCTGGCCGATCCTTTTTCCTCGTCCGCCAGAATGACTTGCAGCCGCTTATCCAACCCATCCCGGGAGGCCTGCTCAAAGAAGCTGTCCACGGTCATGCCTTCCGGCACCGGGTACTCGGGCAGAAAGTATTCGCCCAGCTTCAGATCCAGGTTGCAGCGCTTGGCAATCTCGACGGTGTTTTCAAGCGCTTCCGGCAGATCGCCGAACAGCCTGGCCATCTCATCTGTTGAGCGAAAAAACTGCTGTTCGCTGTAACGGCGTTCGCGGCGGGGATCATCCAGCACCCGGCCCTCGTGGATACAGACCCGGGCCTCGTGCGCTTCAAAATTATCGGTGTCAAGAAAGCGGACATCGTTGTGGGCAACCACCGGGATATCGTGTTCAGCAGCCAGAGCAACGGCACCGTGGAGGAAAGGTTCTTCGTAATCCCTGCCGGTTCTCGATACAGCGAGATACGTGCTGTCGGCGAAACACCCAGACCAGCGCCTCAGGCTCTGCCGTGCCCGGGTTGTGCGCTTCGACAGCAATGCCTGGCCCACATCGCTTTCGGCTCCAAGCAGCACGATCAGGCCGTCGGCGCCCTCTTCAAGCCAGGCTTTTTCAACCAGCGGTTTACCCTGTTTCTGGCCCTCGAGATAGGCGCGAGAAATAATCCGGGTCAGGTTGCGGTAGCCGGTGTTGTTTTTCACCAGCAGGGTCACGGTGGAGGGAGAGCCGTTCGGCTGGTCGCTGGCCAGCAGCAAGTCGCTGCCACAAATGGGCTTAACGCCCGACGATTGGCAGGCTTTGTAAAACTTGACCAGGGCAAAGAAGTTGCAGACATCGGTGATTGCAACAGCGGGCATGCCGAGGTCGACAGCGCGCTGCGCCAGGGAGTTGATTCGCACCATACCATCGACCAGCGAGAACTCAGTGTGTAAACGCAGGTGTACAAATGGTTGAGTCATAATGTCGATAAATCCGGCGTTTATTTGGGGCGCGAAATAGTAACCTAAAAGAGCAGGCCCGGTCAGCCCGGACCTTTTTCCCGCAAGGACTAGATTTTTCCGTAATGGTCCCTCGCCGCCTGCATAGCGAACTGGAGAATCTCGAGCGCGGTTTGATCACAAGGAGGCAGTGCGGCATCCGACTCGGCAACCGGAGTCAGCCGGTCACCCCAGCGCACCAACACGGCGCCCGAGGTCAAGCCGGCACCGAAACTGGGCATCAGCAGCAACATTCCGGGCCTGATTCGGCCTTGACTCAAGGCATCACAAAGGGCCAGCGGAATTGCACCCGCCGAGGTGTTGGCGTATTCATCCACCACCACAATCACCTTCTCTTCAGGCACACCCAGCCGTTTACCGACAGCATCGATAATGCGGATGTTGGCCTGGTGCGGAATGACAAGATCAACATCATCAATACCGATGCCGGCCTTTTCCAGGACTTTTTCGCAATCGCGCACCATGCCCTTGACGGCATTTTTGAAAATATCCTGGCCGGCAAAGTTCAGGGTCGGATAGACCTCCTTCATTTCACGGCGCTCCAGGTCCATGCCGGCATCGGTGAGTTGCAGCATTTCGCGGGTACCCGGCACAGTGCTGAGACTGGACGACAGAAGCCCCGCTTCTTTGTCGCTGGCCCGCAACACCACCGCGCCGCCGCCATCACCAAACAGAACACAGGACTCCCTGCGCCCCCAGTCCATCAGGCGGGTGGTTTTTTCGGCACCGATAACCAGTGCAGTGCGAACGCTGCCTGCTTTGATCATATCGGAGGCCACATTGAGCGCGTAGATAAAACCGGTACAGGCGGCGTTAAGGTCAAACGCTGCCGCGCTGCCGGCGCCAATGGCATTGGCGACCTTGGTCGCCGTATTGGGAACAAATTCGTCCACAGTGACAGAGCCCAGCACAACCAGGTCAATCTCTTCGGCACTGATGCCGGCACAGGCCAGCGCATGCTGCGACGCAACTATCGCAATTTCTGAAAGAGGGACATGACTGACGTGGCGCTTTTTCATCCCGGTTCGGCTTTGTATCCACTCGTCGCTGGTATCGATAACCGTGGCCAGGTCATCATTGGTCAAAATGGCGGGAGGTGTGCACTTCCCCCAGCCGATAATTTCTGCATAGGTCATTGATGCATCCTTGGAGAATTAGCAAGTAGAGCTTGGATTATTGATCCATTCTAGTGCAATCAGGCAACCATCTCTAGGACGTTGCTGTTTGCCATCAGCATATAAAACCGGTGCTATAGCATGCTCTTGACTGGCTCAAAACTGCGGCGGTGAATCGGGCATGGTCCCAGCCGACCAATCGCCTCAATGTGCTCGCGAGTGCCATAACCCTTGTGCCTGGCAAAGCCGAAACCCGGATACTGCTGTTCAAGCATGCACATTTCATTATCACGGGTAACCTTTGCCAGGATGGAGGCCGCGCTGATCGCGGGTATCTTGCTGTCGCCCTTAACGACGCTCTGCGAAGGATAGGGCCACACCGGCAGGCGATTGCCGTCGACCGCGACATATTCCGGCTGGATGACCAGACCCTCGACGGCCCGCTTCATCGCAAGCATGGTTGCGTGCAGGATATTCAGGCGGTCAATTTCCTCGACCGTGCAGCGGGCAACACACCAACCCAGCGCCTTCTGCAGGATTTCCTCGAACAACAATTCGCGGCGCCTGGGGGTAATTTTTTTGGAATCAGCCAGGCCCTCAATGGGTTTGGCCGGATCGAGGATTACAGCCGCAGTCACTACGTCCCCTGCCAGCGGACCTCGTCCCACCTCGTCAACACCGGCTAACAGGAGGCCCCGGTAAGCCAATGGATAGTCAGCCACGATTGATCATGCCGGCCAGAACCTGAGCGGCCTTCTCGCTGCCTCCCTGGCGCAACTGCTGGTGCAGATCGTGAAAATGGTGCTGCAGCCTGGCAACTTCGGCACTGTCAGCGAGCATCGGCAGTATCGCCTCCGTCAGCTTTTCTGCTGTTGCATCGCTCTGTACCAGTTCGGGCACCAGCTGCCGGCCCGCCAGCAGGTTTGGCAGCGAATAATAATCAGTTTTCACCAGTCGGCTGAGCATGAAAAAGGAGGTTCTGCTGAGCCGATAGCTGACAACCATAGGCTTTTTCAGCAACATGGCCTCCAGGGCTGTGGTGCCGGAGGCGAGCAAGACAGCGTCAGCGGCCGCCATGGCGGTCAGCGATTGTCCGTCGATCAGCTTAACCGGCAGCGATGGAAACCCGGCCAGTTGGGCTTCCAGTTGCTGGCGCCGTTCGGAGCTGGCTGCGGGCAATACAATTTGCAAGCCCTCTATTTTTTCGCAGCAGTTTTGTGCAACCTGGAGAAAAATTTCACCGAGCAGCTTCACTTCCGAACCCCGGCTGCCGGGCATCAGGGTCAGCACTTTTTTATCAATGTGCAGACCCAATTGCGCCCTGGCATGAGCGGTATCGGTTTCCAGTGGTAATTGCTCTGCCAGCGGATGTCCGACAAAGGTTACCGGCACGTTGTGCTGGCGATAAAATGCCGCTTCAAACGGCAGCAGGGTCAGCATCATATCCACTGCGCGGGCGATTTTTTTTATCCTGCCCTGCCGCCATGCCCACACGGACGGACTGACATAGTGCGCCGTTGTGATGCCGGCTTTTTTCAGTTTAAGCTCAAGACCGAGGTTGAAGTCCGGTGAATCAATGCCAATCACCAGATCGAACTGCTGTGAAATAAAGTGGCGCTTAAGCTGGCGACGTATTTTCAGCAACTCGGGCAGGCGTTTCAGGGGTTCAGTCAACCCCATCACTGACAGGCGGTCCATGGGATAGAGGGATTCGAACCCCTCGGCCAGCATTTTCTGCCCCCCTATCCCGCTATAGCGCGCATGCGGGAAGTGGCGCTTGAGTGCAGCCAGCAAGCCGGCGCCCAACTGGTCGCCGGACGCTTCTCCGGCGACAATTCCGATTCTGACCGGCTTTGACATGGGATTATCTCGTCACGCCCCTTACAGAGCTTCTTATCGAATCGATAAAAAGCTGCACTTCGGGATGTTCCTGGGCAAGGGGAGCAAGGGTCTGCAGTGCTTCTTCGACCGGCAAACCCCGTCGATAGAAAATTTTAAAGGCCTTGGCTATTGCCGCAATGGCCTCGGGCGTAAAGCCGCGGCGTTTGAGGCCTTCCTTGTTGATGGTTCTGGCAGAAGCCGGGTGGCCGGTGGCCATTACATAGGCTGGCAGGTCCTGGGTAAGGAAAGTGCCGGCGCCGGTAAAACTGTGAGCGCCAATATTGACTCCCTGGTGCACCATGGTATGACCGGAGAGAATCGCCCAATCTCCCATCACAACGTGACCGGCGATAGAGGTACTGTTGACAATAATGCTGTTGTTGCCAATAAAGGTATCATGGCCCACATGGGCATAGGCCATGATCAGGTTGTCATTGCCGATCTTGGTCAGTGACTGATCCTGCACGGTTCCCCGGTGGATGGTGACGCACTCGCGAATGACATTGCCGTCGCCCATCTCGAGTCGCGTCGGTTCACCCTTGTATTTCTTGTCCGGGGTATCCTCACCGACTGAAGAAAACTGGTAGAAATGGTTTTTTTCACCAATGACCGAAGGACCCTTGACAACGACATGAGACTCGATAACCGAGCCGGATCCGATTTCCACATCGGGCCCGATGATACTGTAGGGGCCAACCTTTACATCATCAGCCAGCTTGGCTGACGAATCGATAATCGCAGTAGGGTGTATCATAAGCCACCTCCTGACGGGTTAAGGGGCCTTGCTTATCGCGCAGAGAAGGTCTGCCTTACAGGCATGCTCACCATCGACAGATGCGGTGCAATTGAATCGCCAGATATTGCGCTTCACCGAGACGATTTCGGCCTCAAGCATCAGCCTGTCACCGGGTATCACCGGCCGCTTGAAGCGAACGCCATCGACGCCGGCAAAAAGGTAGAGCAAATCGTCGGCGGCAGTGTTTCCTGTGGTAGCGAAGCCCAGGATTCCTGCGGCCTGGGCCATGGCTTCGATGATCATTACACCGGGGAAGATCGGGCTGTTAGGAAAGTGGCCGTTGAAGACCTCTTCATTGGTGGTTATATTTTTATAGGCGAGAATTCTTTTGCCTTTATCTATCTCGACAACCCTGTCGACGAGTAGAAATGGATACCGATGTGGCAACAGATTCTTTATTTCGTTGATATTCACCTCTACCCCCTATAGTTTTTCTTGAATTCTATCAATTATTTATCTTTCTTTTCCAGCCTGCTGAGCCGTTTCGCCAGATCATTCAACTGATTGAAGCGCACGGCATTTTTTCGCCACTCCCGGACAGGAGATGTTTGGGTACCCGATGAGTATGCCCCGGGCTTTTTGACGGAATGAGTGAGGACCGTTCCCTGATTGAGATGCACACCGTCACAAACAGTTATGTGTCCTACGGTACCCGCCCTGCCGGCAAAAATACAGTTTTTGCCAATAACACTGCTACCGGCAACAGCCGCATAGCCCGCCATTGCCGTGTTTTCACCAATTCTGACATTGTGGGCAATCATGACATGATCGTCGAGTATGACATTATCCTCGATCACGGTATCTGCCAGCGCGCCCCGGTCAATGGTTGTACAGGCGCCTATCTCCACATTGTCGCCAATGGTGACACCACCGATCTGGTGAATTTTCTGCCAGCCACCGCCGGCTTTTGGCGCGAAACCGAAGCCATCGGCACCGATAACTGCGCCGCTGTGTATACAGACATTGTCGCCAATGGTCACGCCGTGATAGATACTGACATTGGCAGCAAGCCTGGCATTGGCGCCAATGGTGGTGTCATCCCCGATACTGCAACCGGCACCGATGACTGCATTCGCGCCCAGCGAGACCCTCTCACCCACCACGACATTGGGAGCTATGGAGACACTATGGTGCAGTTCAGCTGACTCGGCAATGACTGCCGAGGGGTGTATGCCCGGTCGCGCCTCGGGTGCACGATCAAACATCCCGGAAACGAGCGCATAGGCCAGATAGGGGTTGTCTACCAGTATTACTGCACCGGTAAAATCCCCTTTCATGGAGGGGTGCATAATGACAGCCGACGCCCTGGTGGTCGCCAGCGCCTTGGCATAAGCTGGGCTGGCTAGAAAAGATATTTCGCCCGGCCGGGCATCAGACAGGGTATTGAGCCCATCAATCAGACTGTCGGGTTCGCCGAGCAACTCCACATGCAGAACCTTGCCGATGCGATCCGCAATCTGCTGTAGGGAGAAAGACTCTGGCATTTATTTCAAGCCCGGTTTATTTGGTTTTACTGTTGAGGCGATCAGTTAGTTTACCCGTAATATCCAGCATGGGGTCAACAATAATTGCCGCCTCGGCTGAAATCAGCAGGCTGATCCCCTCCTCCTTGACCAGCTCTTTCAGCGCCTCGCCCGCTTTCGGCTGCAGCTCACTGAGAATCTTGTTTTGCAGCATTTTGCTCTCTGCCTGGATTTTGCGGACAACCAACTCCATGTCGGCCTTGTAGTAATCCATTTTTTTGCGGTATTCAGCGGCGTCTTCCTGGGACATTGTCATCTGCTTGGACTCGACTTCCTTCTGCAGTGCCTTGGCATCGGCGGCAATGGAGTCATACTTCGCCTGCAGGGAAGCCACTTCAGAATTCTTTTTCGCCTCATCAAGCCTTTTCTGGGCGACATTGGTGCTGAATATAGCGCGCCCGAGATCAACCACTGCCGTTTTCCCCTGGGCGGAATAGGCCGGAGAAACAGACAGGCTTGCGATAATCATTAATACAACTGCAAAAATACGCGCTTTCATTGTTAAATAACCCCTTGTGGTTTAACTCTATTATCTAGCTCTAATTTGTTGTTAGAAGGTCTGGCCGAGAGAGAACTGGAAGACCTCCTCTTCATCGAGATCTCCAGCGTTCAGTGGCTTGGCGAGGCTGAAGGTCAGCGGGCCAAAGCCGCTCAGCCAGGTTCCGCCAATCCCGACAGAATACCTGAGCTCACCCAGATCAGGTTCTGAACAAAAATCAGTATCCCTGTCGCCACAGTCGGTATCAAAAACATTGCCGGCATCAAAGAATATTGTTGTCTGCACACTGCGCTGATCCTTGACAAACGGCAGCGGGAAAATCACCTGGGCGCTGCCAGTCACCAGCACATTGCCACCGATAGGATCATCGTCACTGATGGTGCGACATTCTCCATTGAGATACTGCCAGGGCTGACCGCCGGCGAGACAGGGTTGCGTCTCCCGCGGTCCAAGTGTGTTGCGCTGGAAACCCCTGACAGAACCAAAGCCACCGGCGTAGAAATTCTTGAAGAACGGCAGGCGGTCGGTATCACCGTAGCCGTCAGCGTAGCCAAAGTCGCCGCTCAGCTTGAAGGTCAGGTTCCTGGTCAGCGGGCGGTAGTATTCATTGCTGTAGCTGGCGCGAAAATACTCGATATCGCTTCCCGGCAAACTCACTTCGAAGCCAAGACGCTGCCTGGCACCACGGGTGGCAAAAATCCCCCGGTTCAGCGTAGATTTAACCCAGCTCAGGTCCACGGTAACAATATCGTAACTGTCGCCCTGGGCATCGAGAAAGTCCTGGATCTCTGCCCCGAGATAAGGCGCTTCAACAACCAAAGAATTGACTAATTCTTCATTGTCGCCACCCAAATCATAGTAGGTCACACCATCTACGGTTTCTATTAACGAAGCCTGGCTGGTGGTGAAGGGGTCGTAATAAAGGCCACTGGTTTGTCCCACGTAAGGGATGGTGCCCCTGCCTGTATTGATCTTCAGGTTCTCATAACCGAAGCCCAAACCCAGCCGCTCATTTTCAGACAACGGATAGCTGAAGCTTGTCGACAGACCGTAACTGTCGGTAGTGTAGCTGGAGAGGTTTGCCTCTTCGTAATCTGTTTCGCGGTAATAGATGTTAAAACCGGCACTCACCCCGTCCTTGGTAAAGTAGGGGTCGGTGTAGTTGAAGGACAGCGTTGTTCGGTAGTCACTGTTGTTGAGGCCAATACCGACACGCTTGCCGGTGCCCATAAAGTTGTTTTCCTGCAGGTTGGCACCCAGCACTAAACCATACCCCTGGGAAAAGCCGACACTGGCACCAATGCTACCGGATGGTTGCTCCTCTACAGAGTAAATAACATCGAGTTGGTCGCTGGTGCCCGGGACCGGCCGGATTTCCGATTGTACTTCCTTAAAGAAACCCAGCCGCTCCAGACGCAACTTGGAATGCTCTATCATTGCGGTGGATGCCGAGGCGCCTTCCATTTGTCGCATTTCACGACGCAGCACCTCGTCCATGGTCTTGGTATTGCCGCGAAACTCAATGCGGCGGACATAGGCGCGATTGCCGGGATTGATAAAGAAAGTAACAGTCGCGGTTTTTTCATCCTCGTCCAGCTTGGGGTAGCCCTTAACCTCGGCAAAGGTGTAGCCCTCATTGCCCAGTCGCTTGGTCATGTACTCGCTGGATGTGGTCATCAAAACCTGGGAGAAGGTTTGCTCTTCGGCCAACAGCACGAGGCGCCGCAAATCCTCTTTCGGCAGCACCGGGTCGCCGGCAAAATCAATTTTATCAACCGTGTAGACATCCCCTTCAGAGACATTAATGGTGATATAAACAGATTCCTTGTCCGGACTCACTGCTACCTGGGTCGAGTCGATGGAAAATTTCAGGTGCCCGCGATCAAGATACCAGGACTCCAGCCGCTCCAGGTCTCCGCTCAGCTTTTCCCTGCTGTACTTGTCTGCGCTTGAGAAAAAGTTAAGCCAGCCTGATGTTTCAAGCTCGAAGTTATCCAGCAGATCATCTTCTTCAAAGGCGTGGTTACCTACGACATTGATGTGCTTGATCGTGGCAACCTTGCCCTCTTCAACATCAATATGAATAGACGCGCGGTTACTGGGCAACTCCTTGACCTCGGTTTCAACCTTGGCACCATAGCGGCCCTGTGCCACGTACTGTCGCTGCAGCTCCTGGGACATTGATTCGAGAATCGCCTCCCGCAGGATCTGCCCCTCGGCCAGGCCGTTTTCACGCAGCGCCCTCATCAGCTGCTCCGTTTCAATCGCCTTGTTACCCTCGATGCTGATCACTGAAATAGCCGGGCGCTCTTTCAGCACAAGCACCAGCACATTGCCATCACGGGCAATTTTAATGTCGTCAAAATAACCGGTTCTGAACAACGCCCGGGAGGCATTGCGCACAGCATTTTCATCGACGAGATCTCCGACGCCAATCGGAAGGGAAGCAAATACGGTGCCCGCGGATACACGCTGCAAGCCATCAATACGGATGTCCTGTATTTCAAACAACTCAGCTGATGAGTAAAGGGGCGTTATTAACAGTAAAACCAGCAGAAATAAACGCTTCATGAGTTACAGGAATTCTCTTGATTTATTAACTTTATTCTTAATCTGTTCGGGACACTCAGAGTCTCGACAAATCGTTGTAGAGCGCAAAAACCATCAGCGCGATCACCATGTACAGGCCAATGCGGTAGCCAATCATCTGCACCTTTTCTGATACCGGGCGCCCTTTAATGACTTCTATGAAGTAGTAAGCCAGGTGGCCGCCATCCAGTACCGGTATCGGGAGCAGGTTTAGCACGCCGAGACTGACACTTAACAGCGCCAGAAAACCGAGGTAGGCGGACAACCCGTACTGCGCCGAAGCGCCCGCCACTTTAGCAATGGTGACAGGCCCACTCAAGTGTTTTGCAGAAATCAGGCCCGCAATCATCTTTTTGATCGAATCGAGGATAAGAAGCGATGTGTCCCAGGTCTGAATTACGCCCTGGGACAGCGCATCAATGACACCGTATTCCCTGACGCGAATCAGCCCTTCAGGCCAGGTCGGCGGCACCACCGAAACCCCCACCTGACCGATAGTTTGGCCATCTTCGGCCTCGATTTCACGAGGAGTGATCGCTGTTGCCCAACGCTCACCACCGCGCTGGTAGGTGAGTTCAATCGTCTGCCCGGGCCGGGAACGTACGTAATCGACCCACTGCTGCCAGCCAGTCATGCTTTTACCGTCGGCTGACAACAACAGGTCACCGCCCTGCAGGCCCGCCTCCTCCGCAGCCGAGCCGGCCATGACATCCTGAATCAAGGGTGGCAGCTTCGGTTGATAGAGAGTAATCCCCAGCCCAGCAACAGGATCGAGCTCCTCAACCCCGGCCAGCCAGCTATCGAGTTCTCCCTCCAGTTGGTATCGAACGCCGTCATCCCCTGTCTCCGAGGACTTTGCTTCGAAATGGATTGGGCCGGTTTCGCCGACCCGGCGCACCAGGCGCTGGCGCAATTCGGCAGTTGTCGGGGTTGCCACGCCATCGACAGCTGTTATTTCCTGTCCGACCTTTAGCCCGGCGCGATCGGCAACAGATCCTGGCGCTATTCCATCAATCACCGGAGCAACTCCGGTAACACCGAGCAGGAATACCAGCCAGTAAATCAGTATTGCCAGCAGGAAGTTGGCAGCCGGTCCGGCGGAGACTATGGCAATTCTCTGCCACACCGTTTTTCGGTTGAACGCCGAGGAAAGATCCTCCTCGGCAACTTCCCCCTCCCGCTCATCGGCCATCTTGACGTAGCCACCCAACGGCAGCGCTGCAACCACATACTCCGTTCCCAGACGGTCGCGCCACTTCAACAGGGGAGTGCCAAAGCCAACGGAAAACCGAATAACCTTGACGCCACATTTCCGTGCCACCCAGAAATGGCCAAACTCATGAAAAGTGACCAGGATGCCCAGCGCAACCAAGGTATAAAAAACTGTTTGTAACAACTCCATATCAACCTGCCAGTCTGCCAACCACTTCATGCGCCATAGAGCGCGCCTCTCGATCAGAGGATTCGATCGCCTGCAGTGAATTAGGTTCAGCGACAGGACTATTATCCAGCACACTGTCCACGACACAGGCAATATCGGTAAAGCCTATTGCACCGCTGAGAAATGCATCGACAGCAACCTCGTTGGCCGCATTCAGTATCGCCGGTGCATTGCCCCCCTGTTTTATGGCTTGCATCGCCAGAGACAGACAGGGAAAACGCTGCAGGTCCGGGGCAGAAAAGTCCAGCCTGGCTGTAGCAACCAGGTCCAGGGGATCCACGCCGGAGTCAATCCGCTCCGGCCAGGCCAGGGCATGGGCAATGGGTGTGCGCATATCGGGGTTGCCCATCTGCGCCAGAACTGAACCGTCCACATAGGAAACCAGGGAGTGAATGACGCTCTGGGGGTGAATCACCACCTCGACCTGAGCTGGCGGAACAGAAAACAGCCAGCAGGCCTCAATCAACTCCAGCCCCTTGTTCATCATGGTGGCGGAATCGACCGAAATTTTTCGCCCCATAGCCCAGTTGGGGTGTTTACAGGCCTGCTCCGGGGTCACCTTTTCGAGCTCTGAAATAGGCCACTGCAAGAAGGGTCCACCGGAAGCAGACAGCAAAATCTTGCTGACCCCACCGCGACTGGCTGCACTGTAGCCTGGAGGGAGGCACTGAAAAATTGCATTGTGTTCGCTATCGATAGGCAACAGGACCGCACCACTGCTGGCGACGGCGTCCATAAACAAGCCGCCTGCCATAACCAGGGCTTCCTTGTTGGCCAGCAATACTTTTTTGGCGGCTTCAACCGCAGCCATCGTCGGCTTCAGGCCGGCAGCACCAACTATTGCCGCCATGACCACGCTGACTTCGGGATGCGCGGCGACAAAGGCCAGGCTTTCGGCGCCAGACAGAACTTCGGTCCTCAGCTCCTGGCCATGAAGCATCGACTGCAGGCGCTCGGCCTGGTCGGGATCGACAAGGACGGCATAGCGGGGATTGAATTGACAGCACTGCTGAAACAGCGCTTCAGCACTTGAGTGAGCGGTGAGGGCAAACACCTCGAACCGGCTGGAGTGACGTGCGAGCACATCCAGTGTACTGACGCCAATAGAGCCGCTTGCGCCAAGAATGGTGACCTTCTGCATCAAACAGGAAACCGCTTCAGAAGGAAAGCTTCGATACAAGAAAAGCCAGTGTAAATACCGGCAGCGCTGCGCTGAGGCTGTCAACACGATCCATTACGCCACCGTGACCGGGCAGAATTGAACCGCTATCCTTGATACCACGATAGCGTTTCAGCATGCTTTCCAGCAAATCGCCCAACACGGAAAACATCGAGGTCAGCAAGACGGTCATAGCGAGCAAAAGCCAGCCGGATGGGTGAAAACCGAAACTTGCTCCGAGCACAAAAATCAAGAGAACATTTGCCGCCAGGCCGCCAAAGAAACCCTCCCAGCTTTTGGCGGGACTGACTCTTGGTGCCAGCTTGTTTTTACCGAATTTGCGGCCGGTAAAATAGGCGCCGACATCAGCCAGCACGACGATCAGAATCACCAGCAACATCAACCAAACGCCATCGGGCTGATGAATCAGGGTGGCCACAGCCACCCAGGTTGGCACCAAAACAAGCAGGCCCATCAGGCTTCTGGCAAGTTTTGAGCCCCAGATGTTTTCACTGCCGGGATAGCTGATTACCATAAAAAAAGCCACCAGCCACCAGAGGCAACCGGTAGTAAGGAATGCCTTGGCAACCCCCAGATTTATCGCAAGCGTGCCCGCAGTCACATCCATCAGCAGCCCTGCCAGTAGCAGTGCCAGGGCGACAATGGCGACGTAAGCGTATCGCCAGGCCTTATCAAGTGCAGCGAAATCTGACCACTCCCAGGCTGCATAGCTCACGATAACGCCAATCACCACCGAAAATTGAAGAGGGGTAAGAAAAAGCAGCCCCAACAGAAAAAGGGCAACCAACACAACAGCCGTGATCACTCGCTCTTTAAGCACTCCGCATCTCCTCTTTAGATGGGTCGCCATCACGGCGCTGGCCGAATCTTCGCTGCCGGCTCTGATAGCTTTGCACGGCGCGATCCAGCGCCACACTATCGAAGTCAGGCCAGTAACAATCGGCAAAATAAAATTCAGTGTAGGCCATCTGCCAAATCAAAAAATTGCTTATTCGCTGCTCACCCGCAGTGCGGATACAGAGATCCGGTTCCGGCAGGTCACCCAGACAAATATAACGCTGTACAGCGTTCTCATCAATTTGAGATGCACTCAGGCGACCCGCTTCAACTTCAGCTGCCAGTTGCTGCATCGCCTGCACGATATCCCAGCGACCACCGTAATCCACCGCCATCACCAGCGTCACCTTACCCTTGCGGGTGGCGGCTTCGGCCTCTTCGATCAGCTTTCGCAACCTGGGACTGAATTTCTCCCTGCCACCAATGACACGCAGGCGGATATTGCGCTCGACCAGCGTTCCCACTTCATTTTTGAGATAGGAAGTAAACAGCGACATCAGCGCGCGGACCTCTACAGTCGGGCGCTGCCAGTTTTCGCTGCTGAAAGCAAACAGGGTAATGACTTCGATATCGTGGCGCAGGCAGGCCTCAAGAACATCCTTGAGTCTTTTTGCCCCGGCCTCGTGACCGGCGATACCATCGAGCCCCCTCTCCTTTGCCCAGCGGCCGTTGCCATCCATTATGATGGCGATGTGCTTGAGGGGCACCTTATCCGCCGGGACCAAAACAGGTTTTGTCATAGGGGAAATTCCTCTTTTCCATTCCCGAAGAAATCAAATTTCCATCAGGTCTTTTTCTTTTGCGGCCAGGGCCTGATCAATCTTGGCGACATACTTGTCCGTGATTTTTTGGACATCATCCTGTGCACGATGTTCTTCGTCTTCGGTGATTTCTTTTTCTTTCTGCAGGTCCTTGATATCGGAAATCACGTCGCGACGGATGTTTCTGACCGAAATTCGGGCATTTTCAGCCTCGTGGCGGGCCTGCTTGATATAGTTCTTGCGCGTTTCCTCGGTCAACGCAGGCATTGGAATACGGATCAGTTCCCCGGTAGTTGAGGGGTTCAGGCCGAGATCAGACTTCAGGATTGCCTTCTCAACAGCGGGCACCAATTGTTTTTCCCAGACTGAAATCGACAGCGTTCGCGCATCGAGGACAGTGATGTTACCCACCTGGTTCAGCGGCGTA
>JBFFTH010000031.1:0-17225 GCA_041571855.1 Porticoccaceae bacterium
ATATCCAGCTTGACCAGGTCGGTCGCCTGATGAAAAGCGACCAGATCGATGTCATCCTGGCCACCGGTGGCCCCGGCATGGTGCGCGCGGCCTACAGCTCCGGCAACCCGGCAATCGGTGTTGGCCCCGCCAATGTACCCTGTTACGTAGATCGCTCTGCCAGTATTAAAAAGGCGGCCAAATGCATCACCGACAGCGTCAGTTTTGACAACTCACTGCCCTGTACCTGTGAATCCACCGTGCTGGCCGACAGCGCCATTGCCGACAAACTGCGCAAGGCGCTGACAGAGAACAAGCACCGCCCCGCTGTCTGGGTAAGCGGCGCCAACCTGAAAAAGTTACGCGCCTATGTCTATCCCGATGGCAAGTTCAACCCTGAGGCCCTGGGCAAGGAAGCCACTGAAATCGCCCAGAAGGCCGGCTTCAAGGTACCCGAGGGAACCCGCACCCTGCTGGTTGAAATCAAGAAAATCGGATTCGACGAGCCGCTGAGCTACGAGAAAATGTGGCCCTGCCTGGCCTTCCTCGAAGTGAAAGACAGCGACGACGGCCTGGACAAAGCCCTGGCCATGCTGGAAATGACAGGTAAAGGTCACTCTGCGGCCATTCACGCCGGAAGCCCGAAAGTTGTCGCCAAGTTTGGAGATGCGCTGCCGGTTTGCCGCGTATCCGTCAACGTCAGCGCCATGACCGGCTCAGGCGGCATGGAAACCAACCTGCCGATGAGTGCCGTGATCGGCACCGGCTACTTCGGTCGCAGCTCTGTGGATGTCAATGTCACCGCCGACCTGCTGATCCAGTGGACGCGCTGCGCCTACAACATGCGCCCCAATGTGCTGATGGGGGCTATGGATCTGGCGGTTACCAAGCCAAACCCGGCTGTGGCATTGAAAAACAAGGCCGCCATAGCCACCGACAGGGCGAAGATCCTGGCCAAAACCCTGCCTTTGATCAGGAAGCATGCACCGCAGATGAAATTGTTGTAATTTTCTGCCTGCTGCAGATCGAAAACGGGGCTCTTGGAGCCCCGTTTTTTTATTCAAAAAATTAGCCGCCTACTGCATCGAAGTTGATATCCATCAACTCCTGAAATCCGGTTCGACTGTAATCTCCAGTGGAAAAAACCTACACACTCGGGGAGAGCAAGGCGATGGAAATGGAAGATACTGCGACGCTTGGCAGAATCGGCAAACTGATACTGGCTGGCCTGGCATTGATGATCCTGTTAATCATCCTGTCTACCTATATCAACTGATCCCGGCACGGACGCAAGACCAGGCTCCAGCCTGGATTTATCAGAGCCCTGAGAAAGCCGCAAACCCCAGCACCGCGGCCGAATTAGGCTCTCTATTCTATTTTTGTCTGCTACAATTGCCTTTTTCTGCGGATTAAGGATCGAGGCCCATCATGCTAACTGATTTCCTGTCAAAAACTGTCGACCTGGCAACTGCACCGGCACGGAAAATCATCGACACTGGCAAAGAGGCCGTAAGCCTGGCCCGGAACCTGCCGACAGAGGTCGGCAATCTGGCCCACGAGTTCCGCCTGGCACAGCGGGAAGCCGAGCAGGATATCCAGCAGATGATGCAACAGATAGATTCGAGCTTCGACCGCGACGTGTCCGATATGACGACGAGTGAAAGGGAGGCAGCCGCCATGATGGAACTGGCGAAAGCCGAGCAGCACCTGTCAGGTGCCCTGTTCAGCCTGCTGAAAGTGATGCGACTGGCACTTGCCGAATCAACCCGGGTTATTGATCACGACGATATTGTCCAGGGGCGTATCGGCAGGCAGCGCCGCTAGAGACTAACTGATTACTTCCCCCCGCGCCTGTTTGTCGGCGTGATAGCTGGAGCGCACCAGGGGTCCCGAGGCGACCTGGATGAAGCCGATTTGGTAGGCGTAGTCGGCGTATTCCTGAAACTCGTCGGGATGCACGTAGCGTTCCACCGGCAAGTGCTCCTTCGACGGCTGCAGGTACTGGCCAATGGTGAGCATTTCAACATCGTGTGCCCGCAAGTCATCCAGAGCCTGCAATAACTCCTCCCTGGTTTCACCAAGCCCCACCATCAAACCGGACTTGGTTGGCACTTTCGGGTTGCCGGCCTTGTACTGCTGCAACAGTTTCAGAGACCACTGGTAGTTGGCACCCGGTCGCGCCTTGCGATACAGGCGCGGGACAGTTTCCATATTGTGGTTAAACACATCCGGGGGCGTCGCCGAGAGAATCTCCAGTGCGGGCGAGAGACGACCGCGAAAATCCGGCACCAGGATTTCCACCTGCAAGCCCGGGGATTTGGCGCGAGACTCGCGGATGCAGTCGGCAAAGTGCTGCGCTCCCCCATCACGCAAATCATCGCGATCCACAGAGGTAATCACAACATATCTCAACCCCATCTCGGCGATGGCTCTCGCCAGGTTTTCCGGCTCTCCGGGATCGAGCGGGTTGGGCTTGCCGTGGCCGACATCACAGAAGGGACAGCGCCGGGTGCAGATATCACCCATGATCATGAAAGTCGCCGTACCGCCGGAGAAACACTCGTTCAGATTGGGACAGGCCGCTTCCTCGCAGACGGTGGACAGGTGATTCTGGCGCAGAATATTCTTGATTTCCTGCACTTTGGGGGAACTGGAAATCCGTATTCGCATCCATTCCGGCTTGCGTAGCAATTCATCCGTCGCAACGACCTTGACCGGGATCCGTTCAACCTTGTCGCCGTCGCGCAGCTTTTCGCCCTGCTGCAAACGGCGGGATCGGCGGGGTGGAGTGAAGTCGGTTTTACTCATCTGTTAACTGGCAATAGTGGATGGGAGTATTCGGTGCGACTGTCAGTATAATCCAATTTGGCCATCAGCCTGCCTACCAGGTAGCGTGAAACGGTTGTAATGTCCGGCGGGTTTGCCAGCAGGTCACGCATCTGCGTCATGGGAACGCCCAGGCCACAGGGATTAATATACTTCCAGGGCGCCATATCCATATCGACATTGAAGTTAAGGCCGTGGTAGCTGCAACCCCTTCGCACTCGCAGCCCGAGAGAGCCGATTTTTTCACCGGAGGAAATATAAACACCTGGGGCATCTGGCCTCGGTGCCGCCGTTATGCCCCAGTGGTCCAGCGTTTCAACCAGCGCGCTTTCTATCAGGGTGACCAGGTCACGCACACCACGGCCGAGGCGGTTAAGATCGAGCAACAGGTAACCGGTGATCTGACCCGGGCCGTGATAGGTAACATGGCCACCGCGATCACTTTGTACCACCGGGATATCACCAGGGTTGAGAATATATTCGGCCTTCCCCGCCTTGCCCTGGGTAAAGACCGGATAATGCTGCAGCATCCAGATTTCATCCGCTGTCTGATCGCCTCTCTCATCGGTGATGGTTTTCATCGCCTCGAAGGTGTCTCGGTAGTGACACAAACCGAGATAACGGACGATCAGGGAAGGATCCTGGGTGGACACTACAGCACCATCTTGACCAGCTCGCTGCCTTTCAGGTCATCAAAGATCGCCTGCAGTTGTACCAGGCCGGTCGCAGTAATCGTCACTGTAATGGACTGGAAGGTGCCCTTGCTGCTGTCGCGAATGGTCACCGCCGACTGGTCAAAACCCGGTGCATGACGCTCCATCACCTCGATTACCAGGCTCTGAAGCGCCTCTCCTGCGTCCCCCATCACCTTGATCGGGTAATCGCAGGGAAACTCAATTTTTGGCGCCTCGGGATGACTCATCCGCCAAACAGCCCCACGAAGAAACGTACGATGCTGTCCCACAGCCGGGCAAAAAAGCCGGCTTCATCAACATCTTGGGCGGCTACCAGCGGCACATCCAGCAGCATTTCGCCCTCGTAGGACACCTGCAGGCGTCCCAACTCCTGTCCCGCCGCAATGGGCGCTTCAAAGGATTCATTCACATGGCTGGTCGCCTTCAACTGCTCGCGAGCGCCCCTTGGAAAGGTGAGAGCCAGATCCTCGGCAACCACAAGGTCTACACTGTCACTTTTGCCGAACCAGACCTTTTTACCCGGCTCAATGACATCGCCGGCACTGTACACCTGGGCCGATTCAAAGTAGCGGAAGCCATAGGAAAGCAGCTTCTGGGACTCCCGCGCTCGCGCCTCGTCACTGCTTGTTCCCATCACTACAGCAATAAGCCGCATGTCATTCCTGACTGCCGAAGATACCAGGCAGAAACCGGCATCCTCGGTATGACCTGTTTTCAGGCCATCCACTGACTTGTCCCGCCACAGCAGCCGGTTGCGATTGGGCTGATTGATGCCGTTGTATTCAAAATACTTCTCAGCGTAAATCGAGTAGTGCTCCGGGTAGTCATTGATCAACGCCCGCGCCAATAACGACAGGTCGTGGGCAGTTGTCAGGTGGCCATCCGCCGGCCAACCGGTAGCATTGACAAAATGGGTGTTGGTCATGCCCAGCAACTGCGCCTGCTGGTTCATTACATCGGCAAAGGCATCCTCGCTGCCCGCCACGAACTCGGCAAGGGCGACACTGGCGTCGTTGCCGGACTGGATGATCACGCCCCGCAGCAGGTCGATCACCGACACACTGGTTCCCTCGCGGATAAACATCTTCGAGCCGCCCATCTTCCAGGCGTTCACACTGATTGGCACCTGGTCCTCTTCCTTGATTTTGCCCTTGTGAACCTCTCCTGAGACGATATAACTGGTCATCATTTTGGTCAGGCTGGCCGGCGGCAGGGGCTGATCGGCATTATTCTCCACCAGCACCTTGCCGGTTTCCGCATCCACCAGCACCCAGGCCGAGGCGGCCAACTCCGGGGGCGCGGGAATTAACACTTGCGCAACGGCGGCAATATTGAATGAAAACAACAGCAACAGAGAAATTAGAGATTTTTTCAACATAATGTCAGTTCAATCTTAAATTGGTAAAAAACAAGAGGGGTGAGAGTGTAGGACGGCCATTTTAACATCGTCAGCAGCATGTGCCAGACAAGCTTAATCGTAGACAACAAAAGCCTTGATATTTTCCGTTTCGGACAGCAGATTTCTTACTGCCAGCAGCTCCATATTATCCCGCAGCGGCCCCAGCAAAACCTTGAACGCAGACCCGGACTGCTGGTTTTGGCGCACGACCACGGGCGTCTGGGTCACGGTCTTGAGTCTGTCAACCAGCGCCTGTGCCGTGTTTGAGGAATTGAAAGCCCCGGCCTGCAGGTAGGTATTGGCCGGCAGTTCAAAACGGTAACTGTCCAGCCTGGCCGTGCGACGCTCGGACTGATCGGCTTTTACCAGGCTGTCAGCAACTGTTTCTCCGGTTGAACCAAGATGCGGTTGTTCTATCGGATTGCGCTGAAAACGGTTAAAGGTTGTTGGGTCGATCGCTTCGACTTCCACCTCAGCGGTACCCTTATCGGAATACCCCAGCTTTTTTGCTGCAGCGTAGGAAAGATCGATAATCCGGTTGCCGTGAAACGGACCCCGGTCGTTGACCCGAACGATTACGCTGCGACCATTTTCCAGATTGGTCACCCTCACATAGGAGGGAATTCGGAGCGTCTTATGGGCGGCCGTCATGCCGTACATACTGTAGGTCTCACCGTTAGAGGTCTTCTGGCCGTGAAACTTGCGGCCGTACCAGGAAGCTTCCCCGCGTTCTCTGTAGGGTGCTCCCACGGGCAAGAGGTGATAAGTCTTACCGAACACGGTGTAGGGATTGGGATTGCCGGCACGGGTGATCGGCTCAACTTTTGGTACGGCATCAGCCAGATTGCTGACATCCACATCTCTGGGCGGGGGACCATCGGAATAACCCTCTCTCTGGGTGGAACAGGCGTAGAGAAGGCAAACCAGCCCGGCAACCGCAAACAGCCTGGTCCAGAAGAGCTTATCCGCCATAGGTGCCGACTCTTTTTGCAATCAACTGGCTCAGCTCATGCACAGCCATGGCGTAGAGGTGACTGCGGTTGTAGCGCGTTATGGTGTAAAAGTTTGGCAGGGCCAACCAGTACTCGGTGCCGCGATTTCCCTCGAGGCGCACGGGAAAGGCCCTGGTCTCCCCCGACAAATCATCGGCCGCGCTGAAGCCCATTTGCGCCAGCTCGTCGATTGTTTTCTCCAGCTTGAGCCGGTTGAGAAGAGCTTCGTCATAATCCTTAGCAACCTGTGCCCGGATAATTACGGGGTCGCCGGTCTGCCAGTGGTGCTGCGCAAAATAGTTGGCGACACTGCCAATTGCATCGGTGGTATTTTCCCAGATATCCGCTTTCCCATCGCCATCAAAATCCACCGCAAAACTGCGGTAACTGCTGGGAATAAACTGGCCAAACCCCATGGCTCCCGCATAAGAGCCTTTCAGGCTGAGCGGGTCCACGCCCTGCTCCCTGGTCAGCAGCAAAAACTCCTCCAGCTGCTGGGTAAAAAACTCGCTGCGTTTCGGGTAGTGAAAAGCCAGTGTTGAGAGCGCATCCACAACCCGCCAACTGCCCTTATTGCGGCCGTAAAACGTTTCTACACCGATAATCGCGACAATGACCTCGGCGTCAACACCATACTGCTGCTCCGCCCGCAGCAGGTCCTGCCGGTTATCGCGCCAGAATTGGGCGCCTTCTACAATGCGCTTTTCGGTGATAAAAATTTTGCGGTAATCTTTCCACGGTTTGACCTTTTCAGCTGGCCGGTTCATGGCATCGATAATGGTCTGTTTCTTTTCAGCCTCGATCAGCAAAGCCTCCACCTCGGCACGGTCAAAACCGTGCTCGGCAACCATTTTTTCCACGAAAACGACCTCTTGTGCCGACAATTCCTGTTGCGGCGCCTGTGCCGCAGCAGCGATATCACCTGCACTGAACCCAACCAGCAGAACCAGCAACCAACCAAAACATTTACAGCAACAATTCACTTTTACACTTCCCATTACTTATTTAACGCTCTCTTTTGCGCTCGGTGGCAATCGCCATCAGCATACCAAAGCCCATCATCAGGGTCACAATCGAGGTGCCACCGTAGCTCACCAGAGGCAGGGGCACCCCCACCACCGGCAGGATGCCCGATACCATCCCCATGTTGACGAATACATAGACAAAAAATGTCAGCGTAAGACTCCCTGCCAGCAAGCGCCCAAACATGCTTTGCGCACGCAAACTGATAATCATGCAGCGACCGATGATCATCAGGTAACAGGCAAGCAGCAGCATAATACCAACAAAACCGAAGTCTTCCGCCAGCACTGCGACAATAAAATCTGTATGGCTTTCCGGCAGAAAATCCAGTTGCGACTGCGTTCCCTGCATCCAGCCCTTGCCACCCCATCCGCCGGAGCCGATAGCCGTGGTTGACTGGATAATATTCCAGCCAGCACCCAGTTTGTCCTCTTCCGGGTTGAACAGGGTAATGATTCGTCGCTTCTGGTAATCATGCAGCAGAAAATACCAGAAAACCGGCACTGCCATGGCAGCAAGAGCTGCGATTGTAACCAGGTAACGCTTTGGCAAACCCGCCAGAAAAAGCACAAAAAAACCGGAAGCACCGACCAGAATTGCGGTACCCAAATCAGGCTGCACGACCACTAGCGCCGGAGGCAGAAAAATCAGAACGGAAGACGCCATCACATACCGAAAAGAGGGTGGAAGCATTCGTCTGCCGAGATAACTGGCTACCATCAGCGGCACGGCAATTTTCATGATTTCCGATGGCTGAAACCTGAATCCACCAATATCCAGCCAGCGCTGGGCTCCCTTGGCACCGGTGCCAAAAAAAATCACCGCAATCAGCAGGCCAATACCACCCAGATATGGAAGTATCGCCCAGCGCTCCAGCAGGCGGGGTGGGATCTGCGCGGCAACCAGCATGAAAAACAAGCCTATGCCATACCAGGTGACCTGTCTTTGCAGGTAGTAGTGGCTCTGGCCACTGGCACTGTAAATAACAAACAGTGCCGCACCCATAAAAGCCAGCAGCATGAGTAGTAATACCAGGTCCAGATGAACGCGCTGCCAGCGGCGACCGGAGCCATAGAGTCCGGAGCCCGGCTGTTGCATGTGTCGGACAAAATCATTCGCCACGATTCACTCGCCCCTCTTCTGCCGGCGCATTGCTGTCAGCGGATAGGTTTTCCATATATTGATCGATCACTGTCCTGGCAATCGGTGCGGCCGTGGAGCTGCCATGCTCGCCATTTTCAACCAGCACAGCAACGGCAATTTTCGGCGCTTGTACCGGTGCAAATGCTATAAACAGCGCGTGATCCCGGTTTAAAAGTGCCACCTTTTCGGCATCGTACTCTTCATCCTGCTTGATACCGATAACCTGCGCGGTGCCGGTCTTGCCGGCAATCTCATAGCTGAGACCGGGAGCAATGATTTTGGCTGTGCCGCGCGGGCCATGAACCACGTCTTTCATGGCATCAATCACGTAATCCCAGTTGCCATCGGCAATTGGGATTCGCTTCTCCTGCCCAGAGATTTCCGTCAAATCGTTTGCTCCCACCCGCATTGCCAGCCTTGGCTTAAATATTTTTCCTCGCGTCGCCAGGCGAGTCGTCGCAACCGCCAGTTGCATTGGAGTGGTCAGCGTGAAGCCCTGTCCAATACTGGTGTTGACTGTATCCCCGGGGTACCAGGCCAGCCCCCTGGCACCGCGCTTCCACTCCCGGGAGGGCATGATACCGGCGCGCTCAGATGGCATATCGATTCCGGTTTTTGCGCCCAGACCAAAAGCGGACCCGTAAGCAGACAGCACATCAATCCCCATGCGGAAACCGATATCGTAATAGACAGTATCGCAAGACTGGATAATAGCGTCGCGCAGGTAAATGTTGCTGCCATGACCGCCTTTTTTCCAGTCGCGGTATTTCCGCTCATCATTTTTCAGCTGGTAAAAACCGGGATCATATATCTTATAACCCTTGGAAATCGTCCCGCTCTCCAGTGCAGCCAGTGCATAGATGGGCTTGACCGTGGAACCGGGCGGGTACTGTCCCAACAGTGCCCGGTCGAACAGTGGCCGCTTCCAGTCCTGCAAAAGGGCACGGTAATTGCTGTGACTGATACCGGTGACAAACAGGTTCGGATCAAAGCCGGGATTACTGGCCATTGCCAAAATCCCGCCGGTCGCCGTATCCATGGCAACAACCGCACCCCTTTCATCCGCCAATGCATCCATAGCAGTTTGCTGTAACCGGTAATCGAGATAGAGATGCAGATCCTGCCCCGGTTTCGGGGGCGTGCGCTCCAGCTTGCGCATCACCCGGCCGCGGGCATTGACCTCCACCTTTTCATAACCGACCTCGCCCAGCAACTGATCCTCGTAAAACTTCTCCAGCCCGGTTTTCCCCACCACGTGGGTACCGCTGTATCTGACCGGATCAAGACGCTTGATTTCACGGTCATTGATGCTGCCCACATAGCCGATAACATGGGCCAGGTAGCTTCCCATCGGGTAGTAGCGTAACAACTCAGCCGTAATCTGTACGCCGGGCAGGCGGTACTCGTTGACCGCCAGCACCCCCTGCTCTTGCTCCGAAAGATTGAACCGCAGCGGGACCGCCTGATAGGGTCGGGCGCGATTCCTCAGGTTGCGCTGGAAGCGCTCAAGATCATACTCAGAAATTTCTACCAGTTGCTGCAGCTCGGAGAGCAATTCATCCAGGTTTTCTGCCCTCTCTTTGACAATGGACAGGTTGACGCTGGGCCGGTTATCCGCCAGCAAAATGCCGTTTCTGTCGAAAATCAGCCCCCTCTCCGGCGGCACCGGCCGGGCAAGAACGCGGTTGCTGTCAGCACGGGTTGCGAAATCCTCGTAGCGTTCAATTTGCAGGTGTCCGTAGCGCCAGATCAAAACACCGGTCATCAGCAGAATAATCACTGTCACAAATAACAGCCGACCAAAGAAAAGCCGATACTCAAACTGTGGGTCCTTGATAGTGAGGTGGTCTTTCATGGTGCGCGATTGTAGCGTTAAAAAATCAGGTCCCGCGACAGCGGAGCCCAAGCCCGTTATTTGTGATAGGGGTGGCCGACATTGATCGTCCAGGCACGGTAGAGTTGCTCTGCCAGCAAAACTCGCACCAAGGGATGTGGCAGCGTCAGTGTCGACAATGACCAGCGCTCGTTCGCCCTGCCCAGGCATGGTGTCGCCAGTCCGTCCGGGCCGCCAATCAGCAGGCACAAACCATCGCCCGATGATTGCCAACAGCTCAACTGCTCTGCCAGCTTCTCGGTAGCCCAGGGATTGCCTTTCACATCCAGGGCGACAACATGATCGCGCGGGAGAATATGCCGGAGCATGTTTTCCCCCTCCCTGGCGACTGCCCTCGCGACATCCAGCCCCTTGCCCCTGGGGCCAAGCGGCAACTCCACAAGCTCCAGTTTCAATTCCGGCGGCAGCCGCTTGGCATATTCGTTATAGCCCTGTGACACCCAGCCGGGCATCTTGCTGCCAACGGCGATAATTTTGATTTTCACTGGCTATCCTGCGCAGCTCCCAGGTCATCCGGGCGAAGCGACCAGAGTTTCTCCAGCTCGTAGAATTCCCGGGTTGCAGGCAACATCACATGCAATACCAGATCTCCGTAATCAACCAGCACCCATTCGGCGGCTCCATCCAGCCCTTCCACGCCCAGAGGTCGGGTACCTGCCTTTTTTACCGCCTCGATAACATTTTGAGCCAGGGCCTTCACCTGGCGGCTGGAGGTACCGCTGGCGACCACCAGGGTGTCGGCAACATCGGTCAACTCCCTGACATCGAGCGTGACAATATCCTTGCCCTTGACGTCTTCCAATGCGGATATCACTATTTCTTTCAACTGTTCAGTCATTGGTCTCGTTGAACCTTCCTGAGTCATTTCATTCAAACCGCGTCTTATAAGAGCGGGTAAAGTTTATTGGCCGCGATATAGTCTAACACCGCATCCGGCACCAGGTAGCGAATCGAAGCTCCGCGCTGCAACGCCTGCCTTATGCCCGTTGCAGACACCGGCAAAAGTGCCATCTCCACGAACGCCACATGTCCGCATGGCCGCTCCGCCAGTGCGCTGACTTCGGCACGGTGCAAACCGACCCACTCTATCACTTCACCACTGCTTGGCAGCTTCCAGCCCGGCCGGGCTGTGACGACAATATGGGCAAAATCCAGCAAATCGCGCCAACGGTGCCAGCAATTCAGCGTCAACAGGGCATCCATACCGATGCAGAGATAGAGAGGCTCAGCGCCGACTTCAGCGCGAACTTCCGACAGGGTATCAATGCTGTAGGACATGCCTTTGCGCCGTATTTCACGGTCATCTGCCACCATACCCGCCTCATTCGCCAGTGCCAGCTGCAGCATGGCAAAGCGATGTTCTGCTGACGTTGCGGGTTGTTCGCGGTGGGGCGGCCTCGCCGAGGGAATCATGTGCATCGCAGAGAGGCCAAGGTGCTCTTTCAGTTCGAGGGCAACCCGCAGATGGCCAATATGCACCGGGTCGAAAGTGCCACCAAATACACCGACTGCCATAATCAGTGGCGAACCTCTCCGTGGCCATAGACAACCCACTTCTGCGAAGTCAGCCCTTCCAGCCCAACCGGACCGCGGGCGTGGATCTTGTCGGTAGAAATGCCAATCTCGGCTCCCAGGCCATATTCAAAACCGTCAGCAAAACGGGTGGAGGCATTCACCATCACTGAACTGGAGTCCACCTCCCGCAGGAAGCGATCAGCGCGCGCCCTATCCTCGGTGACAATTGCCTCGGTATGCCGGGAGCTGTAGCGGTCGATGTGATCCATCGCTGCGGCCATGTCCGCCACCACCCTGATCGACAATACCGGAGCCAGATATTCAGTGCTCCAGTCCTCCTCGGCTGCAGCTTTGCAGTCGATTTCCGCCGCGGAGAGAATGGCACAGGTTTTATCACAGCCGCGCAGCTCCACGCCCTTATCGACAAAAGCAGCAGCAATCTTTGGCAGAAAAGACTCTGCCACAGCGTCCGCCACCAGCAGGGTCTCCATCGCATTGCAGACACCGTAGCGATGGGTCTTGGCATTGAGTGCAATGTTATACGCCATCTCCAGGTCTGCCCTGTCATCCACATACACATGACAGATGCCATCCAGGTGCTTGATCACCGGTACTCTTGCCTCGCTGCTGATGCGCTCGATTAACCCCCGTCCTCCGCGCGGCACAATCACATCGACATATTCAGGCATGCGAATAAGCTCGCCGACAGCGGCCCGGTCGGTGGTCTCAACCACCTGCACAACGGCCTCCGGCAGGCCGGCGCGTTGCAACCCTTCACGGATACAGGCGGCAATCGCCTGGTTGGAGTGAATCGCCTCGCTGCCACCGCGCAGGATTGTGGCATTGCCCGATTTCAGGCACAGGCTGGCGGCATCGATGGTCACATTGGGGCGAGACTCGTAAATGATACCGACGACGCCAAGGGGCACCCGCATTCGCCCCAGTTCTATACCACTGGGCCGGGTTTGCAGATCTGTTATCCGCCCGACCGGGTCGGGCAGCTCGGCGACCTGCTTCAGCCCCTCAATCATGGCATCGACGCGGGCATCGTTGATTTCCAGTCGATCCAGCAAAGCGGCATCCAGGCCATTGGCGCGGCCCTTTTCCATATCGACCGCATTTTCTGCAAGCACTCCATGGCGATTGCTATCAATGACCTCGGCAATTGCGAGCAGTGCTGCATTTTTCTGCTCGGTGCTGGCTGCAGCAATCACACGTGCTGCTTTCCTGGCGCGCCTGCCCAGCTGTTGCATATAGTCTGTAATATCCATCCCTTATTCCCGGCACTTTATACAAGCGGCGCATTATAGCGCCGCTAACGCTATAAATCCGCAGAATCGGGGACTGAAAGCAGCGTTGATTTTATTTTGCTGCAGCCATTGAGATAAAGCGGAACCGGGCCAGCCCGGCAGTTGCACCGCGGACGGCTGCAGAGCAATGGCGCAGCATTGCCAGCTCTTGTAAGATGCTCTCCTGTTTACCAAGACACCCTGGACGATATGCCATGTCGCACGGAGCGGATTCCAGCAAAAGCATCTATCTTGCCCTGACAGCAAATGCCCTGATTGCCGTGGTTAAAGGCGTGGCGGCCCTGGTAACCAACTCGGGCGCCATGCTGGCAGAAGCCATTCATTCGTGCGCCGACACATCAAACCAGCTTTTGCTGCTGCTCGGTATGCGCCAGGCAAAAAGGCCTCCATCCACGGAGTACCCGCTCGGTTATGGCAAGGCGATCTACTTTTGGTCATTTATCGTAGCACTGCTGCTGTTCTCAGTCGGTGGCGTCTTTTCCATCTATGAGGGTCTGCACAAGCTGCATAACCCGGAGGCCCTCAATCAACCCTGGATCGCTGTTGGTGTTCTGGTTTTTGCCATCTTTGCTGAAGGCTTCGCTCTCAGAGGCTGCATTGTCCAAATTAATAAAATACGCGGCAATCAGAGCTACTGGCGCTGGTTCCGGGAGACTCGCCACAGCGAATTGCTGGTAGTATTCGGTGAGGATATTGCCGCCCTGCTGGGTCTGAGCATGGCACTCGCCGCGCTGTCGGCTGCCATCATTACCGGCAATCCCGTCTACGATGCCTGGGGCAGCATGGCAATTGGCAGCCTGCTTATTATCGTCGCGATACTCATTTCGGTTGAAGTAAAGGCACTTCTGGTTGGGCAGGGCGTCGAAAGGCAGGTGCGGGAAGAAATGATCGCCTTTCTTGAACAGCAGCCGAAACTGGAAAAGGTGTTCAATATCCTCACCCTGCAAATGGGGCAGGATGTGATGGTAGCGGTGAAAGCTAAAATGGTCCCGGCGGAGAGCGGGCAGGCACTGGTGAGCTATATCAATGAAACCGAACGCGCGTTCAGGAACGCCTTTCCACAGGTGGTCTGGCTTTTCTTTGAACCGGACACAAAAGACTAATCATCGTCAGGAAAACCCAGCATGAAACATCCTATTTTCTCAAGACTCTTCATAGCATTCGCTCTCTCCCTGCTGGCAGCCTGTGCCCAGTTATCTCCCAGCTACGAAGAGCCAACGGTGAATGTCACCAGAATCCAGCCTCTGCCCGGTGAAGGTCTGGAACAGCGCTTTTTAATCGGCATCAGCGTGCAAAACCCCAACAACTCCAGCCTCAATATCTCCGGGATGTCATACAGCCTGAAGCTGCAGGATATCAAGGTGGCAAGTGGCGTTTCGGCTGAGAACCTCAGCATCCCCCCTTTCAGTGAAGCCAACCTCGAACTTCAAGGCAGCACCAGCCTGTTTGGAAGCATGAGGGCGATTGGCGGCTTGTTACAGAATCCGGGATCCGCAGTCAGCTATGCCTTTGAAATTAAATTGACCACCGGTTTCTGGCCATGGCCGATCAGCGTGGTAGAGGCAGGCTCCATTGACCTTCAATAGCGGGATCATCAACCTCGGCAATCAGGTGGGCAACGCTATATGCCCGGATTGCCGGGCTGGCTAGATCCGAAAAGCGCCATCGATTTCAAACACCCGCCCGGAGACATAATCGTTCTCCAGGATGAACTCGAGCGTCTGTGCAATATGGCCTGGCGTACCCATCCGCGCCAGTGGCACCACGCGCTTCATTTGGTTCAGCACTTCAGCCGGCATCTGGCGAACCATCTCCGTTTCTATCACGCCGGGTGCAATCGCAGCCGCACGAATATTATAACGCGCCAGCTCCTTGGCCCAGGTCGTAGCCATCGCCGCGACACCTGCCTTCGCTGCCGAGTAATTACTCTGACCAAAATTGCCTGCCCGGGCGATGCTGGAGATATTAACGATGACACCTTCATCCACGCCCAGCTCGATCATCCGGGCGGCCGCCTCTCGGCCACAGAGGAATACAGCGGTAAGGTTCACATCGATCACCGCCTGCCACTGGGCCAGGCTCATTTTGGAAACAATCTTCCCGTCCTTGGCCTTGACCAGCATGCTATCGCGGGTGATACCGGCATTATTGACCAGGCCGTGAAGCGCGCCAAAATCACCGACGACATCATCAAACAACCCGACAACCGCATCTTCATTGGCGATATTGACCGGATAAGTGCGCGCCTCGACGCCTTTTTGCTGACACTGCCGCCGGGTATTCTCCAGCCCCTCCGAATCCAGGTCGACCAGCGCCAGCCGGGCACCCTTATCGGCAAGCCCCAGAGCCATGGCCTCACCGAGGCCACGAGCGGCGCCGGTAATTACAACTACTTTATTTTTGACATCCACAATCACTCATCCTCTTATAGCGCGCCTTCTCTACCCAGAGGCTTGAATAAAATAATTAGCCTCGGCAGCAATACCATCGCCCCAAGCAGTGCTGCCACCATGGCGAAGCCGGTCAACAGGCCGAAATATACCGTAGGTACAAAATTAGACAGCGCTAGTATTGAAAAACCCGCCACAATGATCAGCGAGGTGTAATACATCGCCCGCCCGATGCTACCGTGGCTTCGGTACATAGCGGCATGGTAGTCGCGATCGACTGCAAACTCCTCCTTGAAGCGGTGAATGTAGTGAACGGTATCATCCACGCCGATGCCGACCGTGATGGAGGCGATAGTGATGGTCATCATATCCAGCGGAATACCCATAATGCCAATTCCTCCCAGCACCACACTCGCCGCCAGCATATTGGGCACAATGGCGATGACTGACAGCCGCAGGGACTGGAACAGCGCCATAAACATCAACATGATGCCAAGAAATACCGCACCGAGAGTCAGTACCTGAGAGCGAAACAGACTTTGCAGCATATTGTTGTAGAGCACCAGCAGGCCGGTGAAACGAACCTGGTCTTCTTCAATGCCCACCTCATCGACGATATAGTCGTGAATTTGCTGCATCAACTCGGAGCGTTTCATATCGCCACCGGATTCCCTTGTGCGTAACGAAATCCGGGTCTGCGACAACTCGTCATTAATGTAGGGATCGAGCAGGAGTTTTCCGTTATCGCCTTTCAAGCTCTGGCGCACCAGCGCCAGCTCAAGGTCATTCAATCGGTGCCCCATCAAATCGCCGGAGACCTCGGCCAGAGTTACCAGAGAAGTGACCTTGCCAATCTCCGGCAATGACTCCAGGTAGTGGTGTATTTTCTCCAAATCTTCCAGCCCGGTGGTGGTAAACCAATAGCTGTTTTCCACCGGCTCATCAGCTTCGCTATCCTCAGCGAAGGGGTCGTCCGCAAACGGATCCTCTGCGGCGAATGGATCTTCCGCAGCAAAGGGGTCCTCCTGGTCAAAGCCGTCAGTAAAAGCATCGGCATAGGGATCCTCACCGTAGGGATCGTCCTCTGCGACAACATCATCGGCAACAGCAATCTCCGGCATCGGCGGCGCTTCAAGAATAATATCCAGCGGCGTGGTGCCCCCCAGATTCTTATCGATCACCAGCAACCCCTGGTGTATTTCCGTGTCGGTGCGGAAATAATCGATAAAGCGGTTATCAACCTTGAGCTGTGTGATTCCCCAAATACTGACCGCTGCCAAAACCAGCGCCAACAACAACACCAGATTGCCGTGATTTTCCGTGAAACGGGCAAAGCGGATGGTAAAGGCTGACATGCTATCACCGCGGTCATTGTTGCGCCCCTTTTTCATCAACATCAGTCCGGCAGGAATCACCACAAACGCGAGCACAAATGCCACCCCTAAGCCCATCGACATCATCCAGCCAAAGTCGATCACCGGACGGATATCACTCACCACCATCGACATAAAAGCGACAATTGTCGTTAACACCATATACAAACAGGGCCGCGCCATATGGGTAACCATCTCCCGGACCAACTCCAGTTGGCTGGCGGCGGGATTACAGGCCAGGGCTTCGCGATAGCGCACTACCAGGTGGACAGTCACCGCCAGGGTCATAATCAGCAGCAGTGAAACAAAGTTAGAGGAGATCACAGTCAGCCGCCAATCAACCCAGCTCAGGTAGCCGAGCATGATTTCCAGCGATAGCAGGCAGGTTGCCAACGGCAACACCACCCAGCGCAATTGGCGAAAGATAAGCGATAACACCAGCACAATAAACAGCACCACCCCGACGCCAAAAATTCGCAGGTCGCTCTTGATGAAGGCAATCATATCGGCAGTGATCATGCTGGGACCGCCCAGAAACAGTTCCGCTCTGTCACGATATTTATCCAGCAGGCGGCGCACATCGTTCACTCTCTGGTGGGCTTCAGCAGCCTTTTCTGTTCTGTAGACCAGAAATTCTGCTGAAACGTCTTCAAGCTCCTGCTTTTCGGCTTCCGAAAGTCCCTCAT
>JBFFTH010000032.1:0-16841 GCA_041571855.1 Porticoccaceae bacterium
AGGGGAAAAAGAAGAAATCCGCAACTGCCACTATTCGACAGCACTGAGGGAAAAGTTTACCGCCGCCGCCCCGGGGTCGATAAGGTTCAGGGAAAGCCTGATCGGCTGGTTGCGAGTCATAATCACCGCTCCTTGCAGCTCGCCCATCAGGTATTCCTCTGGCGCAAAGCGGCGTACAGCAACAGTATTGCCCCCCAGATCGGAGAACTGGAGCAGCAGCCCAGGAAAGGGCTGCTCGAACGGCGCCCGGTTTACCAGCACGGCATCCAGCTGCAATGCATTTTTGTAGTCTGGGTGGCTTTGCACGACCAGGTTGCCGGTCTGAATGCGATCGACGGCAATTTGCTGCGGCAGCTCACAACCGGTCATCCGGCAAATATTGTCGGTGAGTTGCCGGTAATCAGGGTGCAGGCCGAGGATATCCGCACGGAAATGGACGTATTGCGCGGCCAGTGCCACAGTGCCCAGCAAACTCAACAATACCCAGTGCCACTGGGCTCTGCGGGCCCTGGCCGGGGGCTGTCGGAGGAACTCTGGCAGGCTTTCTTGTGAGCCGGTTTCTGCGGCCGCATCTGCGTCACCTGTATCCGGTTCTGGCTCCGGTGCAGGTTTAGCCGGCATCAGGAGGCCGATGGCTGCACTCGCCGGAGGCGCTTCAGCCCCGGATTCTGCATCAGTGACCATACCGGGTGGTGCTTCCCGGTTGTCATCAAGCTGGACTTCTTGGCTATGGGTTTCTTCCTCTACCTGTTGCCTGAATGTCAATGAATCCCCGGCAGTGACATCATCGGTCTGCTGTTTCTCTGTTTCCTCGCCCCCGTCAGCTCCGGCGGATTCTGTAGGCTCTTCACCAGGCGTGATTTCCTGCTCGAGAAGCGGGTTTTGAGCGCCCATCAAAGCGGCGATCATTTGATCATCAATCAGGGGCTCTTCAGGCCTCTCTTCTGCAGGAGCAGCGGAGCCAATTTTCGGTGAGGGGTCGGATAACTTGTGGTCACGGCCATTGAACACATGCAGGCAGGCTCCGCAGCGGACCAGCCCATTGGCGGCCTGAAGTTGAATCTGGGTTGCCCGAAAGGCGATGCGGCATTCCGGGCAGCGTGTGACGATATCTTGCATTGAGCGGTGCCTGCTGTTTCTGCCCGGGCTATTCTATAGCGAACGCTCAGCGCTTAGTAGCGACCAGGCGTACCCATTCATCCTTGCCGGTGACCGGTTCAAAATCAAACCAGGCCCGGTAGGCTTGCATCACCGCGGCAGCCTGGTTGTCGATAATGCCGGACAGGCAGAGTTTGCCACCCGACTTGGTCAGGGTGGCGAGTTTCGGTGCCAGTTCAGCCAGTGGCCCGGCGAGGATATTGGCGACAACGATATCGGCGGGATTGCCTGGTGCATCTGGGGGCAGGCTGGTTTTTATTCTAGCCAGTGGTATACCGTTGCGTTTCGCGTTATCTGCGGTTGCGATCAGGGCCTGGGGATCGATGTCGATAGCGACGGCGCTGTCTGCGCCAAGTACCAGGCCAGCAATGGCCAGGATACCTGAGCCGCAGCCGTAGTCGATGATGCTTTTGCCACTGAGTTGCTGGCCATCGAGCCATTGCAGGCAGAGAAACGTGGTGGGGTGGGTGCCGGTGCCGAAGGCGAGACCGGGGTCGAGCAGTAAATTGACAGCACTGGGTTCGGGTGGCTCCCGCCAGCTGGGGCAGATCCAGAGTCGTTCGCCACAGCGAATTGGCTGGTAGTTGTGAATCCATTCCCGCTCCCAGTCCTTGTCTTCCAGTTGTTCCCAGCGCTGGCTGGCCGCCGAGTTGCCGAGCCGGCGACGCAGCCGCTCCGATATCTCCGCGGTTTCGCAATCGGCGTTGAAGAGACCGGTGACGCGGGTGCTATCCCACAGCGGGGTCTCGTTAAGGGCCGGTTCCAGAATGGGTTGGTCGGCATTGTCCTCGAGGGTGACCGAGAGGGCGCCTTCGTCAAGCATGGCGTCCTCAATGGTTTCTACCTGTTGGCGATCTGCCAGGATGTGGAGCTGGAGCCAGGGCATGGGAGGTCAGGGTGAAGGTGCTGAAAAAAAGCGCCCTTGCGGGCGCTTGACTTATTGCATACCCAGTTTCTTTTCCAGGTAGTGGATGTTGACGCCACCCTTGCGGAATTCAGGGTCATTGACCAGCATTTTCTGGAGTTTGGCGTTGGTCTTGATGCCACCGATAATCAGTTCGTCGAGCGCATTGTTCATGCGGTTGAGTGCTGACTCGCGATCGTGACCATAGGTGATGAGTTTGCCAATAAGGGAATCATAGGTTGGCGGCACCATATAGCCATTGTAGATATGGGAGTCTACACGCACGCCGTTGCCGCCGGGCTGGTGATAGCTGGTAACCCTGCCGGGCGAGGGCAGGAATTTGTCCGGATCTTCCGCATTGATGCGGCACTCGAAGGCGTGTCCGCGAAAGATCACGTCTTCCTGCTTGAAGTACAGTTTGTAGCCGCCCGCTATCATCAGCTGCTGCTTGACAATATCGATGCCGGTAATCATCTCACTGACGGGGTGCTCCACCTGCACGCGGGTGTTCATCTCGATAAAGTAAAAAGCGCCATCTTCATAGAGGAACTCGAAGGTGCCCGCGCCGCGATAGCCGATGTCTATACAGGCCCTGACGCAGGCATCAAACACTTCCTGCCTGGCTTTTTCGTCAATGTAGGGTGCAGGTGCCTCTTCCAGTACTTTCTGGTGGCGGCGCTGCAGGGAGCAGTCGCGATCGCCCAGATGGATGGCATTTCCCTGGCCGTCTGACAACACCTGTACTTCCACGTGACGGGGGTTCTGCAGGAATTTTTCCATATACACCGTGTCATCGCCGAATGCTGCCTTTGCTTCGGCCTTGGTGACCTGGGTCGCTTTGGCCAGATCCTTCTCGCTGTGGACGACACGCATGCCGCGACCGCCGCCGCCAGCTGCCGCCTTGATAATCACAGGAAAGCCGATCTCGTTGGCGACTTTAAGGGTGCGGTTACTGTCGTCGTCAAGCGGCCCGTTTGATCCGGGAACGGTGGGTACGCCGGCTTTACGCATGGCATCGATGGCGGCCACCTTGTCACCCATCGTGCGAATCACTTCAGCTGTTGGGCCGATGAAGATAAAGCCGCTTTTTTCAACGCAGTCGGCAAAGTGAGCGTTCTCGGAAAGGAACCCGTAGCCGGGATGCACGGCATCGGCATTGGTAATTTCCATGGCGCTGATGATTGCCGGAATATTCAGGTAGCTCTCCGTGGAAGGATTGGGCCCGATACAGATTGACTCGTCGGCAAGTTTTACATGTTTCAGGTCGGCATCAATTTTTGAGTGCACGGCCACTGTTGCGATGCCGAGTTCCTTGCAGGCTCGTAGCACACGTAGAGCAATTTCGCCGCGGTTGGCGATAAGCACTTTTTTAAGCATGGCGAGGGCTCCCGTCCTACTTATTAGGAAATAACTATCATGGGTTGGTCATATTCGACAGGTTGACCATCCTCCACAAGGATGGAAGCGATGGTGCCCGCCTTGTCTGCCTCGATCTGGTTCATCATCTTCATCGCTTCCACGATGCAGATGACATCGCCGGCATTGACCTTCGATCCGACCTCGACAAAAGCTGAAGCGCCCGGCGAGGGTGAGCGATAGAAGGTGCCGACCATGGGCGACTTGATAGCGTGACCGCTGATTTCTGCTTCAGGGCTCGCTGCGGGTGCAGCCTCTGTTGCAGGGGCGGCAGCTGCCGGAGCAGGCGCCGCGGCCGGAGCAGGGGCTGGTGGCGGTGCGGCAACGCTGACGACCGCTGCGCTGGTTCGGCTGATCCTGACCGACTCCCCGTCTTCCTTGATTTCGAGTTCGGAAATATTTGACTCTTCCAGCAGTTCAATGAGTTTTTTTACTTTTCTGATATCCATGGAGTGAACCTCTAGTTGTCAATTAGGCTAAGTTTTTTAAAGCGGCGTCTAGCGCCAGTTCATAACCAAGGGGGCCGAGTCCACAGATCACCCCCTTTGAAATGTCCGAGAAATAGGAGTGCTGCCGGAACGGCTCTCTGTTGTGCACATTCGAGAGGTGCACTTCAATAAAAGGTATAGCGACTGCCAGCAGGGCGTCCCGCAGGGCGACACTGGTGTGGGTGAAGGCGGCAGGGTTGATGATAATGAAGTTAACCCCTTCATTTTTGGCCTCCTGGACGCGATTGACCAGCTCGTATTCGGCATTGCTTTGCAGGGCCAGCAGGTGATGCCCCTGGTTAAGGCATATTTCGGTCAGCCGCTGATTGATATCTTCGAGCGTGGTGCTGCCATAAATCTCTGGTTCGCGCGAGCCAAGCAGGTTCAGGTTTGGGCCGTGCAGAACAAGGATTGTTGCCATATTTGTAATTGTAATTGTGTTATGTGCCAGCGTTTTTGATGAGTGTGCACCAAAATTCGAGATATGTCCAACTTTGTGGTAGTTGGCTGAAGTTATGGCAGGATCGGTGATATATCGGCTCGAATTGGCTTTATTCGCTATTTTTCAGGGCTTCAATCACCAGGCTTTCGGTCAGCAGCTGAGGCAGCAGTACCGTTTTTCCGTTGCGCTTGTAGAGCAGGTAGAGTGGTACCCCGTTGCGCTGGTTATGGTTTAACAGGGCCGTAACTTCAGGGTTGTAGTTGGTCCAGTCGCCCTTCAGGTAGACAATTCCCTGTTCTGAGAGGGTGTTGTAGAAGCGCTCCGAGCTGAGCGCCATTTTTTCATTGGCCAGGCAGGTCAGGCACCAGTCGGCGGTCAGGTTGACAAATACCGGCTCCCCATTCTGGATCAGTTTCTCTAACCTGGCTGCTGTGTATGGCTGCCATAGCTGCGCCCGCTCACCGGCAGTCCTGAGTTGCAGGAAGTGGCTGGCCGGCAGGTAAATGGCCAGCGCCACCAGGGACAATACGAGCAGCCGTTTTAACCCGGCAAAGCGAGTCTGGCCATGGGAGAGCCAAATGCCGAGGGCAATAATGGTCATGCTTACCAGTACGGTTGCAACGGTGTCGACGTCGGTCTGGTGCCCCAGTACCCAGAGTAGCCAGATGGCGCTGAGGTAGAGGGGGAAGGCCAGAAACTGCCTGAAACGTTCCATCCAGGGCCCGGGTTGCGGGAGCTTTTCGATCAGGTTGGGCCACCAGCTCAATATCAGCAGGGGCAGCGCCATACCAAGGCCGAGAAAAACAAAAATCAGCAGGGCGATTGCTGTGGGTTGGGTCAGCGCAAAGCCCAGCGCAGTCCCCATCAATGGTGCAGTGCATGGACTGGCCACAATGGTGGCGAGGGCACCCGTCAAGAAGGAGCTCTCAAGGCTGTGCCCGCTGTTGCGGCTCTGGCCAAAACTTATCCAGCGTTCTCCGATGGTAAACAGGCCGGAGAAGCTCAAGCCCATCAGCACAAAGAGGTAGGCCAACCCGGCAACAAACACCGGCGATTGCAGTTGAAATCCCCAGCCGACCGCGCCCCCGGTTGCCCGCAGGGCAACCAGCAGGGCAGCCACAGCGACAAAGGTGACCACCACACCAAGGGTATAGGCAAGGCCATGCAGGTGCTTGCTGTGTTTGCTCAGGCTGGTTTGAGTGAGGCTCAAGGCCTTGATAGACAGCACCGGGAAGACGCACGGCATCAGGTTGAGGAAAGCGCCACCGGCGATCGCCATCAGCAGTATTATTGCCAGCTCTGTGGTACTGGTATTCAACCCGGGATCAGCGGCCGGCTGCTGTGGGGCCAGCGAGGCCGTTGTGCCGGAAATGGCGATATGCTGCTGTCGGGGCGGGTAGCACAAGCCTGCATCTGCACAGGCCTGGGATTCGACGGTCAGCCCTGTGCCCAGCCCGGCAAGCGGGATCTGGAAACTCAACGCTTGATAATAGACCTGCAGCTCTTTTTCGTAGTAGTCATCGTATTTGGAAGTTCCGGGAGGGTAATCCGGTATTATTTCCAGTGGTGTGCCATTGTCGAAGAATTTGAAGCGGTGCTGGTAGAGGTAATAGCCCGGAGCGATGGTCCAGTTGAGTTGCAGCCCGTTATCCGTTATTTCGGGCTCAAGCTGGTACGCCTGTTCAACCGGCAGGAATTCGCCCTGTTGGAGCATGCTGGCAACACTTGAAGAGGCCGTCGGCAGTCCATTCTCGGCCTGTGCAGGGAGGGCCAGCAGGCAGCACAATGCAACCAGTAGCAGTCTTGCAGGTTTTAAAAAGGCGCTATTCAAGTTATTTGTCCCTCTACCATTTAACCCCGGGCGCGTATTGTAAGGCTTGTTGGCATTGCTCGCGAGTGTGTGACGCCCTCGCGGCTGCCTCCCCTGCCTTTCGGCTGCCTCCCCTGTTTGGAACGTGCTATAGTCGGCCGTTGATTTGTCCCGGGTGTAAGCTATGACACGAAAATTGGTTTTATTATCGCTATTTTTTATTGCGGGATTTGATGCCCCTGCATTTGCGCAGAGCCCCGTTGTGGAGGATGCTTATGTGCGTGGCCTGATTCCGGGGCGGGATGTGACAGCAGCTTTTATGTCCATAGATAACACTACCGGGAGCGATTGCCTGCTGACAGGCGCCGAATCATCGCTGGCCAGATCTGTTGAAATACACAGTCACAGTCATCATCATGGCATGATGCAGATGCGCAGGCTGGAAAGTGTTCCGATTGCTGCCGGTGAGCGGGTGGTGTTTGAACCCGGAGGCCTGCATTTGATGTTGTTCGGAGTCGATGGGCCGCTGTCGCCGGACCGGGAGTACCCGCTGGTGCTGTCTTTTGAGGGCTGTGAAGACCAGACGGTTAGCCTCTCGGTAAGGGAATTGATGTAGCTGTATAGGGGTAGAATTCATAAAAATGAGCAGATTTCTTGATAAAAACCAAAAGGCGGATGATCTGTTGGTGGCAGATGCAATCGAGGGCAGGAGTATGCCCTGGCTGAGGGGTGGTTTCCTGTTGCTGGTGATCTACCTGGTTGTTGCACTGTTGCTGGGGTGGTTCTGGAGCGGTGAGCGCACCCTGTTTGATGTCAGGGAGGCGACGGCCAAGCACGCTCGCTCCCAGGTCGTGGGGGCTGCAACTTCAAGTGCACTGATCGAGACAGTTGATGTTCTGCTTAACAAGCGTGGCGGTTACCTTAGCAATGATATTATGCCGCCGGGTGTGTGGCTCGATAATCTGCCCAACTGGGAGTACGGCGTCATTATTCAGGTGCGGGATATGAGCAAGGCGATGCGCGAGGCCTTCAGCCGCTCGCTCTCGCAGTCGACAGAAGATGCCGACCTGGCTCTGGCTGAGTCTCGTTTCAATTTTGATCACAACAGTTGGGTGATGCCCGCTTCGGAATCCGAATACCGCAGCGGGGTTGAGTACCTGCAGGGCTACCTGGAACGTCTGACCGACAATGATGAATACAACGCCCAGTTCTACGCGCGAGCAGATAACCTGCGCTACTGGCTGGGCACGGTTGAAACCCGGCTGGGCAGCCTATCCCAGAGGCTCAGCGCCAGCGTCGGACAGCGGCGAATCAACATCGATTTGTCCGGTGAAGAAGCCGGACAGCAGGCAACCCCGGCACCGGATGAGATGGAAATCAAGACGTCCTGGCTGGAAATTGACGATGTCTTCTACGAGGCGAGGGGCACTACCTGGGCCCTGATCCATTTCCTGAGGGCGGTGGAGCTTGACTTTGCCGATGTGCTGAACAAGAAGAATGCTACGGTTAGCCTGCAACAGATTATTCGGGAGCTGGAATCTACCCAGCAGAATGTATCCTCTCCGATAATTCTTAACGGCGGAGGCTTTGGCTTTTTTGCCAATCATTCGCTGGTGATGGCGTCTTATATCAGTAGGGCAAATGCGGCAATCATTGATCTGAGGGAGCTGTTGTCCCGGGGCTAATTGCCGCGAGTGAATGGTGTCCGCTTTTCGCCATTTTGTTTCAGCGTCATTCCTGGCATCAGCTGCACAGGCTTGGCAGGCGTTGTTCCACCCGTGTTAATTTGCAGGGGATAGCGGTCACATGTTGCCAACAAAGATAGCAACAGCATCAATCGGTATCAGTAATGCTGCTGACCTGGCCGGGGTAGTTATTGATAGCCAGCCTTTCGGCAGCCTGCTGCTCAATGCAAAAGAAGAGGTTTGCTTCTGGAGCAGCTGGCTAAACCGCTGGACCGGAATAGCCGCAGACCAGGCCGTGGGCAAACGGCTTGATAGCCTTTTCCCCGGCCTGTTCCAGACCGAGTTTGTGAAAGCGATGAACGCCGCCCTGCTGGACAATCGCCAGACCGAGTGGTCGCAGAGGCTGGATCCGGAGCGGTTGGACCGGGTCGAATCTGTGATGACCAGCTCGAGCCAGGAGATTCCACTTCACAGGGTCATCTTCATTCCCATCGAGGTAGTCGGATACGGTCGCTGTTGCCTGGTGCAGTTTACCGAGTCACCCTACGACCCGGTCGTCACCAAGCAAAACAACGCAGGCCGCAAGACGCCGGTTGATCTGGATGGCGGAAATTTACCGGTTTACCTGAAATCGGAGCAGGCTGCGGTCATGTCGGTTGATAGTAGTGGCATCATTCAATCTGCCAACGGTGCCGCCGAAAGCCTGTTTGCCTATGGCCAGGGCGAGCTGGCGGGTAAACCGGTTCGCGTCATCCTGCCGGACTTGAATCGCATTTTTATGCAGGGCGCATATGACGATGCTGACGTTGACGCCAACCAGGACCGGTTGTTAGAGGGCGCCACGCTCAATGGCGAAACCCTCAAGCTTCGTCTCGATGCGTTTCCCATGGCTGATGGCAGTGAAGGTGTGGGCCTGTTGTGCCGCGATATCAGTCGGGAAACCGTCAGCGGGGAAGCGTTGTTCCAGCAGCGTGAACTCTTGAGCCGGGTATGTGAGCAGGTCGCCGACGGTATTGTGGTAGTCGATAAGTATGGCTACATCGAGCACATAAACCCCACGGCCCAGGAGATGCTCGGTGTTGATGAGCGGGTTGCTGGCGAGACCCCGATCAGGGAGGTGATGTCGCTGGTCAGTGAATCCGGTGAGCCCCTAAGTCTGCCTGTGCTGGAGGCGATTGAGCGGGAGACGGTGGTCACTGCGCTGGAATGTTCACTGCGCCACAGTGGCACCGCTGAGCCAGTATCCATGATGGTGACGGGAATCCCGATCAGGGATAGAAAAAATCGGGTTGTCTCCGGCCTGATGGTGTTCCGTGCAACCAGTGAGGCGCGGCGTGTTTCGAACAAGTTAAGCTGGCAGGCACGGCATGATCCGTTAACGCAGCTGGCTAACCGGGCACAACTGGAAGCGGGACTGGTGCGCGCCATTGAGAGTGCAAAATCGGGAGACAGCCTGCACACGCTGCTTTATATCGATCTTTATAATTTCTCGGTGGTCAATGACACTTGCGGTCACAAGGCGGGCGATGAACTGCTGCGGCGTTTTGCCCGCCTGCTGGAAAAGCAGGTGTCGCCCCAGGAACTGGTAGCCAGGATAGGTAACGATGAGTTTGCCGTACTCATTGTCGACCGTCCTGCTGAAGAGGCGCGGCAGATTGCGGAAGAAATTTTGTGGCAGGTGAAGGCATTCAGTTTCCCCTGGGGAGAGCGCCGACTCAAAATTGGTGCCAGCATCGGTGCCAAAGTGATCGACAAGGATGTTCAGTCCGAAATTGATGCGCTGCTCGGGGCGGGCGCATCCTGCAGCATGGCGAAGGAGTTGGGTCGCAACCGCATTCACTTTAATTATCGCAGCAAGGAAGTGATCCGTCGCCAGTCGCTGGCAGAATGGATTCCCCTTGTCACCGAAGCGCTGGAAGAAAACCGTTTTGTGCTTTATTCACAGCCTATTGTCACCGCAGGCAATACCAAGAGGGTCAAGCATCACGAGGTTTTGATCAGGATGCTGGATGATCAGGGGAATAGGATCTCGCCCGGCAAATTTATCCCGGCGGCAGAGCATTACGGCATGGTCGAGGATATTGACCGCTGGGTTTTTGACCAGGTGCTGAGCCACCTGCAACGCAAGCAAGCGGCTGGCGACAATACTGCCCGCTATGCAATCAACCTGTCTGGCAATACGGTGAGCGACGAGTCGCTGAAGGACTACTTTATTGCCCGCTTTCGGGAAACTGGTATTGATCCGAGGCGGTTGCAGTTTGAGGTGACAGAGACGGCGGCCATCAGGCACTTTGATCGCGCCATAGATTTGATTCGTGCGCTCAAGGATGAGGGTTGTTATTTCGCGCTCGACGATTTCGGTAGTGGTCTCTCTTCGCTCGGCTACCTGAAGGAGTTGCCGGTAGATTACCTTAAAATTGATGGCAGCTTTATCCGCGCCATGGAGCTTAACGAGGTGGATTACTCCATGGTTAGTACCATAAATCACCTCGGCCAGATTCTGGGCATCAAGACCATTGCCGAGTGCGTGGAGACAGAAAGCCAGCTGGCCATGTTGCAGGATATTGGCGTCGACTATATCCAGGGCTACATTATCGGCGCACCACAGCCGATCGCCTGATGTTCGGCTGGTGCCCGGGTATCCTTGCCTCTGACACCCGGGGGCTCCTGCAGATTTCAAGAATTTCCCGACGTTGTCTGCGCGGCAAGCCTGACAGCAACTGGCTATCGAGCCGCCAAAGGCGCGGCGGGGCCCGACCCGGTGATTCTGCAGCTAGTCCAGCAGTTGTTGTTGCCCCCCACTTGTCGAGCAGTAGCATCAGGCCCTTGTCAATATTGGGGTTGATCAGGCGGTCGTCGGTGACCTCGACTGTGCGGTCAATCCCTTGACGGCTCCAATGCCGTAGACCTGGCATTGCCCCATCTTGCTCCTTTTCAGTGGTGTTTGTATGTCAGATGGTTATTATGCGGGGTTTGTTTAGATTGTAAATTTACCTGGCAGCCCTGGTCGCAGGGACGGGCTGGGTGGATAAGTTCTCAACGGGAGGAAAATCCTTGGTGCGACGAAAGACAAAGCAGGTCAAGCGCAGGAAAAGTCGCGCGAGAAGCCGCCGGAAAACACCCTTTTTCCGTCGCTGGACGGGGAGGTTGCTGCTACTGGTATGTGTTGTCGGGGTCGCCGCCCTGTTGCTGCTGGACCTGGTGGTTTACACCAAGTTCCAGGGAAAAAAATGGTCGCTTCCCGCCCATGTCTACAGCCGCTCACTGGACCTCTACGAAGGCCTCCCTCTAACCCGTGACCAGTTTCTGTGGGAGCTGGAGCAGTTGGGCTACAGGCGCGCGGTGTCTGCCAGATCGCCGGGAGAAGTCTCGGTGGCGCGGCAGAGGGTTGAGCTGGTGACACGGGGCTTCTCCTACTGGGACGGCGATGAATCCTCGCGGCGTCTCAGGCTGGTATTTGGCCCGGAAGGGCTCAGGAGTCTCTCCGACGGCAATGGCAAGAGCATCACCCTGACCCGAATGGAGCCGGTTCTGATCGGCGGTATCTACCCGTCTCATATGGAGGACCGGGAACTGGTGCGTCTGGAGGGGTTGCCGCCTCACCTGGCAGCAGGGCTGGTCGCGGTGGAAGACCGCCTGTTCTACCAGCATTTCGGCATCTCGTTTCGCGGTATTGCCCGGGCCATGAAAGCCAACCTGGAGGCCGGCCGCATGGCCCAGGGGGGGAGTACACTGACCCAGCAGCTGGTAAAAAATTTCTATCTCCACCAGGAGCGTACTCTCAGCAGGAAGCTGATCGAAGCACTGATGTCGGTGATGCTCGAGATTCACTTTGACAAGGATGAAATTCTCGAAACCTATATCAATGAGGTTTACCTGGGGCAGTCGGGCAATCGCGGCGTGCACGGTTTTTCCATGGCGGCGAGGCACTATTTCCAGCGCCCGATAGCCGAACTTGAGTTGCACCAGACGGCATTGCTGATCGGCCTGGTCAAGGGTGCTTCCTATTACAACCCATTCCGTCACCCGGAGAGGGCAATGGCCCGACGCAACCTGGTGCTCGAGATTATGGCGCGGGAAGGCGTGATTTCCAGCGCCGAGGCCGGCACTGCAAAGCGAAAACCGCTGGGATTGAAGTCGGGGGACGGGGGGCGAAAAAATGTCTTTCCCGCCTACCTGGATTTAGTCAAGCGGCAGCTGCGCCATGATTACGACGAAGATGATTTGCGCACCGAAGGTTTGCGGATATTCACCAATTTTGATCCACAGGTGCAGCAGCATCTGGAGAAAACCGTCCGACAGCGAGTAGAGAATCTTGAAAGCGGTTACCGGATGGAAAAAGGCCAGTTGCAGGCGGCCTCGGTTGTGGTGCAGGTCGGGTCCGGTGAAGTGGTTGCGCTGCTGGGCGATCGCGAACCCGGATATGCAGGCTTTAACCGGGCGCTGGATGCCAGCAGGCCGATAGGTTCGACAGCTAAACCCGCTGTTTACCTGGCTGCCCTCGAGCAACCCCGCCGCTATACCCTGGCAACCCTGGTTGATGACAGCCCGCTGGTAGTGGCGCTGCCCAGCGGAGATGAGTGGCAGCCACAGAATTTTTCCCGCCAAAGCCATGGCAGGGTCCCACTCTATGAGGCGCTGGCGCAGTCCTACAACCAGGCGGCCGCGCGCGTAGGATTGGACGTGGGTATTGCGGCAATGATTGATACGCTGCAGCGTTTGGGTTACGGCGGTTCACTGCCGGAAGTGCCGTCGCTGTCCCTCGGTGTTGCCGAGATGTCACCTTTAGATGTGGCGGAAATGTACCACACCATTGCCGCCGGCGGATTTTATACGCCGCTGCGTGCCATCCGTTCCGTGTATACCGTGGACAATACCCCGCTGAGACGATACTCCTACGCCACCGAGCAGCGCTTTGACAGTGGCACCATGCACCTGATGCAGTACGCATTGCAGGTGGTGATGCGGGAGGGTACCGGAAAAACGGCCTATGAGCGGTTACCGGAATCACTGCGCCTTGCGGGCAAGACCGGAACCACCAATGACCAGCGAGACAGCTGGTTTGCCGGCTTCAGTGGCAGTTACCTGAATGTGGTCTGGTTGGGCCGTGACGATAATGGCAAAATGCCTCTCACTGGCGGCACCGGTGCCCTCAGGGTATGGACAGACCTGATGAGTGGCCTCAATCATCAGTCGCTGGCATTTCGTCGCCCCGAAGATGTCAGCTATCTCTGGATAGAGCCGGAGACGGGCCTGTTAAGTGCTGAACGCTGTGCGGGCGCCCACTATGTGCCCTTTATTAAAGGTAGCGAACCCGGGGAGTACGGCGCCTGTTCAAGTCGCGGGGCTGGGAAGGTGGTTGACTGGTTGAAGGAGGTCTTCGGGTGGTGATGGAGTGTTTGATTGAATGGGCGAAAAAGCTGTCGTCAGTTGCCGTTCTACTCATGCTGGTCTCCTGTGCGCCGGTAATGGTGCCGGTTGGCGATGTGGGAACGACGCCCCCGCCCAGTCCGCAGCCGAAGCCGGATCCCCGGCCGCCAGTTCGGCCAATCGAACCATCACGAGATCAGGTTACGCCTGCCAGCGCAGCTGTGCTAAAACTGCTGGATGAAGGCTGGCAGTTGCATCACAACGGGGAGTATGACAGGTCAAATGCTGTAGCGGAGAGGGCGCTGCGCCTGGACCGGGCCGAGCCAAAAGTTTTCCTGCTGCTGGCTTCCAACTACTTCTCGATGTTGCAGCTGACGTTGGCCGAGCAGCTTGCACGACAGGGTATTCCACTGGCCACCGAGGATCGCAATACCAGGGCCAGGTTGCAGTCGCTGTTGAACCAGATACTATCTGCCAACTAGCAATCCTCCAAAGTTGACGGCCGGACTGGCATCAGGGGGCAAGGTGAGGGGGGTGAAATGACGGATCAAACGGTATTACCGGCCTGGCAGGAGGGGCGGGAAAAACTTGCTGCCGAAATCCGCAACATTGTTATCGACGAATCGGGCGCCGCATTCCGGGATTTTTTACACCGCGCCCATGACAGGTTGATCGAGTTTGCCGGGAATACCTGCGCTGGTCATGAGCTTGCCGATTTACACCGCGCCCGATCGCGTATCAGCACTGATCACAACCAGATAGTGCGGATATTTGTGCGGCGACTGGGCAGTTGCTATGACCGCCAGCTGTCGACTGCCAAGGCAATGGCAGGGGATGCAGCCGGTCGCCCCGGCGGCGCAACCCTGTCGCTGGTTGAAGACGAGGAACTGGAAGAGCATGTTGCCCTGAGCAGTATTCAAAAGAAAGCGGAGACAGAACTCAGCAGCCTGTTGTGGGCGCTTTGCCAGCGGTTTGCCCTGCTGCAGGGAAGTGACGAAGTGCCGGTTGGCTCGCTTCCCATGACACCAGCCAGCTACTGTGCTGCTCTTCAGGAAGCGTTCTCACCCATCCATTTATCCCTCGCCTCCCGGCTCTATCTCTATAAGTTATTTGATCGCTGGTACCTGCCGCAGCTGAAGGGTCTTTATGAGCGGATCAATGGCCTGATGAAGAACCGCGGGCTTTTGCCGGACCTGAGGCTGCAGTTGCAGAAAAGAGCCAGTGACCGCTATTCGGACATACCATCACGGGGCAGTGTTGAAGGGAGTCGCCAGGTTGATGACAGGTATGAACAGCTGCTGAATGATATTGGGGAGCAGCAGGGTCGCCTGCACAGCGAGCGGCCAGCTCCCAGCCCCTACAGTGTCGGCCAGTTGCTCCAGTCAGCAGACCAGTTGCTCCATTTGAACCGGGCCAGAATCGACAGCTTGGTGGCTGGGGCTGAAAACCTGCCGCTGCAGGATATTCGCGCCGATAATGAGCAGTTGAAGTTCCGTCTGCAGCAGGTCCTCGATGCCGAAACGCTGCCGCAGCTGAACACGGGGGATATGAAAACCATTGATCTGGTCGGGATGCTTTTTGAGTACATGCTCAACGATGATCAGTTGCCGGATTGCGTGAAGGCCACGCTGAGTTTTCTGCATACGCCCTATTTGAAGATTGCTTTCGCCGATACGGACTTTTTTCGCCAGCATCAACACCCGGCCCGGCAGTTGTTAAACGTGCTCGCCGATGCCGGTGTGCGCTGGGTCGCCAATGATGGCAGCAGCGAGTTCAAGGTCTATCAGCAGATGCAGGAGACGGTGCGGCGAATTCTGCAAGAATTCGACAATGAGGTGAAACTGTTTGCCAGTCTGCTGATGGAATTCAACAGTTATATCAGGAAGGTAGAGCTGCGTGTGCAGTTGATGGAGCGGCGGGCAATGGAAAAAGCCCGCGGTGAAGACCGCTTGCGCGAAGCGAAGCGCAGGGTCAACACTGAAATCCTGCAGCGCACACGGGAGCGAAAGCTGCCTTCACCGATTCTGCTGTTTTTGCTGCAGCCCTGGACAGACTACATGGTGTTCGTGCTGCTGCGCTCAGGTGACCAGTCGGAGTCCTGGCACCAGGCCCTGAGCCTTGTTGAGGATCTGCTCTGGGGTTTGGATATAACCGGTGAAAGTGATGAGCTGGTGCGCTGGCGGCAGCACTATCCCTGGCTGGAGGCTACCATGCAGAAGGGGTTTGAGCTCGTCGGCTACGACCGTGGCAGGGCCGCCCGTTTGAAGCTGGCCATAGACAAGGTCTACAACCAGCTCGCCCGCAACCTGGTGCTCAAGGAGCCCAATGCGGAATTGCATCAAAAGCTGGTCAGATTGGCGGAGCACCGCATGAGGGACCTGCCGGGAGATACTTTGCCGGAAGCCCGCGAGCAGGAACTGGTTGAACAGCTTTGCATCATGGATTTTGGCACCTGGTTCGAGTTTGCCGACGGCCGGCGCGAGAAGGTGGCCTGGTTCAATGCCAGCAGCCGCCAATTTTTATTTGTCGACCAGGGTGGCAAGCGAACGGGTATTCGCAGTGGCGAGGAAATTGCCCGCGCAGTCATCGCGGGCCAAATGCGAATGATCGTCAGCAACGCCAAGCCACTGGTGGAGCGAACGCTTGAATCCATCTACAGCGATCTCAATGACCAGGCGAGAAGCCATGCCGGTACATGAGCCCCATCGACGCCGGCTCACCCGGTTTGTCACCGAGGCGGAGATTGAGGCTTTCAATACGCTCACGGAAGCCAAAATAGGCAAGGTTATTGATATTCACCAACAGGGCCTGATGTTAATGGCCCGGTCAGTCCCCACAGTGGACCATATCTATTATGTGCGACTGGAGCCCCGGGGGCAGGCGGCGGAAAAGATCAGGCCCTTTCAGCTGGGCCTGGATTGTCTCTGGGTGAGAGATATGGCGACAAAGGGCTGCGCCTGGGCCGGGTTCCGGATTATCGATATGTCGGTCAGGGCATCGGATTGCGTTCAGCGTGTCATCGACTTATATGGCCGTCCGGTTGATGAATGAGGCTGGAAAATTATTTCCGCAGCACTATCACCTTGAAACTTTTAGTCTCGGCGATCAGAGCTGTCGACGAAAACACCGCGGCTGATTTCCTTTCCAGCGGAATAAAACGGTTGACCACAAAAAGCGCCATGCCACCGGTTCGCAGCAGGCGATGTGCCGAGCGGATGAAGCGATCGGTCAGCTTATGTTCATTACCAAAGCCCTGGTGGAAGGGCGGGTTGCAGAGTACAGCGTCAAATTTCTGGGAAATGCTTTCGGCGCAATCGTCGGCAATTACCTCGCCACGCACGGCGTGATATTCGAAATTCTTTCGACAGGCGAGAATGGCGGCTGCATTGTTGTCGGTGGCAGTGAATAGTGCGTCCGGCAGCAGTCGCTGGGTCATAACGGAGAGATAGCCGTAGCCGCATCCCAGGTCAAGAATGCTGCGCGGTGCCTCTTCAAAACGCTGCAGAAAACCCTCCAGGCACGACACCAACAGGGCGCTGCCCGGGTCGATTTTGTTCCAGCCAAACAG
>JBFFTH010000033.1:0-16720 GCA_041571855.1 Porticoccaceae bacterium
CACCAAGCAGCACGTTGTTGGCGGCCTTGAAGGCTTCCAGCAGGCTGCTCTGCTTACCCAGCACCTGCAACAGCTTTTCATTGGGAACCGTAATCAGTGAGTCAACCCTGTCGCGCAGCTCTTTCAGCCCTTCCTCGGCAACGGCAATGCGTTTACGGCCCTCAAAAATAAAGGGTCGCGTCACCACGGCAACCGTCAGGATACCGAGCTCTTTGGCCACATCCGCAACCACGGGAGCAGCGCCGGTACCGGTACCACCCCCCATCCCGGCAGTAATGAATACCATGTCGGCCCCCTGCAGCACATCGGCGATGCGCTCGCGATCCTCCAGTGCGGCCTGACGACCAATCTCCGGGTTGGCGCCGGCCCCAAGGCCTTTGGTGATGCCATTCCCCAACTGCAATACGCTGGCACCGGTCAAATCGTGGAGCGCCTGGGCGTCAGTGTTTGCACAGATAAACTCAACCCCGCCCACCATACTCTCAATCATATGCCTGACGGCGTTGCCACCGCCGCCGCCGACCCCGATTACCTTGATTTCCGCGCTATCTGGAACGCTATCTATGATCTCAAACATAACAATTACCCCTCGTTGAAAAAAAATACATGATTGATTAAAAAATTTACCTAATGCCCTCTAGAGGCTCCCCTGGAACCACTTTTTCAGTCGCCCGAAAAAACCACTGCCTTCAGCCCGCCGCCTTGATCTGGACTTGCCGCCCTCCTGCTGCTGTTGCATTCCGTAGAGCAGCAGGCCAACGCCAGTGGAATAAATCGGGTTTTCGACAATATCTGACAGTCCGGAAACACCTTGCGGTGATCCCAGCCGGACCGGCATATGAAAGATCTCCTCCGCCAGTTCAACCACGCCTTCCATTTTTGCCGTACCGCCGGTAAGCACCACACCGGCTGCCACCAGATCTTCGAAGCCGCTGCGGCGAAGCTCTGCCTGCACCAGCGTGAACAGTTCGTCGTACCTCGGCTCGACGACTTCCGCCAGTGCCTGCCGTGAAAGATCGCGCGGTGGCCGCTCGCCGACGCTGGGCACCTTGATGGTTTCGTCAGGCCCGGCCAGCTTGGCCAGTGCACAGGCATACTTGATCTTGAGGTCTTCCGCGTGTGCCGTCGGCGTGCGCAGCGCCATGGCGATATCATTGGTGACCTGGTCACCGGCGATCGGAATGACCCCGGTATGACGGATCGCGCCATCGGTAAAAATGGCGATATCGGTGGTGCCGCCACCGATATCCACCAGGCAGACGCCCAATTGTTTCTCGTCCTCGGTCAGCACTGCATAGCTGGACGCCAGCTGCTCGAGGATGATGTCATCTACCTCCAGCCCGCAGCGACGAATACACTTCTTGATATTCTGGGAGGCATTCGCGGCACAGGTCACCAGGTGAACCTTGGACTCCAGTCGCACACCGGACATGCCAAGCGGCTCCCGCACCCCCTCCTGGTTATCGATAATAAATTCCTGGGGCAGCACGTGGAGAATCTCCTGGTCGGCGGGAATGGCCACCGCTCGGGCGGCATCAATCACCCGCTCGATATCCAACGGAAGCACCTCGCGATCGCGAATGGCGACAATACCGTGGGAATTTAGGCTGCGAATATGACTGCCTGCTATACCGGCGTAGACAGAATGAATATGACAGCCGGCCATCAACTCTGCCTCTTCCACCGCTCGCTGAATGGAATGGACGGTGGATTCAATATTTACCACTACGCCTTTTTTCAGGCCCGATGAGGGGTGCAGGCCGGTGCCCACGATCTCAAGGCCCCCATCCGGTCCGGCGAGGCCGACTATGGCCACCACTTTCGAGGTGCCGATATCGAGCCCGACGATGAGTTGTTCTTCATTGGTATGCGCCATGTTATGACCTCACGCTGTTTCCAACAGGGCGATTTTTCCTGTTTGCTGACTAAATTCATTAGCGCGGTTACCCGGGGCGACTGCCGACATCCCGGGCTTGCGCCATCGTACGGCCAGGCCGTTGCCATAGCGGAGATCCACCTGCTCGACATTGTCAGCCTGCTCTCTCAAGCGCTGCCGCCAAACCACCAGAAACCGCTGTATTTTTTGCTCGAAGTCGTCGCGACCCAGAACCAGCCTGGGAGCATTCTCAAGCTCGACCTGCAGGCGCCCTGCAGCATCCTCCTTGAGCGCAACAATCTTTAACCCGGCCGGCGTGAAAATCTCACTCCACCGAGCCAACTTATCCATCAACTGGGTCTCCGCACCCTCCGGCCCCACCAGCAATGGCAGCGCCTGCAGGCGAGTGCTGTCGTCAATCGCGAGCGATTCACCGCGTCTGTTCAGGAAGCCGGTTTCACCCCACCTTGCCAGCGGGAACTCCTCCACAACCTCAATCAGCAAACTGTTTGGCCAGCGACGGCTGATATTGGCCTCTGCAATCCAGGGGTGCTCTTCCATCGCCTCTTTCACTGCCCGCAGGCTGAGGCTCACCATGCCGCTGTCTATGGCAGGCTCTATCCAGCGCGCCAACTCTTCCCGGGTCACGTTTTTAAAGTTGCCCTGCATGGAAACCAGCGCAACGGGCCGATCCAGTTGCTGATAACCGGCCTTCACCAGCCACAACAACAGCACGCCCAGCAGCAGCGATAGCAGCACCCGCAGTGCCATCATCAGGCCGTGCAGCCGCTCGCGCAGCGTCAAACGCTGCTGTTTTTGGTACGCTTTTTTATAGCCGTTTTTTCCGCCTGCCATCAGCTCACCGCCGTTTCCAGGATCTTTAAAACCAGCGCATCAAAGTCGTAACCTGCCTCCGCCGCTGCCATGGGAACCAGGCTGTGGCTGGTCATGCCGGGCACGGTATTCACCTCCAGAAGGTAAAACTCGCCACTGGCGTCCTCCATTACATCGACCCGCCCCCAGCCTTTGCAGCCGAGGCTTTCAAACGCCTGCCAGGCCAGCGCCTTGAGGGCCGCCTCCCGCTTTTCATCCAGTCCGCAGGGGCAGATATAACGCGTCTGGTCGGACTCGTATTTCGCCTCGTAGTCGTAAAAGCTGTTATCGGTTTGCAGCAGAATCGGCGGCAGTACTTCATCGCCCAGAATGGCAACGGTATATTCAGGGCCACTGAGCCATTGCTCGGCCATCACCAAGGAATCAAACCTGGAGGCCTCCCGCCAGGCCAACTCCAAATCGCCAGCATCTGTAGCCACTGCCATACCAATACTGGAACCCTCGTGAGACGGCTTAACCATTGCCTTGCCGCCCAGTTTTTCCAGCGCAGCCTGCCAGTCGGTATCTTCTTTTAGTGCCATAAAATCTGCTGTTGGCAGACCGACACCTCTCCAGAATTGTTTGCAGCGCAGCTTATCCATGGCGATGGCAGAGGCGAATACGCCACTGCCGGTATAGGGGATACCGGAAAGCTCCAGTGCGCCCTGCAGTGTGCCGTCTTCACCACCCGGACCATGCAGCATGATCAGCGCCCGATCCGGGTTGAGCTCTGGCAGTTTCTGCAAGGCCGTTCCATCCATGTCGATGGGTACCACATCAATTCCCTGACGCTGCAGACTCTGAATGACTGCGCCACCAGACAACAGCGACACTTCTCGCTCCGACGAGGTGCCACCATAGAACACCGCGACTCGCCCATATTTTGCTGTATCTGTCACCTTGCTCATATCAACCAACCACTACCTCATCTTCCTTTCAGCCAGCATTTTCACCAGCTTGCCAACACTGCCCGCTCCCTGGGTGACCACAATATCGCCGCCGCGAACAACATTTTTCAGCACATCGCCAACAGCCTCGATTTCGCCGACGTGGATCGGGTCCACAAGGCCGCGCTGGCGAATGCTGTAGCAAAGCTGCTTGCTGTTAGCACCCAGAATTTCGTCCTCACCAGCGGAATACACATCCAGCATCAGCAGCACATCGCAACTGGACAAAACCTGCACGAAGTCTTCATAGAGATCACGGGTACGGCTGTAACGATGGGGCTGGAAGATCATCACCAGCCGACGCTCCGGCCAGCCCTGTCGAACCGCCTGGATAGTCGCCGCGACTTCTCGTGGATGGTGGCCGTAGTCGTCCACCAACATCGCCTCACCACCTGTAACGGGGTACTCACCATAGATCTCAAAACGGCGGCCAACCCCGGCAAAGGCACCAAGGCCATTGACAATGGCCTCGTCGCTGACTCCCTCATCCGTCGCCACCGCTATCGCTGCGGTAGCATTGAGGACATTGTGGACTCCGGGGCAATTCAGGCTCACCTTCAAGGGGCGATCACACCCCGGGCGGTAAACATGGAAGCTGCTGCTGCCTTTATCCATCTCGACCGACTCGATGCGAAAGTCAGAATCTTCTGCAAAGCCGTAGGTCAGCATCGGTCGGGATACAGCCGGCATGATGCCACGCACAACATCGTCATCTATGCAGAGCACGACCAGGCCGTAGAAGGGCAAATTGTGCAGGAAATCGATAAACGTCTGACGCAACCGGTTGAAGTCAAAGTCGTAGGTCTCCATGTGGTCGGCGTCAATGTTGGTGACCACCGCCGCCATGGGTTGCAGGTGGAGGAAAGAGGCATCACTTTCGTCGGCTTCGGCCACCAGGTAGCGACTTTCGCCCAATCGTGCATTGGTATCAGCTCCCTTCACCAGGCCGCCGATAACAAATGTCGGGTCCTTGCCATCAGCCGCCAGAATGGACGCCAGCATGCTTGTGGTCGTGGTCTTGCCATGGGTGCCGGCAACGGCAATCCCGTGGCGGTAACGCATAAGCTCAGCCAGCATCTCGGCACGCGGCACAACAGGAATCCGTCGCTCCTTGGCCGCCACCACTTCAGGGTTGTCCTGCCTCACCGCGGAAGAAATCACCACCACATCGGCCTCGCTGATATTTTCGCTGTCATGACCGAGTATCACCGTGGCGCCGAGCTGCTGCAGGCGTTCCGTATTTGCGCTGACACTGAGATCGGACCCTGAAATCAGGTAACCCTGGTTCAGCAAGACTTCAGCAATGCCACACATCCCGCTGCCGCCGATGCCGACAAAATGAATCTGGCGGATGCGCCGCATCTCCGGCACCTGGTAAATATTGCTATCTGTCACCGCAAACCTCCTCACAGGCATTGGCTACCAACACGGTTGAATCGGCTTTCGCCATGCGCCGGGCATTGACCGCCATCGCCCGCAACCTCGCCCTGTCACCGAGCCAGGAGCTGAGCAGCCCGGCCAGGTAATCAGGGGTCATCTTTGGCTCGGGAAGAAGCTCTGCCCCACCAGCGGCCACCAGCCATCTGGCGTTGGCCGTCTGGTGGTCATCAATGGCATAGGGGTATGGCACCAGAATTGATCCCACCCCTGCTGCCGCCAGCTCGGATACGGTCAGTGCACCGGCGCGACAGATCACCAGATCAGCCCAGCCATAGGCCTGCGCCATATCCGCTATAAATGGCTCCACGCTGGCCGCCACACCTGCACTGCGGTAGGCATCCTGGGTCGCCTGTTCGTGTTTTCGCCCGCACTGGTGACGGATGTGAATTTGCTCAATGTCCTCCAACTGCGCCAGCGCTTCGGGCACTGCCTGGTTGATTGCACGCGCACCGAGACTGCCCCCCAGCACCAGCAATCGCAGTGGCCGATCTTCAACCACAATGTCCTGGCTGGGCGCCGGCAGAGAGGAAATCTCGGGTCTCACCGGGTTGCCGCACCACTCGCCTTTCGGCAGGGCCCCGGGAAACGCCACCATCACCCGGCGCGCGAACTTCGCCAGAATTTTGTTGGTGGTGCCCGCCACTGCGTTCTGTTCATGAATCACCAGCGGCTTGCGCAGCAGGCGTCCGGCAAGAGCTCCCGGCCCCGAGGCAAATCCACCCATCCCCAGCAGCACGTCCGGCTGGATTTTTTTAATCAGTTGTCTCGCCTGCCAGAAAGCTCTCAGCAACACAAATGGCGCTTTCAGCCAGCGCATCAACCCCGTGCCACGAAGGCCCTCTACCTGGATGTAGTCAATCGGGTAGCCTCTTGCAGGCACCAGCTCGGCTTCGATGCCGCGGCGTGTTCCCAGCCAGTTCACGGTGACATCGCGACGCTGCAGCTCATCGGCCACCGCCAGCGCCGGAAACACATGGCCTCCGGTCCCGCCCGCCATGATCATCACTTTTTTACAGCTCTGCTCTGTCACGCCTCACCTGCCTGGCAACAGCTGCCACATCGTCCATCTCACCGCCGATACGCAATACCAGCGCCACCATTACGCTACAAACCACCAGGCTGCTTCCGCCATAACTGATAAAGGGCAGGGTCAAGCCCTTGGTGGGCAACAACCCGGAAGTAACCCCGATGTTGATAAAAGCCTGCCCCGCCAACATGATGGCAATACCGAAACAACTGTAAGCCGCAAACCAGTCCTCTCTTTTCACCGCTTTTCTGGCGATGTAAATCACCCGTGTCACCATCCATGAAAACAGTGCGATAACAGTCACCACGCCGATGAGACCGAATTCCTCGGCAAAAATGGCAAAGACAAAATCGGTGTGCGCCTCGGGCAGGTAGAACATTTTCTGAACACTGTTACCGATGCCGACGCCGAACCATTCCCCGCGACCAAAGGCCATCAGGGACTGGGTCAGCTGGTAGCCACTGCTGAACTGCTCGGCCCAGGGGTCGAGAAAAGTAATCAGCCGTTGTACCCGGTAGGGAGACATCACGGCGACTGCGGCCAGGCAGGCGATGCCCAGCAGCATCAGCAGGCAGAATTGCCATAATCTGACCCCGGCGATAAACAACATGCCCAGCACAGTGAAGGTCATCACCGCTGCCGAGCCAAAGTCTGGCTCAAGCACCAGCAACAAACCCATCAACGCCAGCACACCCACCGGCTTGGCAAAACCCTGCCAGTCCTCACGCATCTGCCGCTGATGTCTTTCCAGGTAGCCGGCCACAAACAGCACCATGACCAGCTTGGCAACCTCGGACGCCTGCAGGTTGAATGGTCCCAGCGCTATCCAGCGGCGGCTGCCATTTACCTCGCGGCCGATACCCGGCACCAGCACGGCCAGTAAAAGCAGCAGGGTCAGCAAAATCAGCACCAGACCATGCCGATACCAGAACCTGGATGGAATGCTTAACACCACCAGTGCTATTGCGCTGGCAATTGCCATATAAACCAGCTGGCGTTTAAGAAAAAAGAAGGCGTCGTTAAAACTGTGTTCAGCAAAACTTACGGAGGCGGAACTAATCATCACCAGGCCGATAGACACCAGAATCACAACGGCCAGCAACAGTTGGCGATCGAGCCCGAGACTGCCCGGCAACTGCAGCAACGGAAACGGAAGTATTGCGGAGGCCATCAGATCACCTCCACCGCATTGATGAATTGTTCGCCGCGGTCTTCAAAGCCGCTGAACATATCGAAGCTGGCGCAGGCCGGCGACAACAGTATGCGATCGCCTGCCACCGCTGCCTCAGTCGCTGCTGCTACCGCCGCTTTCAGGCTAGTGGCATAAACTACTTCCACATGGCCCTTGAGAGCCTTGCCGATCAGCCTGCCGTCCTCACCAATCAACACCGCAAGCTTGACGCGTCCTTTCAATGCTGTTGCCAACGGCTTGAAGTCCTGCCCCTTGCCCTGTCCACCGGCTATCAGGATCAGCGAGTTGCTGAGCGGCAGGTTGTGAGACAACCCTTCCACGGCAGCGATGGTGGCACCGACATTGGTTGCTTTGGAATCATTGATGTAGTCAACGCCTGCTTTCTGCGCCACTGTCTGGCAGCGGTGGGGAAGACCCCTGAAACGTCGCAGGGTCGCCAACATCGCATCCATTGGCAGGCCGATCGCATTGCCGAGGGCCAGCGCGGCGAGTGCATTCTCGGTATTGTGGCTGCCTTTCATGGCGACATCCGTCTCGGGCATCAGCGCTTCAAACTGGAATGCCAGCCATGGCTCTTGCTCTTTCATCAAAATACCAAAAGCATTCATGTCGGGCCGGTCCAGACCAAAACTCCAGCACTTGACGCTGTCGGCCACCAGTGGCTGGGTCAGCTTATCCGCGCGGTTAACCACCACCTGTTGGGCGCCGAGGAAAATACGGTGTTTGGCGGCATGGTAGGCCATCATTGAATCGTAGCGATCCATGTGATCCGGGCTGATATTCAGCACAACGGCGACTGCGGCATTCAGCCTGTGCACGGTTTCCAACTGGAAGCTGGACAGCTCGAGCACATAGACATCCCGGTCATCCGATAGCAGGTCAAGCGCCGGAGTACCCAGGTTTCCGCCGACTCCGGCATTTTTACCCGCGGCCCGGCACATCTCTCCAACCAGGGTGGTGACTGTACTTTTGCCATTGGAGCCGGTTATTGCGACGATAGGCGCCTTGACCTCCCGTGCAAACAATTCAATGTCGCCGATCATCGGCATACCGGATGCAGCCACCTTGCTCAGTGCCGGGATCCGCAGCGATATACCCGGGCTGACAACAACTTCATCGGCACTGGCCAATGCTTCCGGATCCAGCTCACCCAGCGCTACCGGCACACCTGGGAAAGACTGTTTAAACTCGGCCAGCGACGGCGGCTCACTGCGGGTGTCGAACATGACAAACTTTTCGCCGCGCCCGGCCAGGTAACGAGCCACCGAAAGGCCGGTGGCGCCCATGCCCACTACCGCCTTTACTCTGTCACTGGCAATCATTTGCATTACAACACTCTCGCTCGTATTCCGCCCGGCCGCGCCCTAGCGCAGCTTCAGGGTGGACAGGCCGATCAACACCAGGATGACCGTGATAATCCAGAAGCGGACTATCACCCGCGGCTCAGGCCAGCCCTTCAACTCAAAGTGGTGGTGGATAGGTGCCATTCGGAAGATACGGCGACCGGTCAGCTTGAACGAAGCCACCTGCAATATCACGGAGACCGTCTCCAGCACGAAAACACCACACATAATGAAAAAAACAATTTCATGCCGCACGATCACGGCAATGACCCCCAGCGCGGCGCCCAGCGCCAGCGCCCCGACATCACCCATGAACACCTGGGCCGGATAAGTGTTAAACCAGAGGAAGCCAAGGCCGGCACCGGCCAGGGCTGCACAAAAGACAATCAACTCACCCGCCCCCTCGATGTAGGGAAGATGCAGGTAGTCGGCAAACTGGATGTTGCCCACCGCGTAGGCAATAACCGCCAGCGCGCTACCCACCAGCACCGTTGGCATGATCGCCAGGCCATCCAGGCCGTCTGTCAGGTTGACCGCATTGCTGCTGCCGACAATGACAAAATAGCTCAACACCACGTAGAAGATGCCCATATCCAGCGCCACTTCCTTAAAGAAAGGCACAATTAACTGGGTTTCAGCCGGCGACAGTGCTGACTGATAGAGAAAAACGGCTGCGCCCAGACCGGCCACTGACTGCCAGAAGTATTTCCAGCGGGCGGGCCGCCCACGAGTGTCTTTCTCCACAACCTTGCGGTAGTCATCCACCCAGCCAACCATGCCGAAGATGAAGGTAACCACCAGCACGGTCCAGACGTAGTGATTGGTGAGATCGGACCAAAACAGGGCGCCGATAAAGATCGACATCAGAATCAGCGCTCCGCCCATGGTCGGGGTGCCGGATTTACTGAGGTGGCTCTGGGGGCCATCGGTACGAATGGTTTGACCAATCTGCAGGTAATTGAGCCTCCTGATCATCGTAGGGCCCAGCAACATGGAAATACCAAGCGCCGTCAGCATGCCCAGAATGGCCCTGAATGTCAGGTACTGGAACACCCCGAAACCACTCTCGAACTGCGACAAATAATCAGCCAGCCAAAGCAACATAATCAGCGCTCCTCTTCACCTGTTATCGCCTGCACAACCTGTTCCATTGCTGCCGAGCGCGAACCCTTCACCAACACTACCGTTTCCGGCTTCAGCAATGCACTCAGGGACTCAATCAGCTCACTTTTGTTATCAAAATGGCGGGCAGACCGCGCCTCATTCCCGCCCATCAGCTGGTTATAGGCTTCAACGGCATTGGTGCTTAAAGGGCCGGTTGCCAGCAGTCGGTCTATACCCTGCCTGGCTGCATAAATGCCGATTTCCCGATGCATCTCCGCCTCGCTTTCTCCCAGCTCCGCCATATCACCCATCACGAACACCTTTTCGCCGCCTTCCGCCGGGCCGGAATAGCTGACCAGGGTGTCTATTGCCGCCTTCATTGATCCGGGGTTTGCGTTGTAGGTGTCATCCAGCACTGTTGCACCCATCGGCAGCGTGTGCGGTGACAACCTGCCAACAACCGGCTGCAACGACTCGAGTCCCTCGGCAACCTGCGCGAGGGTGACTCCGGCGGCGCTGGCGCACGCTGCGGCAGCCAGTGCGTTGGCAACATTGTGTCGACCACTGAGGGGAAGCTGGATGTGAATGACTCCAGCAGGCGCCTGCAAATCAAAGCGGCAACATCCGCGGTTGTCCGCGCAGATATTCACGGCCCGAAAATCGGCGTCGTCCCGCTCAAGGCCGTAACTTAAAACCTGAGCTGCCTGCTGGCTCGACAACCAGCCCTCGGCGTATTTTTCATCCAGATTAATCACGGCGGTGCCGGTTGCCCTGACACCCTGGTAGATTTCGCCCTTGGCGCTGGCTACGCCGTCAATACTCCCGAAGCCTTCAACATGGGCCGGGAGGACATTGTTGACCAGCACAATATCCGGTTGCGCGATACTGCACAGGTAGGCAATTTCACCCGGCCCGCTGGCGCCCATCTCAATGACGGCAAAGCGGTGTTCTTGCTGCAAGCGCAGCAGGGTCAGTGGCACGCCGATATGGTTGTTGAGGTTGCCCCTGGTCGCCAGCACTTGACCGCTGCGGGCCAAAATGGACGCCAGCATTTCCTTCACCGTAGTCTTGCCGCTGCTGCCAGTGACCGCAATCAGCGGACCGTGAAACTGCTGCCGCCACAAGTGCGCAATTTGCCCCAGCGCCCGGGTGGTATCGGGCACCACCCACTGCGGGATCTGGAGATCTCTGGCTGGCCGGCTCACTACCAGGCCCGAAGCCAGACCAGAGACCTGGGGCAGGAACTGGTGGGCATCGAAGCGATCACCTTCCAGCGCCACAAATAACTGGCCGGCACGAATCTCACGGCTGTCGGTGCAGACGGAGTCAAACTGACAGTCCGGATACATCAGCGTACCGCCGTAGTTGATGGCTGCCTGTGACAGTGTCATCGCCTGCATCGGTCAACCTCCCCGCCGCCGCAGCGCAAATCGCGCCTGCATGATATCGCTGAAGGGCAGCTGGGTATCGCCTATAACCTGGTACCGCTCATGTCCCTTGCCGGCGATCAGCACAACATCCTCTTCCAGTGCCCGGACCACGGCATATTGAATCGCCTCCCCGCGATCAACTTTGACCAGAGCCGAGAGACCGGCACCCGATTGGATATCCTCGATAATCCCTAATGGGGATTCATTGCGGGGGTTGTCACTGGTGATTACCACGTGATCTGCCAGTGTTGCCGCGATCTCGCCCATGTCCTTGCGTTTGCCCGGGTCGCGGTCGCCACCGCAGCCGAACACACACCAGAGATCACCCCGGCAATGCATCCTCAGCGACAGCAAGGCTTGCTTGAGAGCATCCGGGGTATGGGCGTAATCGACCACCACTTTTGGCCCCGCTTCCGCATCTACCAGTTCCATTCTGCCCTCAACCGGGGACAGCGTGGCAACTGCGGCCAGCACATCACCCAGACTGAAGCCCTCGATACAGGCCACAGCGACAACCGCCAGCAAATTCGACAGATTAAACTCACCCAGCAACTTGCTGCGCAGCTCTCCCCGCCCCCACGGCGTAACAATCCCGGCTCTGATTCCCGCGGCATCCAGGCTGACGCCGGTGGCCACTATCTCCGCGTTGTCATGACCGATGCTGTAGCGATAACACTTGACGTCGCTGTGAAGCCGTTTCGCGAGGTCTGCGCCCATAGGATCATCTATATTGACAACTGCTGCAGATAGGCCCGGCATAGCAAAAAGCTTTGATTTCGCAGCCGCGTAATCGGCCATGGTGCCATGGTAATCGAGATGATCCCGGCTCAGATTGGTAAATACGGCGGTTTTGAATTGAACGGCGGCAACCCTGCCCTGGCTCAGGCTATGGGATGAAACCTCCATCGCCACATGGCGGGCACCTTCCAGACACAACTCGCTCAGGATCTCCTGCAACGCAATCGCGTCCGGGGTTGTCATGCCGGTGTCAATCAGCGTTGATGAACCGGGCCCCATGGTGCCATAGCCCATGGTACCCACCACCCCCGCTGTCTCCCCAAGAGCGGCGTAGAGCTGTGCCAACAGTTGCGTGCAGGTGGTTTTTCCATTGGTTCCGGTGACGCCAACCACCTCCATTTCTGCCGAGGGGTGGCCATAAAAGCGGTCGGCGATGGCGCTGACCTGCTGCATCAGACCCTCGACCGGTATGACAAGATCTCTCTCATCAGAGAGATCTTGTGCTTCCGCAAAAACTGCCACCGCCCCTGCCTTTAGCGCCCGGTCAATATACTTTCTGCCATCGACTATCTCGCCCGGCAAAGCCAGAAACAGGTCACCCGGTTGCACCTTTCGGCTATCCAGCTGCACACCGGTCACCCGAACCTCCTGCATTCGTGATGACAATCTCACACCGGGCAAAAGTTGCCTCAGCAGAAGCGATCTCACTGCCAGCGCTTCCATCAACCCGCCCTCCCATCATCATTGCCGGGCCGAGCCACCATCTCGCCCTCGACAAACTGATAAGGCGCGATTTTCAAAATTCGCAACGCATCCGCCATGACATTGCCAAATATCGGGCCCGCAACCTGCCCGCCAAAATATTCTTTACCCCGGGGATCGCTAATCACCACTACAGCCACCAGGCTGGGATCATCCGCTGGCGCCATGCCGGCAAAGAGCGCCCGATAACGATGCTCTTCGTAACCCCCCGCGCCGACCAGATGAACGGTACCTGTCTTACCCGCCACCTCATATCCGGCAACAGCTGCGCGCGTACCAGTACCCCCCTGGTGGGTAACAGTCTTGAGCATTCCCCGAATCTGCCGGGCAACCCCTTTATCCATCACCCTTTCCTCGGGATAGGGACGGTATCCGCGCAGCAGTGAAACCGGCTTTCTGATGCCGTCACTCGCCAGCACACTGTAGGCCTGCGCCAGTTGCAGTGCAGTCGCTGAAAGGCCGTAACCAAAAGCAAAATTAGCCCGCGCTACGGGCTTCCAGTCCCTGTACTGGGGAAGGCTGCCCGGGCTCTCGCCGGGAAACCCGGTTCCGGGACTATCGCCGAAGCCAACACGCTGGAATACATCCCGCACATGATCCGGCTCCAGCGCAAGCGCCACCTTGGTGGTACCCACCTGACTCGACTTGGTGAGGATACTGGTCAGATCAATCAGGCCGTAATTGACCGGGTCGACAAAGGTTTTTCTCCCCACTCTCAGCCAGCCGGGGCTGGTATCTACCGGCGTGTGCGGATCAAACTTGCCGCTTTCAAGCGCCGCGGCGATGGTCAGCGGTTTGACCAGGGACCCGGGCTCAAGCAAGTCAATGACGGCCCGGTTGCGCATCGCGTCGGTATCCAGGTTGCTGCGGTCATTCGGGTTGAAGGAAGGCTGATTGGCCATCGCCAGCACCTCCCCGGTTTTCGCATCCAGCACCACCATGGTTCCCGAACTGGCACCATGCCTGGCCACGGCCGCCTTCAGCTCCCGGTAGGCGGCATACTGCAGGCGCAGGTCGATGCTGAGCGCCAGATCCTGGCCCGGTTTTTCTGCGCGAACCAGCGACAGGTCCTTAATGACCCTTCCCTTGAGATCCTTGAGAATTTTTTTCGCACCCGGCACCCCGGTCAATCGATCGTTGAAGGCGAGTTCCATCCCCTCCTGCCCCTGATCGTCGATATTGGTGAACCCGACCAACTGCGCGGTCACCTCGCCCGCCGGGTAAAAACGCTTGTATTCATTGCGCGCATAGACACCGGGAATTTTCAGCGCCAACAACTGCTCCGCCTGGTCCGGCGCCAGGTGACGCGCCAGGTACATGAATTCTTTGCCGCTATATCGCTCCAGCTTCTGCTTCAGCTGCGCGGTCGGGATATCCAGGCCGTTCGCCAGCTGTTGCAGGCCGGAATGATCCCCCCTGAATTCTTGCGGGTTGATGTACAGGGAAACCACCGGGGTGCTGACAGCCAGCGGTGTGCCATGGCGATCTGTGATAACGCCGCGGTAAGCGGGTATGCTGGTTGTTCGAACCGTGCGTGCAGCTGCCTGATCCTGCAAAAACTCGTAACCGCGATTAGCATCCGGCATCACCTGCAACCCGGCAATATGCCAGACCGCTACCAGGGGCAACAGCAGCAAACCCGCCAGCAAGACCGCAAAACGCCAGCGTGAAATCGTCAACTTTGCCTTTCTTGCGCTCATTGCTGTTGCACCATGACAATTTCATCTGCTTCCGGAAGCCGCATTTTCAGCCGGCCAGACGCCAATTGCTCAACCCTGCTCAGCGAAGCAAGCGAATTCTGCTCGATGAGGTACTTACCCCACTCAACCTGCAAACTGTTTTTTTCCCGCTCCAGCAGCGACAGCTGGCTGTAGAGTTGGCGACACAAATGACTGCTGTAGACCACGGCCACCGCCGATGCCAGCACCAGGCACCAAAGCACCGCCAGCGCTATCGATTGCCCCCTCATATCAGGCCACCTTCTCCGCCACCCGCATCACTGCGCTGCGGGCCCTGGGATTGAGCGCCACTTCAGAGGAAACGGGCTTCATAGCCTTACCCACCAGCCGCATGCGCCTGACGATATCCTTTTCCATCACCGGCAAACCCCTGGGAATTGGCTTCCCCTGGGTCTGCTCACGCATAAAGCGCTTGACCATGCGATCTTCAAGCGAGTGAAAACTGATAACCACCAGCCTGCCGCCGATTACCAGCACATCGGTTGCCACTTGCAGCACCTGCTGCAAGTCCTCCAGTTCTCCATTAATGTAAATACGGATCGCCTGAAAAGCCCTCGTGGCCGGGTGCTTACCCTTTTCCCAGGCCGGATTTGCCGCAGCGACGATCTCCGCCAGTTGCAACGTGCGAGTGATCGGCTGATCTTCGCGGGCAGCAACGATAGCCCTCGCCATGCGGCGGGCAAACCGCTCTTCGCCATACTCTCTCAACACCCTGGCGATCTCTTTCTCTTCTGCCGTTGCCAGCCAGTCGGCGGCGCTCTGGCCGGTTGACGTATTCATCCTCATATCCAGTGGCCCGTCGCGCAGAAAGCTGAAGCCTCGCTCGGCCTCATCCAACTGGGGTGAGGAGACTCCCAGGTCCAGCAATACGCCCTGCACCTTTCCGCACCGACCGCGCTCCGATACCAGCGCGCCGAGATCGGCAAAAGAGCCGTGTACGATTTCAAAACGTCCCTCACCGGCGAACATCTCGCGGGCCCTGTTACAGGCCTGTGGATCTTTATCAATCGCCATCAGAGATCCGCTGCCGGACAGTCTGGAGAGCACAGCACGGGCATGCCCGCCCCGGCCAAAAGTTCCATCGACATAAAACCCGCTGATATCCGTGACCAGCGCATTTACCGCTTCCTCCAGCAGAACTGTTTCGTGCTCTACCTTTTCAGACATACCGATCCCTCCTCCTGTTACAAAGACAGGGATTGCATTTCTTCAGGAATTTCCAGCTCGCCCGCTGTCTCCGCCAGCCACTCATCGCGGCATGCGTTCCAACCCTCCATTGACCAAAGCTCAAAGCGGTGGCTCTGGCCCACCAGCATGACCTTCTTTTCCAACTGCGCATACTGGCGCAACTCCGGCGGAATCAGCACTCTGCCATTGCCATCCAGCTCGATCTCGCGAGCATGACCAATTAACAGGCGCTGCAATTTGCGGGTGGTCGGATTAAAAGTGGGAAGTGCAGCAATCTGCGCCTCAATCTTTTCCCATTCAGGCTGCGGATAGATAAGCAGGCATTTGTCCTGGGTATCAATTGTGGCTATCAGGCAATTATCACAGGATTCAGAGAGCGCACCGCGGTACCTGGCCGGTATCGCCATTCTCCCCTTCGCATCCATGTTGATCTCGTTATTGCCCCTGAACACCGCCCTATTCCAAGAAGATTGTTGTTTTTAGAGAAATCCACTTTCCACCACTTTTTCCCACTAATTTGCAACTATATGCCACATCAACGCAAAGTCAACAGTTGTTTTGGGCAAAAAAGTCACAAAAAGGACGGCATCTGACAAGAAACTGACACGAACGTGCAGACATCTCGCAAAAATAAAAGAAAGAAATTCAGGAAAAACAATGCGCTAAAAATGCATCTTAAAAAGTTACTTTAAGATCGTGGGCATATATGGATATAAATGACTGGTCCTGGAACAATTTGGTTATTTTTTAACCATAAATATAGGGGCCCGAGGGCGGGAGTCGGCCGATAAGCCGGGTTCTGTCGCGGACAATCATTCATCTAGGGTGTGCGTCACCACACACCTCAAGCAACCTACCCGAATCCGGCGCGGGCCACGCCTGAGGATTCCTATTTGGTCTTGCTCCGAGTGGGGTTTACCATGCCGCAAACGGTTACCCGTTGCGCGGTGCGCTCTTACCGCACCCTTTCACCCTTACCTGTACTCTTAAAAAAGAGCCATCGGCGGTCTGCTCTCTGCTGCACTTTCCGTAGGCTCACGCCTCCCAGGAATTACCTGGCA
>JBFFTH010000034.1:0-16659 GCA_041571855.1 Porticoccaceae bacterium
AGCGTGAGGATGGGCTTATTTCAATCCCTTGTTCACTGCCAGGTTAACCAGCCGCTGGTAGCCACCGGGCAGGAAGCGGGTGACAATATCCATCAGTTTAGCATCGGGACCAATCAGCGCCCGCCGCTGGTCTGCCTCGATTGCGCTGATAATTTTGTCAGCTGCTTTGTCTGCATCAGTGATAAAGGCGTCATTCATTTTTTGGGGTAAAGACCCGGTGTTGAGCCCCAGTGCGGTGACATTTTCTCTTACTTTGCTGGATAGGGCGAAATTGGTTTTGATGCCGCCAGGGTGGATGCTGGTGGCGCTGACACCGCAATCCATCATATCAAGTTCTTCCCGCAGGGAGTCGGTAAACCCGTGCACGGCAAATTTGGATGCGTTGTACGCGCACTGGCTAGGTACACCGATAAGCCCGAAAAGACTGGAAATATTGACGACATGCCCTTCGCCGGCTGTTTTCAGGTGTGGCAGGAAGGCCTTGGTGCCGTACACGACGCCCCAGAAATTGACCCCCATATGCCTCTCGAAATCATCGTAATCTATGCCCTCCACGGTGCTGGCCAGCCCGACACCGGCATTATTCACCACCAGGTTGACCTTGCCGTGATCCTCGACCACTTTTTCTGCCCAGCTATAAACCTGTTCACGCTCTGAGACATCCACCTGCGCCACCGATACACTTACCCCGAAAGCCGAGGCTTTACCTGCGGTTTCCTCCAGCCCATCCATGTTGCGGCTGCTGCAAATCGCCAGGTCACAGCCGCGCTTGGCCAGAGCGAGCGCCAGGGCCCGACCTATTCCGGAAGAGGCGCCGGTAATGACGGCCACCTGTCCTTGCTGAATCTTCATTGTGTTTGTCTCCTCGTTTTTGTCAGTTTTTTTACTTGGTCTCTTTCTGTTTCGGGGCGGCCATGCCATCGCCTTTGCCCACGTTCCGGACAGAGGCCGCTTCGGGCGCATCGATCGCACTGCCAGAGGCGTCAGAACCACGCTCCACATCGCCGGTGTCGGCAAAAATTCCGGTTTTCCTGAAAGGTTTGCTGTCAGGTATGCGCTCGCTCTTGCTTACAGACGTTATTGCCCAAACTGGGGGGCGTTGCAGGGTGCGCCGGCAGCTAGATGCCCCCCCTTTTTTTATGAGCCTTTCGATTGCGCGGCAATTGACTGCTGCAGTTCCTCAAAACTGCGTTCAAGGCACTCGATGTACAAAGGCATATCCAACTGTGGGATAGAGAGAGGGCCGATGATCAAATCATCTTTATAACTGGACACAGCGTGGCTGATAGGCATATGACTGGAAAGCAGCGCCAGTCCGCTGAGCATTGCCAGTTTTGCGCCGCAGAAATAAAGTGTTTGCCGCGGACCACTAAGATTGGTGATGATCGTGCTGTGGTGGGTGCCAAGCGCCTTACTGGGTCCTCCCGAGCGGGTGAAAATATTTCCAAATATCCGCAACACCGGGGCCGGCAACTCATCCTGCAACGCCACCACCTGGCGGCCCGTGTCGGAACCTTTGATTCGCTGCATCTCTTCGCTGACCAGTTGCAATCGTTTCAGCGGATCTGGCTCCAGTGTGTTCAGGCTGGCACGAGAGAGAAACACCTGGTTGCCTCCGTCGCTTGTGCCTCCTTCCCCACGGGTGCTTACCGGCACCCAGGCACTCAAGGAGAGCTCAAGTGTCTCGCCCTTCATCTCGTAGTAGCGCGCCATGGCACCACCGCAAACCGTCAGTACCACGTCGTTGACTGTGGCGCCTTCCACTGCATTCTTTGCCGCCCGGAAGTCGCTCAGGGAGAAACGGGCAATGTCCCATACCCGCTGGGTGGGTATATCTTCCCTGTTGAGGTGGGTGATTGGCGCCGGTTTTTCCTCAGGCGAGCGCTGTCCGGGCGTGAATTTCTCTATTGCATTGCCGACAGCCATCTTCAACACCATCTGCCCAACGGACAGCGTGCGACGCAGGTTGTTGGCACCGGCTTTTATCAGCAGTCCCGCAGGGTTGGGGGCAGATTCCTCATCCGGAGGGGTAGCGCTCCTTGTTTCCGCCGGAGAGGGCTCCAGATCGTGCATTCGAGAAATGAGTTTCATCGAAGTTACACCGTCGGCAATTGAGTGGTGGAGCTTGAGCATAACGGCGAACGAGCCTTTCGGCACAAAATCGATGCTGTCCAGGCCGTCGATAACGTACATTTCCCACAGAGGACGCGACATATCCACTGGCTGCGAGTGCAAATTGGCGAGCAGTTCACTGAGCTCTTTCCAGCTTCCAGGCCTGGGCAGAGGGAGAGGACGCACATGGGACTCCAGATCAAAATCCGGGTCATTGACAAGGTACGGGTAATCGAGGTTGAAAGGAACCTCTACAATTCGCTTCCGCAGCACGTCAAATTCACTGACCAGGTGACCCAGGCGTTGGAGAATTGCATCTAACTGCACGCCACCGTCGACTTCGGACTGGTCGTAGACGAAAAGCACCGAAAAATGCTGCACTTTTCGGCTCCTGCTCTCCCTTTCCATGTAGTACCAAAATCCATCGCCGCCAGTTAATTGTTTCAAACTATTACCCCCCAATATTTATTCAAGGACAGCCATCGCCATCTATAAACAGCCCAATACGCGCTTGGGCGTGCCTGGCCAATAAAAGAATATGCCCATGCAGCCATCAATTTTTCAGCGCACAGGCTATTTCGTTATTTTTCCCTCCATCGGACGCCAATTGCAACTCTCCCCCGAAAAATAAACCCGGTTTTCCAGAGGCTGCCAGGGCCGCTTGCTGTCCAGAGCTGTTGATACTACAAACAGGTAGCTATCCAATTCTTAACAGTGCAGCTAGCAAAAAAGGTCTCGTCTAACGGTTGGGTTCCAGGTCGGCAAAGACACCACTGATACCCACTTCCCTATCCGTCGGATCAATCAAAACCCCCGGGTTGAGTATCGCTGCCGGATCGATACAGGCCTTGCTCGCCGCCAGCGTCTTCCTGAACAGCTGTGAGGTTTGCCGTTCGTAACCAAAGCGGTGATCGCGACCCACGGCATGGTGGTGGGTGACGGTGGCACCGTGATCGGCCAGCAACTGCATGGAGAGCAACTTGATCTGCTTCCACTTGTCGAGACAGTTTTGCAGTTCGCCGCCCGTGTCGCCGACTGCGTAGAAAGTGAAGTAGGGCGCCGGACCATCCGGGTAGACATGGGTAAAGCGGCAGGAGAACGAGCAGGGGTGCCCGGTGATCTCGGTGATAGCCTCTTCCATCGCCTGCTTGATGGTCTTGTAAAACGCCGGGAAACGATCCCAGGTGATTGCGGTTTCAAAGGTGTCGGCCATGATGCCAAAGGCGGCGACCCGGTTGCGCCAGTAGGCCATGCGGATAAACGCATTGCGCCAGCTCTCTGCCTCGCTGGCCTTGCTGTCCCCGTGGCTGGCATTGTAAACCACCTCGCCCCGCAGATTGCCGCCGTTATCCAGCGCAATTGCCAGCGCCCGTTGCATTTTTTCTTCAACCGGGTGATCGGCCGACTCAAACCCCAGCACCAGCACCGCGCAGGGTTTCTCTGCCACCTGATTGATCATTACCTCCTGTTCGTCCAGCAACCGGCAGTTGGCCGGGAACAGCCCGGACTGGGCAATATGGCGAACTGCCTCGGCCCCCTGCAGAAAGTTGTCAAAAGTGACTGATGCGGTGGCGCGCCATTTCGGGCGCTGCTGCAGCCGCACGGTTGCTTCGGTGATAATTCCCAGCACACCTTCAGAGCCGCAGATCAGGCGGTCGGCAGAAGGGCCGGCGCCGGAGCCGGGCAGAGCGCGGGTTTCGATAACACCGCTCGGGGTCAGGGTGCGAGTCGCCTCAACCATATCTTCGATGTGGGTGTAAACCGTGGCGAAGTGACCACCGGCGCGGGTGGCGATCATGCCACCGAGGGTGACGAAGGGAAAACTCTGCGGGTAGTGGCGCAGGGTCAGGCCATGAGGCTTGAGCGCCGCTTCGAGGTCGGGGCCGCGCATGCCCGCCTGAATACGTGCCCGTCGGCTGACGGGATCAATCTCGACGATGCGGTTAAAGTTTTCCATATCCAGTGTCAGCGTGGCACTGTAGCTGTCGCCGACATCCGGTTCGACACCGCCGCAGACGCTGGTGCCACCACCATAGGGAATCACCGCTATATTATTCGCTGCGGCAAACGCAAAGATGCTTTCAATATCGGCTTCAGTGCTTGGAAAGGCGACGCCGTCGGGAGGGCTGGGTACATCTCGCAACAACATGCGTATCAGGTCGGGATAGGATTTACCGTAGCTGTGTACCAGCCGGTCATAATCCGTGGTGGATACCAGCTTTTCCAGCGCAACGGGCAGCGCTGGCAACCTTGAAGGGGGCAGCTCGAAATCTTCCACCGTTGGTGGCTCCACTTCCACGCAGCCGCTGGGCACAAAGGTTTTCACGATGTTTTCGATCAGTTGATCTTCTTCCAGACTGAGCCTGTCCTCCGCGTAGCCCCAGCCCCAGAAACGGAGGGCTTTGCGCTGTGATTTGCTGTGTTGGTCGGCCATAGTTGCCTCCTAATCATTTCTCATTGCGGGCTATTCTAGATCGCTGCCGGGTGAGCGTATTGACAAATCACGCCATTTTGGCGGAGTATTTTTTCCATGATCATCAGGGTATCAGGGCAGTTTACGCAGATTCTCCGGCTGTGGCTGGATCAGTACGGGCTCGAGGGCTCACAGCTGCGGGCACGCCTTGCAGAGCTTTCCTCATCTGAACTTGTTCCGCTTGAGCAGTGGCGGGCGCTGCTGGCAGAGGCCCGATCCCTGCATCAGTTGCCCTCTGTCGGCTTGCAAATAGGCGCGCAGGTGTCATTACAGCATGTGGGGGTGCTGGGTTATCTTGTTCTCAACAGTGAGACCCTGGTTGAAGCGTTGCAAACCTACCAGCTGTGCGAGCGACGTTTTTATGGTGTTAATTTCTGCATTTTGACGAGAGACGGCGCCGGTTACAGGCTGGCGTGGCCTGATCGCCTGGGTGAGGAGAATGCCCTGTTTGTGCAGACGGCTCTGGCAACCCTGGTCAGTTTTTTACGACAGCGGTTTCCCTCGACTTTTCAATTGCGCAGGGTCGCGCTGAGTGAAGGCCTGTCATCGGATGTCGAGCCCTACGAACAATTCTTCCGCTGCCCGGTTGAGTTTGCTTCTAACGTACCCGGTATTACGCTGGATTATCAGTCAGCCAGCGAGCCGGAAACCGGAGTGCTGTCGGATGCTATTCTGGCCATGCAGAACCAGCAGGCGTCAGCTTTTGCGGAAATCGTTGCAAAAGATACGCCCTTTTTGCACCAGTTACAGGTGGTATTGTTGCGGCTGATTCCGCAGGGGACGATTTCTCTGGCGCAGGTTGCAGCCCGGTTGGACTGTTCGCCGAGAACCCTGCAGAGGCGTCTGGGTGAATACCAGCTCTCTTATCAATCACTGCTGGATGGATTGCGTGAGCAACTTGCCTGCCGCTATTTGCAGCAGAGTGATCTGACCTTTGTCGAAATGGCGCTGTTGCTAGGCTTCTCTGAACAGAGCGCATTTAACCGGGCGTTCAGGAATTGGACGGGGTTGCCGCCGGGAGTGTATCGGCGACAGCAATTAGCCAGCGATGGCTAGCGGAAATTTTCCCGGACGGGGATTACTTGCGGCTAAATACGCCCACTTCTTCCTGTATCCGCTCTGCATAGGCCTTCAACGAGGGGTACTCCGCGGCAATATTCGTGATCCAGGTGGCCGGCTGGTTGTCGTAGATACCTGCCAACAGCGAGGCGACGGCAAAGTCAAAACAGGTCAGGCGATCCCCTGCAATATAGGGTTGTTCGCTGAGTGCTCCGGCCAGGGCTCTGAAGTCCCGACGGGCAAATCCCGCCTGTTCTTCCAGGCTGTGCCGGCCCAGCCCCTGCAGGTGCAGTGTCTGTAAAACCTGCCGCCTTGCCAGTCTTGCAACCAGGTTGCCTGCCAGCGGCGGCAGGTTACCGAAAAACCCCTGTCTGACATGGGGGAACCAGGCGTCATCCGCCCATCGGCTGGCAACCATCAGCCAGTAAAGATGGTCCTCGGTGAGTCTGGTCATTGCAAAACCGGTGGCGTACTCCACAGGTGTCAGCGATCCGAAGATACCGCCACCGGTTTTTCTGTCGAGATATTCATAGATCAGCTCGGAGTCGGCAATGATTCCCTCATCGCACTCGATATAGGGCAACTTTCCCTTTGGCGACTTTTGCGGGTTGCTTTGCAGTGCGATGTCGAATTCTAGATTCAAGTGTGCCAGAGCCATCTCTACCTTGAGACAGAATGGACTCACATTGCGAAGGCCGAATGCGGGAGGGAATGTATAAAGTGTAATCATGTTTTCGTCTCAGCTGGAGCCAGGGGAGGTTTTCCGTGGCCAGCACTCTACAGTTGAAAAAAAATTATAGGGACCGGGGCCGACAGCGAGTGCAGACGTTTGCTCAGCGCAGGGATTTATGCGATATAAATGGTAACAAATAACGCCGGATAGGGTGGGGTATGTCTCAGATTTCAAAGCCGGACATAAAAATCAGCACGTTGAAGGATGTTCGGGCGATTGAGCAGATCGCTGTTGAGGATATCGACTTGCCCCGCAGCACCTATGAGGTGCTGCGCGCCGGCGCGCGGGAATACGGTGATCGCATTGCGCTGCGTTACCTGCCTAGCGGACAGGTGGACGAAGAATCCGTAACCTTTAGCTATGGCCAGTTGCTGCAGAAAATCAACCAGACGGCAAATGCTTTCACCAGCCTTGGCGTGGAAGCCGGGACAGTGGTCTCCATGTTGCTTCCCAACCTGCCGCAAACCCACTTCACCATATGGGGAGCCGAGGCTGCGGGTATCTTCAACCCCATTAACCCGCTACTGGAGGCCGGACATATTGCCGCCATTCTGCGTGAAGCCGAGAGCCGTGTCCTGGTGACGCTGAGTCCAGCGGCTGACCCGGAAAACTGGCGCAAGGTGATGGCCGTAAAAGCCGAGGTGCCCTCGCTGAAATATATCCTGACAGTGGATTTTCCGGGTTCGTCCGCAGGCAGTGATCACCTGACTGCGGATGTGCTGGATTTTGACCAGCTGATTGCGCAGCAAAAGGGCGATAGTCTCAGCAGTAAGCGGCTCATTCAGGGCGATGACATCGCCTCATACTTCCATACCGGGGGCACGACGGGTACGCCCAAGCTTGCACCCCACAGCCACTTTAACGAGGTGTTTGGTTCCTACCAGATGTTGATGGCGCTCAATCCAGAGGGCCATGTCAGGGCCCTGTGCGGCCTGCCGCTGTTCCATGTCAATGCCGTTTTTGTAACCGGATTAACGCCCTGGATGGTTGGAGGCGAAGTGATTCTGGGTACAGTGGCCGGGTATCGATCGCCCGAATTGATAAAGAACTTCTGGGCCCTGGTGGAGAAATACCAAATCACCTATTTCAGCGCTGTACCGACAATTTTGAGCATGCTGCTGGAAGTTCCCTCCGCAGGCCATGATCTCTCATCGCTGGATGTGGCCGTCTGCGGCGCCGCTCCCCTGTCCCAGGAGCTGTTGAGGAAATTCGAGGACAGAACGGGAATTGTCCTGGTGGAAGGTTATGGCCAGACCGAGGGCACGTGTGCCTCGAGCGTTAACCCCAAATACGGTGAGCGCCGGGTTGGCAGTGTCGGCCTGCCACTGCCCCACTGCAAGGTCAGGATTGTCGAGGTGGATGAGGGCGGCAGGGCCGTGCGCGATTGCAAGCCCAATGAATCGGGCGTGATCGCCATCAGCGGCCCCAACGTGTTCTCCGGTTACAAGCAGCTGGCGCAAAACGAAGGTCAATGGGTCGCTGAGGGCTGGTTCAATACCGGTGACCTCGGTCGACTGGATGATGATGGCTATCTGTGGCTCACGGGGCGCAGCAAGGATCTGATTATTCGAGGTGGCCACAATATCGACCCGCAAATGATCGAGGAGGTGTTCTACCAGAACGACAAGGTGGCCGAGGCCGCCGCTATCGGCAAGCCGGACAAGAGGGTCGGCGAATTACCGGTGGTTTATATCCAGTTGGCGAGGCAGGCCGCCGCAACAGCTGAGGAAATGCTGGCCTACGCCGCCGAGCATATTCATGAACGCGCTGCGGTGCCCAAGGAAGTGCACTTTATCGATACCATGCCAGTGACGGCAGTGGGCAAGATTTACAAACCCGAATTGCGCAACCGGCTGATCAGGGAGCAGGCGCTTGCCGAACTGGAAGGAGTGCTTAGCTGCGCCTTTGACGTCAGCGTGGAAATCGACAAGAAATTCGGTCAGTGCGTCACTGTCACCGCCCCCGGGTACACGCACCAGGAAATCATCGACACCCTGGGTGATTACTCCTACCGGCTGGTGGTTGAGAAGCAGTAACCGCCAGTTATTTCAGATGGCCCAGATTTTTTTTGACCGCCTGCAGGGTGGGTTTGATCAGCTTGGGCGTGGCGCAGACAATATGCCCGGTCTGCAGGTAGTTGTCGCCGCCCTGAAAGTCGCAGACCAGCCCGCCCGCCTCTTTCACCAGAAGGGCTCCGGCTGCGATATCCCAGGGTTTTAGAAACATCTCCCAGAAACAGTCAAAGCGACCTGCAGCGAGATAGGCCAGGTCGAGGGAGGCCACGCCCGGACGGCGGATGCCGGATGACTGGCTGGCGAGTTCTGTCATGCAGGCCAGGTACCCTTCCATATGGTCAATGGATGGAGCGCTGAAGGGAATACCTGTGGCAACCAGTGCGCCATTCATGTTCTGGCGGCCGCTGACACGGATACGGTTGCCGTTCAGGTAGGCGCCGCGGCCCCGGCTTGCGGTAAACTCCTCGCGACGGAAGGGGTCGTAGACCACGGCATGCTCAAGCTTGCCCTTGTGCAGGCAGGCAATGGAGACAGCGACATGGGGGATGCCGTGGATAAAGTTGGTGGTGCCGTCGAGCGGGTCGACAACCCACTCGTAATCGCTGATGTCGCCATCCAGTTCGCCGATTTCTTCACAGGTGATGCGGTGCTCGGGATAGGCCTTGCGCAGGTGAAATATGATTTCCTTTTCTGCCGCTTTGTCGGTTTCGGTGACAAAATCATTGTGCCCCTTTTCGCTGATGCGTATCAAATCGGGTCTGTCAGCGGCCTTGACGATAAGGCTGCCTGCTTTGCGGGCCGCGCGAAGCGCAATGTTAACCATGGGTTCCATTGTCGGGATGTCCTGTGACTGAACTGTGTTTAAGAGCGGGTTTTCTGCTGTAGAAAACGGCGGCCATTGTAACAGACGCGATTTGCCCGAGGGAGACTAATTTTGACGGACGCGGGCGCTTTTGAAGTTGGCCGCAGGCGTTTATCAGCCATGATTTTGTCGAGAGGGCCTGTTAGAATTCGCGACCTCTCAAGCGGTCATACCATTATGGGTAATTTTGACAATATCCGAATTGTTCTCGTCAACACCACACATCCCGGAAATATCGGCGCGGCGGCGCGGGCTCTGAAGAATATGGGCTTGTCCCGGCTCTACCTGGTGGCGCCGAAAGATTATCCCGCAGAGCGGGCCGTTTGGCGGGCGGCCAATGCGCTCGATGTGCTGGATAACGCCGTTGTCTGCAATAGCCTGGATGAAGCCATTGGCAATTGCGGTCTGGTGGTTGGCACCAGTGCGCGCGGCAGGAGAATTCCCTGGCCGTTGATGAATCCGCGCGAATGTGGTGAGAGGGTCTGGTGTGAATCGGAACAGCACGATGTGGCAATTATTTTTGGCCGCGAGGATCGCGGCCTGACCAATGACGAGTTGCACAAGTGCACTTACCATGTCCATATTCCCAGCAATCCCGAATACAGTTCGCTGAATCTGGCTGCGGCGGTACAGGTTCTGTGTTACGAGATTCGCATGGCGTCCATGGCCGATGCCGAGGGGAAACTGCCAGACCTGAACGAATGGGATGTGCCGCCAGCCGATGCGGCCCAGTTGGAGAAGTTTTACCAGCACATGGAAGAGACACTGGTGGATATCGGCTTTCATGACCCTAAAAACCCGCGCCAGACCATGACCCGGCTGCGGCGACTGTTTGGCCGTATCCGTCTGGATGAGATGGAGTTGTCAATCCTGCGCGGTGTCTTGACGGCAGTGCGCAACTCCATGGCCGGAACTGCAGGGGGAGAGGAAAGACCGGTGTCGAAGGTGCGGCGCCGTCGGCGTCAGCAGACGGCAAATGACCCATCGGATTAGTCGGTTATTTACTTGACTAAAATAGTTGGTTTTTAGCATAATAGCACCATGGATGAAAAAGGGTGGGCATTATGCGATTGACAACTCGTGGCAGATACGCCGTGACCGCCATGCTGGATCTGGCGCTTCATCAGGACGCTGGTCCGATCAGCCTGGCAGATATTTCAAAGCGGCAGCATATATCGCAATCCTATCTTGAGCAGCTGTTCGCAAAGCTGCGCAAGCGGGAGCTGGTGAAAAGCGTCCGTGGCCCGGGCGGTGGTTACCGCCTTGATCGCGATGGCGGTGAAATTAATGTCGCTGAAATCATCGATGCAGTGAATGAGTCGGTCGATGCTACCAGTTGTGGTGGCAAGGGTGATTGCCTGGAAGGTGAGGTTTGTCTGACTCACCACCTCTGGTCGGACCTGAGTCAGCAGATTCATCTGTTTTTGTGTGGGATCACCCTCAAGGACCTGGTCGAAAAAAGGGATGTACAGCTTGTTGCCATGCGGCAGAACAGTCGCATGGAGAAAATGCTTGAGGAGCACCGGCCGCTGGCTGTGTCATGAAGAGCCCGGAATAGAATGAAGTTTGGAGTGAATTAAATGAGATTGCCTATTTACCTGGATTACTCGGCGACGACGCCTGTCGATCCCCGTGTTGCCGATTTGATGGCGAAGTATCTGACCTGGGACGGTGCCTTCGGCAACCCTGCCTCCCGTTCACACAGCTTTGGCTGGCAGGCAGAGGAAGCGGTGGAGACAGCGCGCGGTCACGTGGCGGCGCTGCTTAATGCCGACCCGCGGGAAATTGTATGGACGTCCGGTGCTACCGAGGCAAACAACCTCGCTATTAAGGGCTGTGCCCACTTCAATGTGCGCAAGGGCAAGCACGTTATTACTTCAAAGATAGAGCACAAAGCTGTGCTGGACACCTGCCGCCAGTTGGAGCGAGAGGGTTTTGAGGTCACCTACCTGGATCCCGACAGCGACGGCATCATCCAGCCCGAGAAGGTGGCGGCTGCAATCCGCGAGGATACAACGCTGGTCTCACTGATGCATGTGAACAACGAGATAGGCACTATTACTGATATCGCCGCCATTGGTGAAATCTGTCGCGCCAACAAGATATTTTTTCATGTCGACGCGGCTCAGAGCGTGGGCAAGCTGGAAATCGACGTCGAAGCCATGAAGGTCGACCTGATGTCGCTTTCTGCCCACAAGATCTACGGCCCCAAGGGGATTGGTGCGCTCTACGTGCGCCGCAAACCGCGTGTCCGTATCGAGGCCCAGATACACGGCGGCGGCCACGAGCGCGGTATGCGCTCCGGCACCTTGCCGACGCACCAGATTGTCGGCATGGGTGAGGCATTTCGCATCGCCAGGGAGGAAATGGCCGAAGAGAATATCCGTGTCCTCAAACTGAGAGAGAAGTTGTGGAGCGGTTTCAGCGATATGGAGCAGGTTCACCTGAACGGTTCGCACACCCAGCGCGTGGCAGGTAACCTGAACGTCAGTTTTGCCTTTGTGGAGGGCGAATCGCTGCTGATGTCGCTGAAAGACCTGGCGGTATCTTCCGGGTCTGCCTGTACCTCGGCGAGTCTGGAGCCCTCCTATGTGCTGCGGGCCCTGGGGCTGGATGATGAACTGGCACACAGTTCGATACGCTTCTCCATCGGTCGCTTCACGACGGAAGAAGAAATCGACTTCACCATAGAAAAGGTACGAGAAGCGGTGTACAAGCTGAGGGATCTCTCACCGCTGTGGGATATGTACAAGGAAGGTGTGGACTTAAGCAAAGTAGAGTGGGCGGCTCACTGAGCCCCCGCATGATTTGAGGTATCAAAGATGGCATACAGTGACAAGGTTTTGGATCATTACGAAAATCCCCGCAATGTGGGCAAGTTGAATGACAAGGCTGGCAATGTCGGCACCGGGATGGTGGGGGCGCCCGCCTGTGGCGATGTGATGCGCCTGCAGATCCAGGTTAATGATGATGGTGTGATCGAGGATGCCAAATTTAAGACCTACGGCTGTGGTTCGGCGATCGCTTCCAGTTCGCTTCTGACCGAGTGGGTGAAGGGCAAGACCCTGGATCAGGCTGCCGAGATCAAGAATACGGCCATTGCCGAAGAACTGGCTTTGCCGCCGGTGAAGATTCACTGCTCGGTGCTGGCGGAAGACGCGATCAAAGCGGCGATCAAGGATATACGCCACAAACGCGGAGAAGGCTAGCACGGCCCCAGTGAACTCATGTCCCATCTCTCGAGCAGTACCTGCTCGTTGCTGTACTGAAGCTTCAATCTGGACGGGGTTTTCTGAAGGGTTAATCTGTTAACTGAAAGAGTGCCGGAGAAATAGATGGCAATTACCATGACACCAGCAGCCCAGGATCACGTGATCAGGCACCTTGCTCACCGCGGCAAGGGTGTCGGGGTTCGCCTGGGCGTAAAAACCACGGGCTGTTCGGGTCTGTCCTACGTGCTGGAGTTCGTGGACGAAGTTCATGAAGACGACACCGTATTCGAGAGCGGCCAAGCCAGGCTGGTCATTGATCCGAAAAGCCTGGTCTTTCTGGATGGCACTGAGCTGGATTTTGTCAAGGAAGGGCTCAACGAGGGATTCAAGTTCAACAACCCGAACGTCAAGGAGGAATGCGGGTGTGGTGAGAGTTTCCACGTTTAGCTTTCGCTTGCCGAAAAATAGTGACAGCATTGGAATCCCCCAGTAATTACTTTGATATGTTCAGCCTGCCTACCTCCTATGATGTGGATCTGCGGCAGCTTGAACACCGTTACGTGAATCTGCAGAAGCAGTTTCACCCGGATCGCTATGCCGGCAAGTCTGCCCAGGATCAGCGTCTGGCAATCCAGTATATCGCCGACATCAACCAGGCCTATGCGGCACTGAAGTCGCCCCTGTTGCGGGCCCAATATCTGCTCTCTCTGGCGGGGGTGGATGCGTCCCACGAGACGGCAGTGACCCGGGACATGGATTTCCTGATGGAACAGATGTCGCTGCGAGAGGCGCTTGCCGATATCAGCGATGCCGCCGATCCCTTTGCCGAGCTGGCTGAGCTCGAACAGAAGGCGGTCGCGAGTTTTAACGCACTGCAACAGGAGTTTGCCGGCCACTATGCAGCTGGAGATCTCGAGTTGGCCTCGGAGTCGCTGGCCAAGATGCAGTTTTACAGCAAGTTGCTGAACGAGGTGGAGCAGCTTGAGCATGAACTGGACGAACTATAACCTCATACGGAAAGAGAGCAGGGAATAAGCGTGGTATTACTACAGATATCAGAGCCGGGACAATCGCCGGAGCCGCACCAGCGTAGGCGGGCCGTTGGTATTGACCTGGGCACCACCAACTCACTGGTGGCGACGGTGCGCAGCGGTACCCCCGAAACACTCTCGGTTGAAGGTGAGAGCCATTTGTTGCCATCAGTCGTTCACTACGGTGAAGAAGTTCTGGTTGGTCGCAAGGCGATGGAATTCGCGGTCAGCGACCCGCTGAATACCCTGATCTCGGTGAAACGCTTTATGGGTCGGGGTCTGGAGGATGTGAAAAAACTCGGCTCACGGCTGCCCTATGAGTTTCGTGAAAATTCTGGCGGCATGCCGGAATTCAGGACTTCGGCCGGGGATATCAGCCCGGTCGAGGCATCGGCGGAAATCCTCAAGCTGCTGGTAGAGAGCGGCGAGCAGGCGCTGGATGGCGGTCTCGATGGCGCCGTGATCACAGTGCCTGCCTATTTTGATGATGCTCAGCGCCAGGCGACCAAGGATGCGGCCACGCTTGCGGGCATCAATGTGCTGCGTCTGCTCAACGAACCCACTGCCGCGGCTATCGCCTACGGACTCGACAAGGGCGAGGAAGGCATCATTGCTGTTTATGATCTCGGTGGTGGAACTTTTGATATTTCCATCCTGCGGCTGTCTCGCGGTGTGTTTGAGGTGTTGTCTACCGGTGGCGATTCCGCCCTCGGTGGCGATGACTTTGATCGTGCTGTGGCCACCTGGATTGCCGAGCAGTGCGGTGCGGGAGAGGACCTCGATCCCTCCCGTCAGCGCTCGCTGTTGCAGGCAGCACGGGAAGTCAAACATCAGTTGACAGAAAAGGATGTGGCACCCATAGAGATATCCGGCTGGCGGGGAGAAATCTCTCGCGACCTGTTCAGCCGACTGATTGATCCCTATGTCGACAAAACCCTGCGTGCCTGCAAGCGGGCGATACGCGATGCTGGTATCAGCAGTAGTGAGATTCGAAATGTGGTTCTGGTGGGCGGATCCACCCGCACGCCGAGAGTGCGGGATAAGGTGGCGCAGCTGTTCGGCAAGACGCCCCTCGCGGATCTCGACCCGGACAGGGTGGTGGCTCTGGGTGCCGCACTTCAGGCCAATGTGCTTATAGGCAACAAGTCTGGCGATGATATGCTGTTGCTGGATGTGATCCCGCTCTCTCTGGGGCTGGAAACCATGGGTGGCCTGACCGAGAAAATTATTCACCGCAACACCACGATCCCTGTTGCCAAGGCACAGGAATTCACCACCTTCAAGGATGGTCAGACGGCGATGTCAATTCACGTGCTGCAGGGCGAACGGGAACTGGTTTCAGACAACCGTTCGCTGGCGCAGTTTGTTCTGCGGGGCATTCCACCCATGGTCGCCGGTGCGGCAAAAATCCGGGTGACCTTCAGGGTGGATGCCGACGGCCTGCTCAGTGTTTCGGCAAAGGAACTGACCAGCGGAGTCGAGGCGCATATCGAAGTGAAGCCCTCCTACGGTCTCGATGACCGGCAGGTAGCCAAAATGCTGAAGGCGTCGTACACCCATGCCAAGGAAGATATGCAGGCGAGGGCTTTGCGTGAACAGCAGGTCGAGGCAGGCCGGGTTATTGAAGATTTATCGGCAGCACTGAACCAGGACGGAAAAGAGCTGTTGTCCGACACAGAATACCACTGCCTGGAGGTGGCTCTTGAAGAGTTAGAGGCGGTTCGAGACAGTTCAGATCACCGCGCCATAGCGCGCCATATCGAGATGGTATCAAAAACCAGTGAAGAGTTTGCCTCGCGGCGCATGAATGCCAGTATTCGCAGGGCCCTGGCTGGCCATAGCCTGGATGAGGTTGAGAGAGATTTTTAGTATATGCCCAGAATAGTATTTTTACCTCACGACGAAATCTGCCCGGAGGGCGCGGTTGTCGAAGCCCGTTCCGGGGAGAGCGTTTGCGAGGCTGCGCTGCGCAACGATATCCATATTGAGCACGCCTGTGAAATGTCCTGCGCCTGCACAACCTGCCATGTTTATGTGCGTGAGGGGTTTGACTCGCTGGATGAGGCCGATGAACTGGAAGAGGATTACCTGGATAAGGCCTGGGGTGTAGATCCGGATTCCCGTCTCAGCTGCCAGGCGATCGTGGCAGACGAGGAACTGGTTATCGAAATTCCGAAGTACACGATTAATATGGTGTCCGAAAAGCACTGAGACTGGACGCGTTGAAGGAAGCCGCGACTTTTATTTTCTGTAAAATCGGCGGGTGCGGTTAAGTCTGTTTTGCAGATGCTTTGATGAGCTTTTCAGTATCACTGACGAGGGGGAATGAAGGTATGCAGATGTCGTTAAAGTGGACGGATGTATTGGACATAGCGATCGAGTTGTCGGAGCAGCATGCTGATGTTGACCCGCGGGCTGTGAACTTTGTAGACCTGCGCGATTGGGTGCTGGCGCTGGACAATTTTGACGATGATCCCGGTCATTGCGGAGAGAAGATCCTCGAGGCGATACAGATGGCGTGGATTGAGGAACTGGATTAGAATGCCTTCAGAGTGGGGAGAACAATAATCTGAGGGGAAGGCATGAGCTCTAAAGAAGAGCTTTACAAGCTGCTGGTCGACAAGGCCCCCTACGGCACACTTTTCTTCGCTTACGGCGTTTGTATCGATGCCAATCCCCGAGTATTCGAAATCCTGGATTGTGACAAAAAGCAGTTGGTTGGCTCATCTCTCGACGAGATAACCGGCGATGAATCCACAGCGCTTGTCGATCTCAAGCTGCAGTTGAAGAAGGCGGTACGCGCCAACCTGGAACAAGTCGCCTGGTGCTGCCCGGAGACGACGGGTGTTCGCGAGATAGATATCCGGATTATCTATGCCGGAGAAAATAATCGCGACCTGGTGGTAACCCTGCAACCGCAGCCGAACGAACAACGAATTCATGCTGACCAGGGCCGGGAGGCTAAACCTCGAAAGTCAGCGGCTGACGCGGTCGCCGAGCACCTGGTAGAACAGGAAATCGAGCCCGGGCCCGCCATAGAGTCAACGGAGCACTCGTCTGCGGCGCCGGTGGTGTCATCAGAGCCCCCCTCTTCGCCATCGGTAATCGATGAAGTTCTTGACCCGCCGATTCTGACCAGTCCCCTGGCATCCTTGTCAGACG
>JBFFTH010000035.1:0-15566 GCA_041571855.1 Porticoccaceae bacterium
CGGCTCAAGCAAAACCGCGCCGCCTTTTTCAGACAGCTTTCTGGTCGCCATTGAGCCGGCAATCTTGAATGCCAGCTCGGAGGAATCCACATCGTGGAATGAGCCATCGTAGAGGGTTGCTTTCAGCCCCAGCAGCGGGTAGCCGGCCAGCACCCCGTTTTTCATCTGCTCTTCGATACCTTTCTCAACTGCCGGGATATATTCCCTGGGTACCACACCGCCGACAATCTCGTTGACAAATTCGAGTCCTTCGGCGTTTTCATCTTCCGCCGGCTCGAACTTGATCCAGACATGGCCGTACTGACCGCGGCCACCGGACTGGCGCACGAACTTGCCCTCAATTTCGCAGGTGTTGCGAATCGTCTCGCGGTAGGCCACCTGTGGTTTACCAATATTGGCCTCGACATGAAATTCACGCTTCATCCGATCCACCAGGATATCCAGGTGCAGCTCGCCCATACCGGAAATGATGGTCTGGCCGGTTTCCTCGTCGGTTCTGACCTGGAAGGACGGATCCTCCTGGGCCAACTTGCCGAGCGCCACCCCCATCTTCTCCTGGTCCGCCTGGGATCTCGGCTCCACGGCCACTGAAATAACCGGCTCCGGGAATTCCATACGCTCCAGCACGATTTTTGCGCTTTCATCACACAGCGTGTCGCCGGTAGTGACATCCTTCAGGCCGATGGCGGCGGCGATATCCCCGGCCAGCACTTCCTTGATCTCATCGCGGTGATTGGCGTGCATCTGCACCATGCGACCGATGCGCTCCCTCTTTCCCTTCACCGAGTTGTAGACGCTCATGCCGGTGGTCAGCCTGCCGGAATAAACCCTGAAAAAGGTAAGCGTGCCAACAAAAGGGTCAGTGGCAATTTTGAACGCCAGCGCGGCAAAGGGGGCTTCGTCGTCTGCCTCACGGGTTGCCACCTCTTCACTGTCTTCCAGGTGGCCCTCTATCGCCTTGACTTCGGTTGGTGCCGGCAAGTATTCAATCACCGCGTCCAGCATCGCCTGAACACCTTTGTTCTTGAACGCTGAGCCGCCGATGACCGGCACAAGCTCATTGGCCAGGGTACGCTGCCGGATACCCTGCTTGATCTCATCTTCCGACAGCTCGCCTCCTTCCAGATACTTCTCCATCAGCTCGTCATTGGCCTCGGCAGCTGCCTCTACCAGGACTTCATGCATTTCTTCGCACTGCGCCTGAAGATCTTCGGGAATATCGGCGTAGTCAAAGGTCATGCCCTGGTCGGCTTCGCTCCAGAGAATCGCCTTCATTTTCACCAGGTCGACAACGCCCTTGAAATTCTCCTCGGCGCCAATAGTCATTTGCAGCGGTACCGGGTTTGCGCCCAGGCGCTCTTTCAACTGCTTCACCACCATCATAAAGTCGGCACCCGCCCGGTCCATCTTGTTGACAAACACGATGCGGGGGACATGGTATTTGTTGGCCTGGCGCCACACTGTCTCGGTTTGCGGCTGTACACCTGAAGAACCACAGAGAACAACCACGGTACCATCGAGAACCCGCAGCGAACGCTCTACTTCAATGGTAAAGTCTACGTGACCTGGCGTGTCGATAATATTGATGCGGTGCTGAGGAAACTGCTGCTGCATACCTGCCCAGAAACAGGTCGTCGCTGCCGAAGTAATGGTTATGCCGCGCTCCTGCTCCTGCTCCATCCAGTCCATGGTCGCCGCACCGTCATGCACCTCCACAATCTTGTGGGAAAGCCCGGTATAGAACAGCACCCGCTCTGTAGTTGTGGTTTTACCGGCGTCCACGTGGGCACAAATACCAATATTGCGATAGCGGCTGATGGGGGTCTTGCGAGCCACGGCGATTCCTCAAAAGTTTGTGGAGTTAAAACAGGGACGGCATTATAAAACAGAAAAAGGCGACTATCTTTCAATAGTCGCCTTTTTCTTTGATCCGGCTATTTAAGGCGTTTGCGAGGCAGTCTGTGCCTGGCAGACAGCTTATCCAGCAACCATTAGAAGCGGTAGTGGGAGAACGCCTTGTTGGCCTCAGCCATGCGGTGCACGTCTTCACGCTTCTTCACAGCAGCGCCCTTGCCCTGGGATGCATCCATGATTTCTCCGGCCAGTCGCTGGGCCATGGACTTTTCGCCGCGGTTGCGGGCGTAGTCCACCATCCAGCGCATAGCCAGCGCGGTGCGACGGGCAGGACGAACCTCGACCGGGACCTGGTAAGTGGCACCACCGACACGGCGGGATTTCACTTCCACCATTGGGGCGATATTTTCCAGCGCCTCTTCGAAAACTTCTACGGGGTCTTTGCCGGAGCGGCTGTGAACAGTATCCAGGGCTCCATAGACAATCCGTTCGGCAACGGATTTTTTACCGCTGACCATCACGTGGTTCATAAATTTGGCTAGGGTTGTGTTGCCGTACTTGGGATCCGGCAATACTTCGCGCTTAGCGACGACTCTTCTTCTTGGCATAATTTCCTACCCTTTTCAGGGCCCTACTCTTCAGGTTGTTTCGGGACGATTAAGGCTAACCTATTAGCCACCCGGCCTTACTCGGTTCTCACCGACGCAATATTTGCTTTGTCCTGATAGTCTCTGGCGAGATTACTTAGGACGCTTGGTACCGTACTTGGAACGGCGCTGCTTGCGGTTATTCACCCCGGCGGTATCCAGGCTGCCGCGCACAGTGTGATAGCGCACACCGGGCAGATCCTTAACACGACCACCGCGAATCAGCACAACGCTGTGCTCCTGGAGGTTGTGCCCTTCACCACCGATATACGAGGTCACCTCGTAACCATTGGTGAGACGAACACGACACACCTTGCGCAGTGCAGAGTTCGGCTTCTTCGGCGTAGTTGTGTAGACACGGGTACACACGCCTCGGCGCTGGGGACAGGCCTGCAATGCAGGTACGTCGCTTTTTGCAATTTTGCGTTTTCTCGGCTTACGAACCAACTGGTTGATCGTTGCCATTCATTTACTCCAGATAATTTGCCTTTTTACAAAGGCTTAACAACAAAAAAGCCCTGAAAAAAATGCCCTAAAACCGGCTGCTTTTTTCAGGGAGGCGGCATTCTAATGACACCGCCGACCCTAGTCAAGAAAAACTCGGCCAGCCCGCCTCTCGGAAGCGAGCTGGCCATGCGAAGTTACTCTTCGCCTGTGGAACTGAGCGCTTCCGTCAACGCGGCCTCCACATCCATCGCCGTTGCGGTACTGGACCCGGCGAGACGCGCATCGCGATCATGGCGGCGCTGGGCATGGTAGGCCAGACCGGTTCCCGCCGGAATCAGGCGACCAACGACAACGTTTTCTTTCAAACCGCGCAGGCGGTCTGCCTTGCCTGTGACCGCCGCCTCGGTGAGCACGCGCGTGGTTTCCTGGAAAGAAGCCGCCGAGATAAAGCTCTCCGTAGCCAGAGATGCCTTGGTAATACCCAGCAGTTGCCGCTCGAACCGGGCCGGGATCTTGTCCTCTGCCACCAGCTTCTCGTTTTCTTCCAGAATGGTGTTGTACTCCACCTGCTCGCCCTTGACGAAGGATGACTCACCCATATCCGTTATTTGCACCTTGCGCAGCATCTGGCGAACAATCACTTCAATGTGCTTGTCGTTGATCTTCACACCCTGCAGGCGGTAAACGTCCTGGATCTCACTGCCGATGTATTTGGCCAGCGAGTCCACACCCTGCAGGCGCAGGATATCGTGTGGATTGGGCGGGCCATCGGCAATAATTTCACCCTTCTCAACGCGCTCACCCTCATAAACACTGAGCTGACGCCACTTCGGAATCAGCGCCTCGTAGTGAGTGCTGCCATCCGCTAACAGTTCCCCGCCGGGCGGAATGATCTGCAGGCGCCGCTTGCCCTTGGTCTCCTTGCCGAAGCTGACGGTACCGGTGATCTCGGCCAGGATGGCGGGATCTTTCGGCTTGCGCGCCTCAAACAGATCGGCAACCCGTGGCAGACCACCCGTGATATCCCGGGTTTTTGAGCCCTCCTGGGGAATTCTTGCAATAACATCACCCACCGCCACATTATCGCCATTGCTGTGGCTGAGAATGGCGTTGGCGGGCAGCATGTAGTGGGCCGGAACCGTCGAGTTGGGGAAGTTCTGCTCATCGCCATTCTCGTCAAGCAGAGTCACCATCGGCTTCATGTCCTTGGCCGCCGAGGGACGCTCGTTTGGATCGATCACGGAAATACTGCTCAAACCGGTGAGTTCATCCACCTGTGTCTTGATGCTGAGTCCATCTTCCATACCGGAGAAGGACACCTTACCGGCCACTTCAGTAATAATCGGGTGCGTGTGCGGATCCCAGGTCGCCACTACAGCGCCGGCCTCCACTTTTGCACCATCCTTGACTTTCACCAGGGCACCATAGGGCAGCTTATAACGCTCCTTCTCACGACCGTTTTCATCCGCTACAGCCAGCTCGCCGGATCGGGATACAACCACCAGATCTCCGCTGGTGCGCTCTACCGCCTTGGCATTGATCAGGCGTACCGAACCGGCCATCTTGACCTGGATATTGTCCACCGCCGAAGCTCGCGATGCCGCACCACCAATATGGAAGGTACGCATGGTGAGCTGGGTTCCGGGTTCACCGATCGACTGGGCAGCAATGACACCAACCGCCTCGCCGGGATTGATCTTGTGACCGCGCGCCAGGTCGCGACCATAGCACTCGGAACAGATCCCGTAGCGGGTCTCACAGGTGATCGGCGAGCGCACCACGACCTCGTCGATACCCAGATGCTCAAGGTGCTCCACCAGTTGTTCGTCAATCATGGTACCGGCCTCGAGCGCAATTTCGGTGTCGCTTCCCGGCAGGTAAACATCGCGGGCAACGACACGGCCGAGGATACGGTCACCGAGGGACTCAATGATGTCACCGCCTTCAATTACCGGCGCCATCAACAGGCCTTCTTCAGTGCCACAGTCACGCTCGGTAACAACCAGATCCTGCGCCACATCCACCAGGCGGCGAGTCAGGTAACCGGAGTTAGCGGTTTTCAGGGCCGTATCCGCCAGACCTTTCCGCGCACCGTGGGTGGAAATAAAGTACTGACCTACATTCAGGCCCTCGCGGAAGTTTGCGGTAATCGGGGTCTCGATAATGGAGCCGTCCGGTTTCGCCATCAGGCCACGCATACCGGCCAGCTGACGGATCTGGGCGGGCGAACCCCGGGCACCGGAATCTGCCATGATATAAACCGAGTTGAAGGAATCCTGCTCCTCCTCTTCTCCCTCACGGTTGATCACGCTCTCCTTGCTGAGACCGCTCATCATGGCCTTGGCGACCATGTCATTGGCACGCGACCAGATATCGATCACCTTGTTGTACTTCTCGCCCTGGGTTACCAGGCCGGAGGCAAACTGGCTCTCAATCTCGACGACCTCGGCTTCGGCGTCATCGATCATCTTGGTTTTCTCATCCGGAATCACAAAATCGTTGACGCCGATGGAAGCACCGGAGCGGGTGGAGTACTCAAAGCCGGTATACATCAGGCGGTCGGCAAAAATTACCGTGGCCTTCAGACCCACCTTGCGGTAGCAGTGGTTGATAATCTGCGAGATCGCCTTTTTGGTCATCGCTTTGTTGACCATCTCGAAGGGCAGTCCTTCCGGCACGATTTCCCACAACAGGGCTCGGCCAACGGTGGTGTCGACAATGCTGGTTTTTTCGCGGCGCTCACCGTCCTCTTCAAAGATAACTTCGGTGATTCTCACTTTTACCCGCGCCTGCAGGTCAGCGTGCTTGCTGTGATAGGCCCGGGTCACCTCCGCCAGGTTGGCGAAAACGCGTCCTTCGCCCTGCGCATTAATACGATCGCGGGTCATGTAGTAGAGGCCGAGCACCACGTCCTGGGACGGTACAATGATCGGTTCACCGGAAGCCGGTGACAGAATATTGTTGGTCGACATCATCAGCACGCGGGCTTCCAGCTGTGCTTCCAGCGTCAGCGGCACGTGCACTGCCATCTGGTCGCCGTCAAAGTCCGCGTTATAAGCGGCGCAGACCAGCGGGTGCAGCTGTATCGCCTTGCCTTCAATCAGCACCGGCTCGAACGCCTGGATGCCAAGACGGTGCAGCGTTGGCGCACGGTTCAGCAGTACCGGGTGCTCGCGAATAACTTCCTCGAGAATATCCCAGACCACACCCTCTTCTCGCTCGACCATTTTCTTGGCCGCCTTGATGGTGGTGGCCAGACCGCGCAGCTCCAGCTTGCTGAAGATGAACGGCTTGAACAGTTCCAGCGCCATGCGCTTGGGCAGACCGCACTGGTGCAGGCGCAGCGTCGGCCCCACCACGATTACAGAACGGCCGGAGTAGTCGACGCGCTTACCCAGCAGGTTCTGGCGGAAGCGACCCTGCTTGCCCTTGATCATGTCGGCCAGGGATTTCAGCGGGCGCTTGTTGGAACCGGTAATGGCACGTCCGCGGCGACCGTTATCCATCAGCGCATCTACAGACTCCTGCAACATCCGCTTTTCGTTGCGGACGATGATATCCGGCGCACTCAGTTCCAGCAGGCGGCGCAGTCGGTTGTTGCGGTTGATCACCCGGCGATACAAATCGTTCAGGTCAGAGGTGGCAAAACGGCCACCGTCCAGCGGCACCAGCGGACGCAGGTCCGGCGGCAGAACGGGCAAAACCTCCAGCACCATCCATTCCGGCTTGTTGCCGGAATTATGGAAAGCCTCCAGTAATTTGAGTCGCTTGGAGAACTTCTTGATCTTGGTTTCTGAGCGGGTGTTGGGAATCTCGTCGCGGATCGTCGCTATCTCTTCTTCGAGATCAAGATCTTTCAACAGCTTCTGGATACCCTCTGCGCCCATCATGGCATCAAATTCGTCGCCGAATTCTTCCAGGGCCTCGTAGTATTCGTCGTCAGACAGCAACTGTCCGCGTTCCAGTGTCGTCAGGCCGGGATCGGTGACCACAAAGGACTCGAAGTAAAGCACGCGCTCGATCTCGCGCAGGGTCATATCCAGCATCAGGCCGATACGGGAAGGCAGCGACTTGAGAAACCAGATGTGGGCCGCCGGGCTGGCGAGCTCGATATGGCCCATGCGCTCGCGGCGCACTTTAGCCAGGGTCACTTCAACGCCACATTTTTCACAGACAATGCCGCGGTGCTTCATGCGCTTGTATTTGCCGCACAGGCACTCGTAGTCCTTGACCGGGCCAAAAATCTTGGCACAGAAAAGGCCATCCCTCTCGGGCTTGAAGGTGCGGTAGTTGATCGTCTCCGGCTTCTTCACTTCACCGAACGACCAGGAGCGAATCATGTCCGGCGATGCCAGACCGATGCGAATGGCATCAAATTCACCCAGTTGTTCTTCCGACTTAAGCAAGTTCAGTAAGTCTTTCAAGGCAATTCCTCCAGTAGGTGCTACCTTGAGGCGGCGTTTTGTCCCAATCGACCGGGCCGCCGCCCCGTTTTATTCATGACAACAAGCAGTTAACCGTTAGTCCGTTTCCAGTTCGATATTGATACCCAGGGAGCGGATTTCTTTCACCAGCACGTTGAAAGATTCCGGCATCCCGGGATCCATTTGATGGTTGCCATCAACAATATTTTTGTACATGCGGGTACGGCCATTGACGTCGTCAGACTTCACCGTCAGCATTTCCTGCAAGGTGTAGGAAGCGCCGTAGGCTTCAAGCGCCCACACTTCCATCTCACCGAAGCGCTGACCACCGAACTGTGCCTTACCACCCAGCGGCTGCTGGGTTACCAGGCTGTATGATCCGGTGGAACGGGCGTGCATCTTGTCGTCGACCAGGTGATTCAGCTTCAGCATGTACATGTAACCGACTGTCACCGGACGCTCAAATGCATCGCCGGTGCGCCCATCGTAGAGGGTCATCTGGCCGCTCTCCGGCATGTCCGCCAGTTTCAGCAGTTCCTTGATCTCCTCTTCCTTGGCACCGTCAAAGACCGGCGTCGCCATCGGCACACCCTTGCGCAGGTTGTTTGCCAGCTCGATGATCTCCGCGTCCTTCAGGCTTTTCAGCTTCACTTCTTCGCCGGCACCGACGTCATAGACTTCCTGCAGGAAAGCGCGCAGCTCGGCGGCTTTTTTCTGCTGGCGGAGCATGGTGTCGATTTTATCGCCCAGGCCGTGAGCGGCGAGCCCAAGGTGGGTTTCGAGAATCTGTCCCACGTTCATCCGCGAGGGTACACCCAGCGGGTTCAACACGATATCAACGGGCACACCGTTCTCGTCGTAGGGCATGTCTTCAACCGGCATAATTACCGAGATCACACCCTTGTTACCGTGACGCCCCGCCATCTTGTCACCAGGTTGCACACGGCGCTTGACCGCGAGATAAACCTTGACGATTTTCAACACACCAGGGGCCAGGTCATCGCCTGTTTCCAGCTTGCCCTTCTTGTCGGCAAAGCGTTCGTCGAGGATCTTGCGGCGCTCTTTCAGCTGTTCTTCAGCCTTTTCCAGCTGCTCGTTGAGTGCGGCATCGCTCATCCGAACCTTGAACCACTCGTTGGCGCCGTATTCGGCAACCGCAGCCGCGGTAAGCTCGGCGCCTTTTTTCAGGCCCGGTGCCTTAACCACCGCATTGCCAACCAGGGCAGCACTGAGGCGCTCGAAGGTGGCATTTTCGACGATGCGGTATTCATCGTTAAGGTCCTTGCGGAACTGCTCCAGTGCCGCCTGCTCAATCTGCAGGGAACGCTGGTCCTTCTCCAGGCCATCGCGGGTGAATACCTGCACGTCAATAACCGTGCCCTTGGTGCTGGAAGGCACCCGCAGGGAAGTGTCTTTGACGTCGGAGGCTTTCTCGCCAAAGATTGCCCGCAGCAGCTTTTCTTCCGGCGTCAGCTGGGCTTCACCTTTTGGCGTCACCTTGCCGACCAGGATATCACCGGCAGCGACCTCGGCACCGACATAGACGATGCCGGACTCGTCGAGTCGCGACAGCGCAGCTTCACCTACATTGGGGATGTCGGAGGTAATTTCCTCGGCCCCCAGCTTGGTGTCACGGGCGACACAGGTCAGCTCCTGGATGTGGATGGTGGTGAAACGATCTTCCTGAACCACGCGCTCGGAGATGAGGATCGAATCCTCAAAGTTGTAGCCATTCCAGGGCATGAAGGCAATGCGCATATTCTGCCCCAGTGCCAGCTCGCCGAGATCAACCGACGGTCCGTCCGCCAGGATATCGCCTCGCTCGACCTTGTCGCCCTGGCGCACGATGGAACGCTGGTTGATACAGGTGTTCTGATTGGAACGGGTGTACTTGATCAGGTTGTAGATGTCGACCCCGGCATCGCCCGATTCGACTTCTTTGTCGCTGACCCGCACCACAATGCGTCCGGCGTCGACACTTTCAATTACCCCGCCGCGCTTGGCAACCACACAGACCCCGGAGTCACCGGCAACTGTACGCTCCATGCCGGTACCGACCAGGGGCTTTTCCGCTTTCAGCGTGGGCACGGCCTGGCGCTGCATGTTTGAGCCCATCAGGGCGCGGTTGGCGTCATCGTGTTCCAGGAACGGGATCATGGAGGCCGCTACCGACACAACCTGTCGCGGTGACACATCCATATACTGAACATCTTCCGGCGGCTTGACAGTGAACTCGCCCTGGTGACGAACTGTCACCAGTTCGTCGATCAGCCTGCCACTTTTATCCATCGTGGCCGACGCCTGGGCAATAACATACTCGGCCTCGTTGATGGCCGACATAAACTCAATCTCGTTGGTAACCTTGCCGTTGACCACCTTGCGATACGGTGCCTCGAGGAAACCGTAGCTGTTGGTGCGGGCATAGGTAGCCAGCGAGTTGATCAGGCCGATGTTCGGACCTTCCGGCGTTTCAATGGGACATACGCGGCCATAGTGGGTCGGGTGCACATCGCGCACCTCGAAGCCGGCGCGTTCCCGGGTCAGGCCACCGGGCCCAAGCGCGGATACACGGCGCTTGTGGGTAATCTCGGACAGCGGGTTGTTCTGATCCATAAACTGCGACAGCTGGCTGGAACCAAAGAACTCCTTCATCGCCGCTGCAACCGGCTTGGCATTCACCATATCCTGCGGCATCAGCTCGTCCGTCTCGGCCACGGCGAGGCGCTCTTTTACGGCTCGCTCGACCCGGACCAGACCAATGCGGAACTGGTTCTCTGCCATCTCGCCAACCGAGCGAATGCGGCGGTTACCCAGGTGATCGATATCGTCAACGACGCCTTTGCCGTTGCGAATGTCGATCAATGTTTTCAGCACATCGACAATATCCTGCCTGTCGAGGGTGCCTTCACCGCCATCATCTTCGCGACCGAGGCGGCGGTTGAATTTCATCCTGCCCACTGCGGACAGGTCGTAACGCTCGAGAGAGAAGAACAAGTTGTTGAACAGGTTCTCGGCTGACTCCTTGGTCGGCGGCTCGCCCGGACGCATCATGCGGTAGATTTCCGCCATCGCCTCCAGCTCACTGCGCGCGCTATCAATGCGCAAGGTATCAGACAGGAATGGACCGCAATCCAGGTCATTGGTATAGATAACCTCGATCAGGCTGATGTTATTTTCAGACAGTGCATCAAGGATCTCCGCCGTGATCTCAGTATTGCACTCATACAGCAACTCACCGGTGTCGGGATTCACAACATCCTTTGCCAACACGCGACCATGCAGGTAGTCAGTGGGAACCTCCAGCGCAGTGATGTTGTCGGTTTCCAGCTGGCGCACATGGCGGGCGGTGATGCGACGGCCTTCCTCAACAATGACCTTGCCACCTTTGCCCTTGATGTCGAAAGTGGCAATTTCACCACGCAAGCGGGCCGGGACCAGATCCAGCTTGATCTCACCTTTTTTGCCCACTTTGAAGGTGCTGGTTTCGAAGAACATTTCCAGCATTTCTTCCGAGCTGAAGCCCAGCGCTCGGAGCAGAATCGTCGCCGGCAGCTTGCGGCGCCGGTCAATGCGGACGTAAACCAGGTCTTTGGGGTCGAATTCAAAATCGAGCCAGGAACCACGGTAGGGAATCACCCGCGCCGAGTAGAGCAGCTTGCCCGAGGAGTGGGTTTTGCCCTTGTCGTGATCGAAAAACACACCCGGTGAACGGTGCAACTGGGAGACAACAACGCGCTCGGTGCCATTGACAACAAAGGTACCGTGGTCTGTCATCAGGGGTATTTCACCCATGTAGACTTCCTGCTCCTTGATATCCTTGATCGCCTTGCTGGCAGACTCCTTGTCGTAGATCACCAGGCGCACCCTGACCCGCAGTGGGGCCGCGTAGGTGGCGCCGCGCAGCTTACACTCTTCGACATCGAAGACCGGCTTGCCGATCGTGTAATCGACGTATTCCAGCGCTGCGTTGCCAGAATAGCTGACAATCGGGAATACAGAGTTGAAGGCAGCCTGAAGACCGAGATTTTCACGGTTCTCGGCGGCGATACCTTCCTGAGTGAAGTTCCGATAGGAATCAAGCTGAATCGCCAGCAGGTAGGGAAGTTCCATCACCTGCGGCAGCTTGCTGAAGTCCTTGCGAATGCGTTTTTTCTCTGTGTAAGAGTAAGCCATTTCTATCCCCAGTATGTTCACCTTTAGGGTCAAACCGGCGGTTTAAGACCAACCTGGCCGCCGATCAAAAGCCCGCAAACGGGCCAATTTTTCTCTGCCAAAGCGACGGGCGCCTAAAGCAGGAAAAGGCCGACGGGTAAAACCCGTCAGCCTCTCGCCTGACTTGCGTCAGACAAGCAGTTCACGATACACCGCGAGCTTACTTGAGCTCGACGGTCGCGCCTGCTTCTTCCAGTTGAGCTTTGGCAGCTTCAGCATCTTCCTTGGATGCACCTTCCTTGATTGAGGAAGGAGCGCCGTCAACCAGGTCTTTGGCTTCTTTCAGGCCAAGACCGGTGATGGCACGAACTGCCTTGATCACGTTTACTTTCTTGTCGCCAACAGCGGCAAGAACCACGTCGAACTCGGTTTTCTCTTCGGCAGCAGCAGCTTCACCACCGGCAGCTGGAGCAGCAGCAACAGCGACGGCAGCCTGTGCAGACACGCCAAATTTTTCTTCCATTGCAGAAACCAGTTCAACAACGTCCATTACGCTCATTTCAGCGATTGCATTCAAAATGTCATCTTTTGACAGAGCCATGACTCATATCTCCTGATAGGTTAAACAATTAAAATCGCGATACCGAATCGGATCAGGCAGCCTCTGACTGCTTCTGATCTTTCACGGCCGCCACAACACGGGTTACCTTGGCAGGTACTTCGTTGAAAGTACGAACCAGCTTGGTCACCGGAGCAATCATCACGCTTGCCAGCTGACCCAGAGCTTGCTCCAGAGTCGGCAGAGAGGCGAGCACATCGATCTGTCCCTTGTCCAGTAATTGCCCACTGACAGACAGCGCCTTAACTTCAAATTTGTCGTTCTGTTTTGCGAACTCCTTGAAGAGGCGCGCCGCTGCGCCTGGATCCTCCATTGAGAACCCAAACAGTGACGGACCGGTCAGCGCTTCCGCAACACATTCAAACTCGGTGCCCTCAAATGCGCGCTTGGCTAGCGTGTTGCGAACCACGCGCAGGTCAACCTTGTTTTCACGCGCCTTGGCACGCAGAGCTGTCATATCTGTCACATTGACGCCACGGGCGTCGGCAATCACCAGAGACAATGCATTGGCAGCCGTGCCGTTAACTTCGGCAACGATCGCTTTTTTGTCTTCGAGATTTAATGCCACGAGATTATCTCCTGGATTTGATTAGCTCTCCGCAAACAACCAGAGAAACCAATCGGTTACGCATCGGGCAAAGCCCGATGCCCCTTCGGCGATCAAATCCAGCGTTTCAATTCTTTATAAAAAGAAAATAATACTGAATCGGGTCACACCGTCTGCGTAGGCGCTTCTTTCAACTGCGATGACTGACCTCCGAGGAGTGCATCTGAATTCCGCATTAAACCCGTTGGGCACCTACGGTCTTTGACGGTCCGGACGCATTACAAACAGTGCAATCCAGACCCCAAAGTCGTGGAATTTTCCTGTAATTCCCGGAGGGAATTTGTTGAAAATTCCTGGGCCCCTTACCCTAAAGCCAGGGACCCGCTAATTTATTTAAACTTCCAGCGACGCCTGATCTATCTCTATGCCGGGACCCATGGTCGTCGACAACACAACTTTTTTCAGGTAGATGCCTTTCGATGATGCCGGCTTCGCCTTTTTCAGATCAGCGACCAGCGCCTCAAGGTTTTCCTTGATGGCAACGGGCTCAAATGTCACGCTGCCAATACCACCGTGGATAATGCCGTTCTTGTCTGTGCGATAGCGCACCTGACCGGCCTTGGCATTTTTAACCGCGGTAGCGACGTCCGGCGTCACCGTACCGGTTTTCGGGTTCGGCATCAGACCGCGCGGCCCAAGTATCTGGCCCAGCATACCGACGACGCGCATGGCGTCCGGGCTGGCGATAACAACATCAAAATCCATCTCACCGGCTTTTACTTTGTCGGCCAGTTCTTCCATCCCGACCAGGTCAGCGCCGGCCGCTGTCGCGGCATCAGCATTCTCACCCTGGGTGAAAACAGCGACGCGAACCGTTTTTCCCGTGCCGTGCGGCAACGTGGTGGCACCGCGGACTGCCTGATCGGATTTACGGGGATCAACGCCCAGCTTAACCGCAACGTCGATGCTTTCGCTGAACTTGACCGTGGAAAGGTCTTTCAGCAGGGAAACCGCTTCTTCAATTTGATAGGACTTGCCAGCCTCTACCTTTTCGCGAATTGCGCGAATACGCTTGGACAACTTGGCCATTTATACACCCTCCACGTCGAGGCCCATGGAACGGGCAGAACCGGCAATGGTTCTCACCGCGGCATCCATGTCAGCCGCTGTCAGGTCGGGATCCTTCGCAGTTGCAATTTCTTCCAGCTGCGCACGGGTCAGTTTGCCGACCTTTTCAGTATTTGGACGGCTGCTGCCGCTTTTGATTTTGGCCGCCTTCTTCAGCAGGAAGGACGCCGGCGGCGTTTTCATGCTGAAGGTAAAACTGCGATCGCTGTAAACCGTGATCACAACCGGAACGGGCGCACCCGGATCCATCGCGGGGGGCTGGGTCTGGGCGTTAAACGCCTTGCAGAACTCCATGATATTGACACCACGCTGGCCCAGCGCAGGGCCGACAGGGGGACTTGGATTGGCCTGACCAGCAGGCACCTGAAGCTTGATATAGGCTTCGATTTTCTTTGCCATTTTCGTTTCTCCAAATGGGTGTTAGCGCCTCGAGGGATGTCTCCAGCCCCGTCTTTGGCTCCCCGCCCAACCTCTCGGCCAGGCCGTTAAATTACAGGCGAGAACTCCCTGATCAGGATTTCTCGACCTGCGTAAATTCCAGCTCAACCGGGGTCGAACGTCCGAAGATGGACACCGATACCCGCAGCCTGCTCTTATCGTAATTCACCTCTTCAACGGTGCCGGTAAAATCATTGAACGGCCCATCGATCACGCGAACGGTTTCTCCCGCCTCAAACAGCGTCTTCGGACGCGGTGCGGCTTCTGAATCCTCCATCCGATGGAGTATCGCCTGGGCTTCCTTGTCTGTAATCGGCGCCGGCTTGTCCGCCTTACCACCGATAAACCCTAGCACCCGCGGCGTTTCTTTCACCAGGTGCCAGGTTTCATCATTCAGCTCCATTTGCACCAGCACATAACCGGGAAAAAACTTGCGCTCACTCTTGCGCTTCTGGCCAGAACGCATCTCGACCACTTCTTCGGTCGGCACCAGGATCTCTCCAAAAGAGTCCTGCTTGCCAAAGCGGTCTACCCGCTCCTGCAACTGTGCAGCTACTCTTTTCTCATAGCCCGAGTAGGCCTGAACCACATACCAGCGTTTGGACATTCGCTTACCCTATGACAATTGATGCCAGCCAGCCGAACAGGGAGTCTAGCCCCCAGAGAATCAGCGACATAGCCAGGACCACCAAAACCACCATCAGGGTGGTCTGATTGCGCTCAATCCGGGTTGGCCACACTACGCGGCGGCTCTCGGCATAAGCCCCTCGCAGAAGCGCCCAGAAAACGCTCCCTCTTCTGGTCTGCAGCGCAATCAAGCCGGCAACAACAGCGATCACTATCATCGCGATGACGCGATACAAAAGCGACTCCGCTGCAAAGTACCAGTTGCCGTAAATCGCACCACCAAGCAGCAACGCAACCACCAGCCACTTCAGGCCGTCGAGATGAAACTGCTTCTCTTCTTTTGCTGCACTCATGTTCTGCTTATGCCTTGGCAAAATCCTGAAAGTTGGCAGGCCAGGAGGGACTCGAACCCCCAACAGCCGGTTTTGGAGACCGGTGCTCTACCAATTGAACTACTGGCCTATACACTCAATAAAAGTTACAAGGGGCCGGAGTCATGACTCGACCCCGACCCTGCTCGAATAAAAAAGTCTTACTCGATGATTTTGGCGACGACGCCGGCGCCGACGGTGCGGCCGCCTTCGCGGATCGCAAAACGCAGGCCTTCTTCCATCGCAATCGGTGCAATCAGGGTCACTGTCATCTGGATGTTGTCACCCGGCATGACCATCTCAACACCTTCC
>JBFFTH010000036.1:0-15548 GCA_041571855.1 Porticoccaceae bacterium
AGTCGCAACATTTCGCCCGCTCAGGTGGACGATTTCATGCTCTCGTTAACCCGGTCGCGCAACTCTTTACCCGGCTTGAAATAAGGGACATATTTTCCCGACAGTTCAACTGCATCACCGGTCTTGGGGTTGCGTCCAACCCTCGGCGACCTGAAATGAAGGCAAAAGCTGCCAAAGCCTCTTATTTCAATGCGCGAATTGTTCACCAGCGCATGGGTCATTTTCTCGAGCAGCAGCCGCACAGCAAGCTCGACATCCCGCGGCGGGAGCTGTTCCTGCTTGGCAACAAGTTGCTCGATCAGTTCTGACTTGGTCATTTTGTAACGTTATCGGGGCGATTATTACTCGCCCCGCCTCGTCTCGATTTTAGTCCTTTGATTCCATTTGCGCCTTGATCAGGTCGCCCAGGGTCGCAGGTGCAATATTGTCTGACTCTGACTTGCGGTGCTCCTTGATCGCATTTTTCTCTTCATCAAAGTCTTTCGCCTTGATGGAGAGGTTGATCACACGGCTCTTGCGATCGACATTGACGATCTTGGCTTCAATTTCATCGCCCTCTTTCAGCAGGTTGCGCGCATCTTCCACACGCTCCCTGGAAATCTCGGACGCTTTCAGCTGCCCCTCTACCTCGTCAGCCAGCAAGATGGTAGCCACCTTGGCATCAACAGACTTGACGGTTCCCTTAACGATGGAACCCTTGTCTTTTTCTGCCAGATAGCTTGAAACAGGATCGTTTGCCAGCTGCTTGATACCCAGGGAAATGCGCTCGCGCTCAGGGTCAATCGCCAGGATTACAGTCTCAACCTCATCGCCCTTCTTGAAGTTGCGGATGGATTCTTCGCCGGACTCGCTCCATGATATATCGGACATGTGAACCAGCCCGTCAATACCACCGTCCAGACCAATAAAGATCCCGAAATCAGTGATCGACTTGATGTTGCCGGAAATCCTGTCACCTTTGTTGTGCTTGGCGGCAAAGTCATCCCATGGGTTGACCTGGCACTGCTTGATACCGAGAGAGATGCGACGGCGCTCCTGGTCGATATCCAGGACCATCACCTCAACCTCATCACCGAGTTGCACAATCTTGGAGGGATGAACGTTTTTGTTGGTCCAATCCATTTCGGAGACGTGAACCAGGCCTTCCACGCCGCTTTCCAGTTCCGCGAAGCAGCCGTAATCGGTAAGGTTGGTAACGCGTGCTTTAACCCTTGATCCTTCCGGGTAGCGGGCACTGATGTCAGCCCAGGGGTCTTCACCGGTTTGCTTCATACCCAGAGAAACGCGGTTGCGCTCGCGGTCGAACTTGAGCACTTTAACGTCAATTTCCTGACCAACTTCAACAATTTCACTAGGATGCTTGATCCGCTTCCAGGACATATCGGTAATATGCAGCAGGCCATCGATGCCACCCAGGTCGACGAATGCACCGTAGTCGGTGAGATTCTTGACAATACCTTTCAGCTCAAGGCCTTCATCCAGCCTGGCCAGCAGTTCTTCGCGCTCGGCACTGTTGGTTTGCTCCATAACCGCGCGGCGGGAAACAACCAGGTTGTTGCGCTTCTGATCCAGCTTGATCACTTTGAATTCGAGGGGCTGGTTTTCCAGGTGTGAGGTGTCGCGAATCGGGCGCACATCAACCAGAGAGCCAGGCAGGAAGGCGCGCAGGCCATTCAGGTCAACGGTGAAGCCACCCTTCACCTTGCCGCTGATCACACCCTTGACCACGCGGTCTTCGTTGTGTGCCGCTTCCAGCTCAATCCAGGATTCGGCGCGACGCGCCTTTTCACGAGACAGGCGCGTAGCACCAAAACCGTCTTCCACGGTTTCCAGCGCTACCTGAACCTCATCACCAGGCTGCAGGCTGATCTGGCCATTCTCGTCGAGAAACTGGCTGACAGGAATTACACCCTCGGACTTCAGCCCGGCGTGAACTGTCACCCAGTCCTTATCAATATCAACAACTACACCGGTAACAATAGCTCCCGGAGTCATTTCTACGGTTTGTAAACTTTCTTCAAAAAGGTCTGCGAAATTTTCGCTCATTGGATATACCTGTAAGATACGAGTGTTCCCGTTGCAGAAAAACACCCAGCCATGCCGCCAGAGACATGGGTTATTCTCAAAAGGGATTTAACAACGCAATTCTGGCTGACGCCGTTAAGCCCGCTTAATCTACTTTTCCTGGATTATGGACTTGGGGAAGAAACCACACTTCACCCAGCATCTTTCACACAAGCGTAGAAGGGCGGCAAGGCTATCACTTTCTTCTTTACCAATCAACCGGTTATAGCCGCTTCGGGGAAGTTCAAAAGCCATACCCTGATGCGGTGGAACGCCCGGGATAATCTTCTGGCCGGCTGTAGAATTTGACGTTGTCCCGCTTGCACTGTCGAAACCAATGAATCGTCGAACTGGGCAACAGTCATTATTTGGGAAAAGCAGGTTTACCGCCTACCAAACCACAAACTCTCCGGCAAGGAGTACTCGAAAATCAGCTTGATTTGGTTAGGACCCTGCCCGGCAACGCCCTTTTCAACGGTGACGGGAAGTCAGTCGTATGCTGTTGGCTGCAAATGCAGGAAAATCACTCCTCACCGGTGCCGGCCAAAAGGCCTCTGTTAGCTATCTGCGTAACTTCATCCAGCACCTGTGCAATGGAAAGTTGGGAGCAATCCAGGACTATTGCATCTTCAGCGGGGACCAGCGGTGATGTTTTTCGACTGGAATCACGGCGATCCCTCTCTCTGACCTGATCCAGAAGCGCATCAAGGTCGACTTTTTCGCCGCCATCGAGCAACTGGTTATAGCGTCTTTTGGCACGCTCTTCCGCACTGGCAGTGAGGAAGATCTTGGTGCCGGCATCCGGGAACACCACGGTCCCCATGTCCCTGCCATCTGCAACCAGGCCCGGCGCTTTGGCAAAGGCTCGCTGCCGCTCCAGCAGTGCTTCGCGCACTTCCGGGTAGGCAGCAATGACCGAGGCATCCGCACCAACTTGTTCATTGCGGATCAGGCTGGAGACATTTTCACCCTCGAGTTCAACCCCGGCCGGACTGCCATCGGCATTCATTTTGAACGCGACATCCATCTTGCGCGCCAGCTCCGCCAGCGCCTTGCTGTCAGTCAGGACCACGCCGTGGCGGGATGAGGCTATGGAAAGCAGACGGTAGAGGGCACCGCTATCCAGGTAGTTGTAGCCCAGTCGCGCCGCCAGCAACTGGCTGATTGTGCCTTTGCCCGAACCACTGGGGCCATCAATAGCGATGACATGCACCGGCGGGCTGTTTTCCGCATTCAAATCCATCAGCTCTTTTCCTCGGATAATTGCATGCCCAGCCTGTTGGCCAACGCCACAAAGCCGGGGAAGGATGTCGCCACATTATTGCAGTGATTGATCTTTATTTCCCCACTGGCCCTCAACGAAGCGATGGCAAACGACATGGCGATGCGGTGATCGTCGCAGCTCTCGACCTCGCCGGAGCCGATTTCTCCACCCTGTATGACAATCCCGTCTTTGGTCGGCACCGCGCTGATGCCAAGCACCTGCAGTCCGTCCGCCATGGCCTTGATGCGATCGCTCTCCTTGACCCGCAACTCCTCGGCACCGGTGAGGATGGTCTCACCCTCGGCACAAGCTGCAGCAACAAAAATCGCCGGAAATTCATCAATGGCCAGCGGCACCTGGTCCTCGGGAATCGTTATTCCCCTCAGGGGAGCATAGCGAACGCGAATATCTGCAACCGGTTCTCCACCCACCTCCTTGAGATTGTTGAGCTGAATATCTGCGCCCATCATCTGCAGAATATTGATGACACCGACGCGGGTAGGGTTGATACCCACGTGGGTCAAAGTGATATCGGAACCCGGTGCAATAGAAGCCGCCACCATAAAGAAGGCCGCAGAGGAAATGTCGGCAGGGACATCGATTCCGGTTGCGGTCAGTTTACCGGCACCCTCGACCGACGCCGCCGCTCCATCCCGTTTCACCGGGTAACCGAAGCCCGTCAACATCCGCTCCGTGTGATCCCGGGTTGGTGCCGGCTCGATCGTCCTTGTCTCGCCCTCTGCATAGAGACCGGCCAGGAGTACACAGGACTTCACCTGGGCGCTGGCCATGGGCAGCGAATATTCGATGCCCTGCAATTGCTGACCACCCTTGATGCGCAGCGGTGGTGTGCCACCTTCTCCGGTTTCGACAACGGCACCCATCAGTCTCAGGGGTGCCGCCACACGCTCCATCGGTCGTTTAGACAGGGATTCGTCTCCGGTGAGTTCAACATCAAACGCCTGTCCGGCCAAGAGGCCGCAGAGGAGCCGCATGGAGGTGCCGGAGTTGCCGAGGTAAAGTGCACTGGCGGGTTTCTTCAGGCCATTGAGACCCACGCCGTGGATTACCACGCGACCGTCACTGGGACCTTCAATCACTACACCCATATCCCGGAATGCCTGCAGTGTGGCCAGACTGTCCTCGCCCTCGAGAAACCCGGTTACCTCGGTTATGCCCTCGGCCAGAGAGCCCAGCATAATCGCGCGGTGGGAAATCGATTTGTCACCCGGAACTCGGACCTCTCCCCTGATACTGCCGCCCGGCTTCGCCCTGTAATTAATCACCGCTTCATCCTCTGACACCAGGTAGGCCTTGTTCTCCAGCATGACCGCAAAATGCTTGCGTGCCTCGCGGGCACGGGTAAAGACACCCAAAAGATACTCACTGTCGGCCTCCTTAATTGCCCGCTGCAACCGCTCAACATTCACCGTCATTTTTTCCAGCACTGACAGCAGCGCGGTACGGTTGGCTATTACGATATCGTGCCACATTACCGGATCACTGGCGGCGATACGGGTAAAATCCCGGAAACCCCCGGCAGCATAGCGGAAGATTTCCCGGTTTTCTTCCATACCTGAGAGGGTATCAACCAGCGAATAGGCCAGCATGTGGGGAAGGTGGCTGGTCGCCGCCAGCACTTCGTCGTGCTCAGTTACCGGCATTTGGCTGATCACTGCACCCATGCCCTGCCACAATGCCTTCACCCTATCGATGTGCTCCGCCCCTGTCTCGGCCAGTGGCGTGAGGATGACCCGATGATCTTCAAACAAATGGGGGTCGACGGCATCGACACCACTTTTTTCGGAGCCGGCAATGGGGTGCCCGGGTACAAACTGTGGCGGCACCTCACCGTAAGCATCGACTACGGCGTCCACCACGGTTCCCTTGACGCTGGCGACATCTGTGATTGTTACCGCCGGATCAAGCAACGGCTGCAACTGGCGCACAATAGCCGGCACCGTCAGCGTCGGCACGCCAATAACAACCACGTCCCCTTCCCCCAGCTGCGGGGCAATATCCTCGAGCGATTCATAGACCGCGTCAACCACGCCAGCCGCCAGCGCCTTCTCCAGTGTCTGGGAGCGCCTGGAAACGCCCACCGCCTGCTTGCAGAGTCCGCGCTCTCTGGCAGCCTTGGCCATGCTTCCCGCAATCAGGCCTATACCAACAACCAGCAAGCGGTTGACTACTGCGGTCATTTGACTTTCCCGAGAGTGGGCAGGATTGCCTGCATCGCTTCCAGACAGCGGCTATTTTCACATTTCAGGCCAATGGAAATACGCAAGTGGTTGGGCATTTCATAAATACCTATTGGCCGAACAATTACCCCCTGCAACAGCAATTCCCGGTAAAAGGCCTCGGCTTCGGGTACTTCAACCGCAACAAAATTACCCAGGGAAGGAATCCAGGACAACCCCATTGCGGCGAAACCCGCGGTCAGTTGCCGATAGCCACTGTTGTTGGTTTCAATGCTCTGCTGTAAAAAATAGGGATCCTCGAGCACTGCCTCAGCTGCCGCCAGTGCAGCGCTGTTGACATTAAAAGGCTGGCGCAGACGGTTCATCAGCGCGGCAATTTCCGGGTGCGAAACCGAGTAGCCGACACGTAGCGATGCCAGGCCATAAGCCTTGGAGAAAGTACGCGTCACAATCAGGTTGGGATATCTGTCAAGCAGGGAAAGTGCTGTGCCGTAGCCCGACTGATCCACGTATTCATAATAGGCTTCATCAACCACAACCAGAACAGAGACAGGTACCGCTTCAAGCAGGGCCTCTATATCTGCGAGTGGCGTCCAGGTGCCGGTTGGATTGTTCGGGTTGGCGATAAACAGCAAGCGGGTATTTTCATCCACTGCCCGGGCCATTGCCGGGAGATCATGCCCCCAGTCCTTCGCCGGCACCGTTTTAACATCTGCCCCGAGACCGGTCACCATCAGGTTATACATGACAAAAGCATGCTGGGAGACCACCGCGTTGTTTTGCGGCGTCATGAAAACCCTGGCCACCAACTCAAGCACGTCATTGGAGCCATTCCCCAACACCAGCTGCGCCTCATCGACCGAGAGTTTTTCCGACAGCGCACGCTTGAGATAAAAGCCACTGCCGTCGGGATATCGGTTCCCCTCCAGCAGCGCATTGTCTACTGCCCGTTTTGCCATATCACTCATGCCCAGCGGGTTTTCATTGCTGGCGAGCTTGATGGCACCGGAGATGCCGAGTTCCCGCTCCAGTTCTTCCACTGGCTTTCCGGGCTGGTAGGGGTGCAAACGCTGTATACCGGGCAACGCCAGAGATTTTATTTCAGAAGACATAGTCACAAAAATCCTTATTCAGCAATGCTCGGCAGGTGTTACAAAACTGCCCTCGGGTAAGAGCCAAGCAGCTTCAGCTCGGCCGTTTTGCCGCGCAGTTCATCCAGCACCGCCGCCACATTATCGTCGGAGTAATGCCCCTTGAAATCAATAAAGAAGACATAGGACCACTTACCCATTCTGGATGGACGTGTCTCTACCCGCGTCAGGTCGATATCGCAACGATGGAAAGGCTCCAGCAGATTGTGCAGTGCGCCGGGTTCATTGCGCACTGAAACCACGATAGATGTTTTATCATGACCGCTGGGCGGCACCAGCTCACCGCCAATGACCAAAAAACGGGTTGAATTGTCCGGGTTATCCTCAATTTTGACTGAAAGCTTTTCAAGACCGTACATTTCAGCCGCCATATCCCCGGCTATTGCCGCGGAGTTCCACTCGCCCTTCACGCGCCTGGCCGCCTCGGCGTTGCTGTTGACTGCAACGCGCTCCACATTCGGATAGTGGGCATCAAGCCACTTGCGGCACTGAGCCAAAGACTGGGAATGGGAGTAAACCCGGGTGATATGCTCCTTTCTTGTATTCGGGCCAATCAGCAGGTGGTGGTGGATACGCAGCTCCACCTCACCGCAGATTTTAAGCGAGGAATCCAGAAAATTATCCAGAGTATGGTTGACCACGCCCTCGGTTGAGTTCTCTACCGGCACCACACCGTAATTCGCCGCCCCGGCAGCCACTTCGCGGAAGACTTCATCAATCGCACTCATCGGCGTGGTCAACGCCGAGTGGCCAAAATGCTTCAGCGCCGCCTCCTGGGTAAAGGTTCCCTCGGGCCCCAGAAACGCCACCTGGACAGGCTGTTCCAGCGCCAGGCAGGCAGACATGATCTCCCTAAAAAGGCGTGCCATTTCTTCATTATCCAGTGGACCCTGGTTATGCTCCATTATCCGGCGCAGAACCTGGGCTTCCCTCTCCGGTCGGTAGAAGACGGCGTCTCCGCCCTGGCCGGCCTTGACCTCCGCCACTGCATTGGCGCAACTGGCTCGCTCGCTGATCAATGCGAGGATTTGCAGGTCGATGCTGTCGATCTGCTCGCGCAGCTGCTCAAGTGTTTTCCCATCTGCCATTATTCTAAAATCCGCCTGTCATTCAGCACCAGGTAATTGCTCCTGATTAGCGTCTTCATCCGGCTCGCCAATACGGGCGAGACCGACCAGGGTTTCACCAGTTTTAAGCCGTATTATCCGGACGCCCTGGGTATTCCTGCCAAGCATCGAGATCTCATCACTGTGTGTTCTCACCATTGTGCCCTGGTCTGAAATCAGCATTACCTGGTCACCGGCGAACAGCTGTGCGGCTCCCACCAGCGAGCCATTGCGAGTACTGGTCTGCATGGCAATCATGCCCTTTCCACCCCGGCCCTTGGTCGGATATTCGCTCAAGGCGGTGCGCTTGCCGTAACCGTTTTCACTAACTGTGAGGGCATAGCCATTGTCCTGCGGCACGATCATCGAGATCACCTTGTGACCTTGCGGCAAGCGCATACCCCGTACACCCCTGGATACCCGCCCCATTGCGCGCACATCGGCCTCGGCAAAGCGCACAGCCTTGCCCTCGCTGCTGAACAACATAATGTCACAGCGTCCATCCGTAATTGCCGTACCAACCAGCTTGTCGCCTTCCTCCAGTTCCACCGCGCGCAGGCCGACGCTTCTCGGCCTTGAATACTGATCGAGAGAGGTCTTCTTGACGGTGCCATTGGCTGTCGCCATGACAATAAATTTATCGGAGCTGTATTCATCGACCGGCAGGATGGAGCTGACCTTCTCGCCCTCTTCCAGCGGCAACAGGTTGATCATCGGTCTGCCGCGGGCGTTTCGACCGGCGACCGGGATCTGGTAAACCTTGAGCCAGTAGACCTTGCCGAGGTTGGTAAAACACAGAATCGTCGTATGGGTACTGGCAATCAGCAGGTGCTCGACAAAATCCTCGTCCTTGACAGCCGTCGCCGACTTGCCCATGCCACCGCGCCGCTGGGCCTGATAATCGGATAAAGGCTGGGTTTTTGCATAGCCGCCGTGGGAAATCGTAACCACCCGGTCCTCTTCCGTGATCAGATCTTCCACCGTCAGGTCGTGCTGGGATTCCACAATCTCCGTGCGGCGATCATCACCGAACTCCTCGGACACCTCTTTCAGTTCTTCACGAATCACCGCCATCAGTCGATCGGTGCTGCCGAGTATTTCAAGATATTCGGCAATTTCCTTCACCTTGTCCTGATATTCCGCCATCAGTTTGTCATGTTCCATGCCGGTCAGGCGGTGCAGGCGCAACTCGAGTATTGCCTGCGCCTGGGCCGGTGAAAGGTGGTATTTGCCACCACGGATGCCGTACTGCTCGTCCAGGTCATCCGGGCGGCAGGCATCACTGCCGGCACGCTCCAGATAACCGGAGATATCTCCGGGCATCCACGCCTCCGCGACCAGGCGCTCCTTTGCCTCGGACGGTGTCGGGGAAGACTTGATCATTTCAATGACGCGATCGATGTTGGCAATAGCTACTGCCAGCCCTTCAAGAATATGACCGCGCTCTCGAGCCTTGCGCAGCAGGTAGACAGTGCGGCGTGTAACGACCTCGCGGCGGTGACGAATAAACGCCTCCAGCATCTGCTTCAGGTTCAGGGTACGCGGCTGGCCATCGATCAACGCCACCACGTTGATGCCAAACACGCTTTGCAACTGGGTTTGGGCATAGAGGTTGTTCAGCACCACCTCGCCCACTTCACCGCGCTTTAACTCGATCACGACGCGCAAACCATCCTTGTCCGACTCGTCGCGCAGTTCGGAGATGCCCTCGATTTTCTTCTCTTTTACCAGTTCTGCGATGCGCTCAATCAACCGCGCCTTGTTCAGCTGATAGGGGAGCTCAGTAATGATGATGGTCTCGCGGTCACCCTTGGCATTGGTTTCGATATCCGCTCTGGCGCGCACATATATCCGCCCCCGCCCCGTTCTGTAGGCCTGGACAATACCAGCCTTGCCATTGATGATCGCAGCGGTGGGAAAATCAGGTCCCGGCACATACTCCATCAATTCATCAATCGTGATGTCCCTGTTATCGATCAGCGCCAGACATGCATTCACAACCTCCCGCAGGTTGTGGGGCGGAATATTGGTGGCCATACCAACCGCGATGCCGGATGAACCATTGACCAGCAGGTTGGGTATGCGGGTCGGCAATACTTCAGGAATCTGCTCGGTGCCATCGTAGTTGGGCACGTAGTCAACGGTTTCCTTATCCAGATCAGCCAACAGCGAGTGAGCAATTTTCTGCATGCGGATTTCGGTATAGCGCATAGCCGCCGCGGAATCGCCATCAACCGAGCCGAAGTTACCCTGGCCATCAACCAGCATGTAGCGCAGTGAAAAGGGTTGCGCCATTCGGACAATGGTGTCATAGACCGCGGAATCGCCGTGTGGGTGATACTTACCGATCACATCCCCGACAATTCGCGCCGATTTTTTATAGGGCTTGTTCCAGTCATTGTTGAGCACGCTCATTGCGAACAGCACCCGGCGATGCACAGGTTTGAGGCCATCCCGGACATCGGGCAGAGCTCTTCCAACAATTACGCTCATCGCGTAATCAAGGTAAGACTGCCTCAATTCATCTTCGATATTGACGGGCAGAATTTCTTTGGCGATTTCACCCATGATTACAGTAGTTTCCTTTTAAATCGTACTCTCGCCGGGCTATGCAGCCACCCCCGGCAACAGCGGTCAAAAATGTAGAAGCGGGTCTTATTATGATTGCTTTCCACTGCAGGTATCCGGGGGAGGTACAGGGCAGCACAGCACCCCGGAAAAGCGCGAAAGTGTAACATAACTCTGGATTGAATCGGCAGCATTTTGAGCGCAAAGGCCGACCGGCTCCGACCCTGGCCCAATACCATAAATTGCCCAAACTGGTGCAAAATACCATGGACCCTCGGGTATACTGCTTCATTTTCTACGGGGCATACCCAGACGTGCTGAAAGTAATTGATCTCCTGCTGACACCCCGGTGGATGGTACCGATTGTCCCTGCCAATACCGTGCTGGAAAACTGCTCGGTGGCTATCGATGATGGGCACATTGTCGGCATACTGCCCACTGAAGAAGCCCTGCGCCACTACCTGCCCGAGCAACACCTGCAGCTCGATCAGCAAGTGCTGCTGCCGGGCCTGATCAATGCACACACCCATGCCGCCATGTCGCTGTTGCGGGGTTTTGCCGACGATCAGCCGCTGCAGTGCTGGCTGCAGGATCACATCTGGCCCGCTGAAACCCGCTGGGTGGGCGAGGAATTTGTCCGCGACGGCACTGAACTGGCCATGGCGGAAATGATCAGATCCGGCACCACCTGCTTTGCCGACATGTACTTTTTTCCCGATCATTGTGCCGAAGCCGTCAGCCGGGCAGGTATGCGATGCCAGCTCGCCTTCCCATTGATAGACTTCGCCACCGCCTGGGCGAGGGATGCGGAAGAATACCTGCACAAAGGACTCTCCCTGCGGGACAATTTCAAGGACCACCCGCGCATTTCCATTGCCTTCGGCCCCCATGCACCCTATACCGTATCAGACGAGTCGCTCGCCAAGATTGCGATGCTGGCTGAAGAGCTCGACAACTGTGTACAGATCCATCTTCATGAAACCGCTGCAGAGGTCGACAAGGCGATTGCCGAAACCGGCAAACGACCCCTGCAGCGGCTTGCCGAACTGGGGCTGCTGTCGCCACTGACCCAATGCGTTCATATGACGCAGGTCGATGATGAAGATCTGGCACTGCTTGCCACCAGTAATGCCCATGTTATCCACTGCCCGGCTTCAAACCTGAAACTGGCCAGCGGCTTCAGCCCGATCAAGCAATTGCTCGACAGCGGCATCAATGTCGCCCTGGGCACTGATGGCGCAGCCAGCAACAACAGCCTCAACATGTTCTCTGAACTGCGCCTCGCCGCCCTGCTTGCCAAAGCAGTCGCCGGTGATGCCTGCGCTATTCCTGCGCACCAGGCTCTGGAGATGGCCACCATTAACGGCGCCAAGGCACTGGGGCTGGATCAGAGGATCGGCAGCATAGAAAAGGGAAAGTACGCCGACCTGATCGCCGTTGACCTGGGCGCAATCGAGTTTCAACCGCTGTATAATCCGCTATCCCAGCTGGTTTACACGGAGCCGGGACAAAAGGTTACCCATGCCTGGGTGCAGGGCAGAGCACTGCTTCTTGAGGGAGAATTGCAGACGCTCCACCCGCACGAACTCTCCGCCAGGGCCCGGCACTGGCAAGACAAAATCAGTGGTTAAAGAGATTGAGAAACCATCCATGACTGACAGCAATCACAGCAACGTTGACCGCAGCGAAATCGCCAAGTTTGAAGCTCTCGCCAGCCGCTGGTGGGATCCCGAGAGTGAATTCAAGCCCCTCCACGATATCAACCCCCTGCGCGCGAACTGGATTGACAAGCTCTCGCCCGTGGCCGGCAAAAAAGTTCTGGATGTCGGTTGTGGCGGCGGCATCCTTACCGAGGCTTTTGCCCACCGCGGCGCAGACACCACGGGCATCGACATGGGAGAGGCACCGCTGAGCGTCGCCAGGCTGCACAGCCTGGAAACGGGCATTGAGATCGACTACAGAAAGACAACCGCCGAGGCAATGGCAACCACCCATGCCGGTGAGTTCGATATTGTGACGTGCCTTGAAATGCTCGAGCATGTCCCGGATCCCTCCTCGGTCATCAATGCCTGTGCCAGGCTGGTCAAACCCGGCGGTCATGTCTATTTCTCTACCATCAACCGCAATCCAAAGTCTTACTTGTTCGCTATCATTGGAGCGGAATATGTTTTGCGCCTGCTACCGCGAGGCACCCACGAGTACGACAAATTTATCCGCCCGTCAGAGCTTGGTGCCTGGATCCGAAACAGCGGCCTGGACCTGCAGGAGATGACCGGACTGGTCTACAACCCCCTGACCCGACAGTACCGGCTCAACGAGCGAGATGTGGACGTGAACTACATGGTCCATACCCAGAAAACTCCATGATAAAACCGCGATACGAAGCCGTACTGTTTGATCTCGACGGCACCCTGCTGGATACCGCGCCCGATTTCATTACCGCTATCGATCGACTGCTGGAAAGCAAGGGCCTGCCGCCCACTGACCCGGCGACAACCCGCAACATGGTCACTCACGGCTCGGCGGGGATCGTTGCCAGCGCCTTTCAGATAGACCCGACAGACCCCGGGTTTGAAGCCCTACGGCAGGAATTTCTAAGCCTCTATCTGGAAAACCTGGCTGATCGTACCCGACCTTTTCCCGGTATCAGTGAATTACTGGCTGACCTGGGTGTGAGCAAAATCCCATGGGCTATCGTTACCAACAAGCCCTGGATCTACACCCGCGCCATACTGCAACAGCTGCCGCTGGCATCAACCCCGTCCGCTGTCGTCTGCCCCGACCATGTCGCCCGCAACAAGCCGGATCCCGAATCTGTGTACCTGGCCTGCAAAACGATCCAGGTAGCGCCCGAACGCTGTATTTGCATTGGCGACCACCGGCGCGACGTGGAGTCAGGCCTCAATGCTGGCACCTCAACCATAGCCGCAGGATACGGCTACCTCGATCCGGACGACGACCCTGCCGACTGGGGTGCCGACTATGTGGTTGATGATTCCGAGCAGATTTACCGTCTCATTTTCGACTAGCACCACTCTTTCCGGCAACACAGACAAGGCAGAGACTATGGATCACAAAACCTACAGGGCACCCGATCAGTTGCTGGCAGGCAGAGTTATCGCCGTCACCGGTGCGGGTGACGGCATCGGCCGCACCGCTGCGCTGACCTTTGCCGGCCATGGTGCCACCGTGATCCTGGTTGGCAGGACGATCTCCAAGCTGGAGCAGGTCTATGATGAAATTGAGGCAAGCGGCGGCGCCCAACCAGCCATCTATCCCATCTGCCTCGATGGCGCCGCGGAAAAAGACTACCAGGACATGCAGCTAAACCTTGAGCGGGAGTTCGGTCAACTGGATGGATTGCTGCACAATGCAGGCGAACTGGGCCCGCGCACCCCTCTGGCCAGCTACAAGCTGACCGACTGGCAAAGGGTGATGCAAGTGAATGTCACCGCGGAGTTCATGATGACCAAGGCATTGCTGCCACTACTGGAAAAATCGAGCCATGCTTCGATTGTTTTCACCTCATCTGGAGTCGGCAGGGTCGGCAGGGCATTCTGGGGAGCCTATGCAATATCCAAGTTTGCCGTTGAGGGGATGTCACAGGTTCTGGCGGCCGAACTGGAAGGGATCAGCAATATTCGCGTCAACTGCATCAATCCCGGGGCGACTCGCACCCAAATGCGTGCAGCCGCATACCCTGCCGAAGACCCAAACACACTGAAAACACCGACCGATATCATGCCGACCTATCTCTACCTGCTTGGCGATGACAGCATCGGCGTCACCGGCCAGTCACTGGATGCCCAGTAGGATAAAAGCAAGACAGAAAAACTAACGGGAATGGCGACCGCGGGAACGCAGCTTGTTTTCCCGCCGCTGCCGCTGTTTCTTCTCTTCGGGGGCAACCGGTCGCCGCGGTGGTTCTTTCAGGCCAGCCTGCCAACAGAGGTCTGCGACTGCTGAATGATCCAGTTCCAGCCACTCTCCGGGCAGGGTATAGGAAGGCAGGAAGATAGGCCCAAAGCGCACCCGCTTAAGTCGATTGACCTCGACTCCCTGTGATTCCCACAGGCGCCTCACCTCGCGATTGCGTCCTTCCATCAGGGTCACGGTAAACCAGCGATTGGCCCCTTTTGCCTGTCCGGGAACAATATCTGAAAATCGGGCAACGCCGTCTTCCAGCAACACACCGTCCTTGAGTCGCTGCAACATCTCTTCATCGACGTCACCATAGACTCTCACCGAGTATTCGCGGTCAATATTGCTTGAGGGATGCATCAGCTTGTTCGCCAGCCCGCCATCGTTAGTAAACAGCAACAGGCCACTGGTGTTGAAGTCCAGGCGGCCGACCGCCACCCAGCGCTCTCCCTTGAGACGCGGCAGCCGATCGAACACAGTCGGTCTTCCTTCGGGGTCAGAGCGACTACAGATTTCACCTTCAGGCTTATTGTAAAGCAGCACCCTGGTATAGCTGTGCCTGGTGGGGGTTTCTAGCCGACGACCATCCACAAAAATGGTGTCGGAAGGGATGACTCGATCACCGAGCTTTGCGACTTTGCCGTTTACCTGAATCCGACCGGATTCTATCCAGCGCTCAATTTCACGGCGCGAGGCTAAGCCGGCGGCCGCCAGCACTTTTTGTAATCTCTCGGGGTTTTCAGTTTTTTTCATGGTGACCATTTGATAGGGATTCCGCTAGCCGGCATCTGAAATATCTGCTATTTCCTCGACAAGCGGGCTTTGCTCTTTTTCAGCGCTCTCTTGCCCGGGTTTGACACCAAGCGCAAGTTCCGGATCAATTTCACTGATATCCTTAATCTCACTCAGGGGCGGCAACTGATTGAGGTTCTCGAGATTGAAATAATCCAGAAACTGCTTCGTCGTGGCATAGAGAGCCGGTCGACCGGGCACATCGCGGTGCCCGACAACGCGCACCCACTCTCTTTCAAGCAATGTCTTGATGATCTGTGAACTCACCGAAACACCGCGGATATCTTCTATATCCCCCCTGGTGATAGGTTGCCGATAGGCAATTAATGCCAACGTTTCCAGCAGCGCCCGGGAGTACTTCTGTGGCTTTTCTTCCCAAAGGCGATTGACCCATTCGGAAAGCTCCTGGCGAACCTGAAAACGGTACCCGCTGCCGGTTTTAACCAACTCAAAGCCGCGATCCCTGCAGGACAACTCTATA
>JBFFTH010000037.1:0-14891 GCA_041571855.1 Porticoccaceae bacterium
AACAGCCGCCGTAGCACCGGAACGCATAGAGTTCAGTCTTGAGGAAATACTCGGTGAAGAAGAGGCTTTTTTGGCCGATTCACCACTTTCGCTGATGAACTTCCGCCATATTGGCTGGATGAACACATTGCGGCTGAAAATCGATTCAATGAACTACAGCTGGGCGCGATGGGTGTTGGGTTATGACAGAGAACAGGAAAAAATGCTGTCAAACCTGCTGGGCAGTGCCAGCCCGACACGGATAGGATTGTTTCTGCTTATGTCAGGAGGGATTATCCTCGCCCTGCTGGCCCTGGTTCACCTGCGTAAAACACGGGTCAAAAACCATGACAAGCTCGACAGGCTGTTTCTGGCCTGGTGCAAAAAGCTGGAAAAGTACGGTTTTTCTCGAGCTACTGGAGAGGGAGCGAGGGCATTCAGCCAGAGAGTGGCGAGGCAGAAACCGGAATTGGCAAATTCCGTGGTTGCCATCGCTGAAAACTATGAACGTATGCGCTATCAATCTAGTCATATAGACGACGGCGACCTCCACAAATTCAAACGCAAGATACGAGCTTTCAGGTGAAAAAAAATGTTTGGCTACAGTAACAAAACAGAAATGGTCACTCCGGAAAGAGCATTACCGGGGCGCAATGATCCCATGGTGGTTAGCAACCGGCATTATGTTAATGGCACCCCGTTACAGCCCCCTTTTCCGGAGGGGTGTAAACAGGCCGTGTTTGGTTTGGGGTGCTTCTGGGGTGCAGAGAGAAAATTCTGGCAGCAAACGGGCGTTTACAGCACTGCAGCAGGCTACGCAGGCGGATACACGCCAAATCCTACCTACGAAGAAGTCTGCAGCGGTCAGACGGGGCATACGGAGGTTGTGCTGGCAGTCTACGACCCACAGCGGGTCAGTTTTAACCAGCTGCTGAAACTGTTCTGGGAAAGTCACGATCCGACCCAGGGAATGCGACAGGGTAACGATATGGGCACCCAATATCGCTCGGCAATCTATTGCAGTGACGAAGAGCAGCTCGAACGGGCGCAGAAGAGCAGGGTGGATTACCAGCGATGCCTCGAAGAAAAGGGCTATTCAACAATCACCACGGAAATCAAAATGGCATCTGCGTTCTATTATGCAGAGGATTACCACCAGCAATACCTGGCCAAAAACCCCGGCGGTTATTGTGGCCTGGGTGGGACAGGTGTCTGCTATCAAAGCTCAGCCGGTGAAGGCGGGGTTGGCTAGCTGGATCCATTCCCGGCAGCCTGAACCACCGGCAGGCCGCGCTGTATTATTGCATCGGCATCCACGGCCTGTGGCAGGGTGCCAAACTGCAGACCTTCCTCGCCTGTCAGGCGTGAGGCAATGAAGGCTTCAGCAACAAGCGGATCCCCTTTATCCAGCAGCAGTGATGCCTGCCAGGCCAGGGCCATTTTTTCGACGATGGTTCTGGCGCGGTACTCGAAACCCTCCAGGGACTGAAGTTCCGCGATCAGTCGATCGACATAATTGTCCAGAATCTGATGTTTGCCCCGGGCTCTGTTGATCTCATTCAGAAACGCATCCCGGGTGTCAGGCTCTCGGGAGATCGCACGCAATACATCCAGGCACTGAACGTTGCCCGAGCCCTCCCAGATCGCATTGACCGGGGCTTCCCGATAAAGGCGCGCCAGGACGTTGTCCTCGATCAGGCCGACGGCACCGATACATTCCATGGCTTCCACCACCACTGCAGCAGTGCGCTTGCAGATCCAGTATTTTCCGACAGCGGTGGCGATGCGGGCAAAGCGCTGGTTGTGCCGGTAATCGGGCTCTTCGGGTCGGCTGTCCAGGGCACTGGCGATACGCATGGTTATGGCCAGCGCTGCCTCCGATTCCAGTGCCAGATCGGCAAGCACGTTTTTCATCAGTGGCTGGTCGTGCAGGTTGGCGCCAAACACTGAGCGTCCTTTCGTATGGTGCAAGGCCTGGGCTGTTGCCTGGCGCATGGTGGCGGCAGAACCGGTCATGCAGTCGAAGCGGGTCATGGCGACCATCTCGATAATGGTGCGCACGCCGCGTCCCTCTTCACCGATCATCCATGCCAGAGCACCGCGGTACTCCACCTCTGAGGAGGCGTTGGAGATATTGCCCATTTTGTCTTTCAGGCGCTGGATATACATCTGGTTTTTAGTGCCATCGGGTCGCCAGCGAGGCAGCAGGAAGCAGGAAAGACCCGCATCGGTTTTTGCCAACACCAGAAATGCATCACACATAGGCGCAGAGCAAAACCATTTGTGACCGACTATCTCGTAGGCTTTTCCCGGACCCTCTTCCGCAAGCGGGTAGGCGCGTGTGGTATTTGCCCGCACATCGGAACCGCCCTGTTTCTCGGTCATGGCCATGCCGATCGTCAGTCCCTTTTTCTCAAAATAGGGTACATTGCGGCCATCGTAGTGGTTGGCGGTAATTTTTGGCACCCACTCTGCAGCAATGTCCGGCTGGTGCCTGAGCGCCGGAACTGAGGCAAAAGTCATGGTCAGCGGGCAGCTGGTGCCTGGATCTGCCTGATATTGCAGGTAATAGATCCCCGCACGCACTACATTTGCGCCAGGTTTGGGGTCAGTCCAGGGCAGGGAATGGTGGCCTGCCTCAATCGCTGTCTTCATCAGTTCGTGGTAGGCAGGGTGAAAATCCACCTGGTCTATGCGGTGGCCAAAGCGGTCATGGCTCCTGAACTCCGGCTTGTAGCGGTTAGCCTGAAAGCCGGCTGCCACCAGTTCGTCGCCGACGATGGCGCCATAACTGGACAGCTTTCTAAAGCCCCAACCACCGTTGAATTGCTTAAGCCAGTGTTGCAGGGCAATGTCTGAAGTGAATGGATTGTAAGGATCCAGTGGAGTTGGCTGGTTAAACACCTCGTGGGTCTCGGCGTAGTCCGAGCGAGGCCTTTTCATGATTGCACTGTGCTTTTGTTGTTGCTCCGGATATTGACTCATGACGCTATACACTCTCTGTAAGTTCGCTGAAGCCCGTCTCTGGTCGGCCTGCATCTGGGCGTACGCCGACCAGCCTTTCTATCAGGCGGGTAATCTCCCGCACCAGCAAGTCAGCCTGTTCGGGACCGGTGCTGCCCCGACCCCCAACTTCCTTCTCGTAGGACGTCGAGCCCAGAGGTCGAACAAGTACCTCGCCGAGCACACCGACAACAGCTGAAGCCGTCAGGGCGGGGTTCTGGTCAACAAAATGTCCGCGCTCGACACCCTCCGAAATCAGATTCTGAAAAATTTCCGTGTAGGCATAGCGGTAGTCAAGTCTTGCTTTCTCCACCATGGGGGCAACCGGCTCGGCGATAAGAGCCCACGCCAGGCGGCGATTGCCTATTGCCCGCAAGCAGAACGTCTGCACAGCGGCGTGAAGGTTTTCGGGGGGCAAAGTGGATCCGGTGGCAGCCGCTGAAACCGCCTCGACCTCGTGTTCGGTGCAATAGCGGAAAACCTCCGCGATCAAATCTGCCTTGGAGGGGAAGTGGCGGTAGATTGACCCGGTAGCAATATGGGCAGATTGAGCAACCCTGCTGACAGAAATGGCGTTAAACCCACCCCTGCCTACCAGGTGGTAACAGGCATCAAGGATCCGCCTGCGCGTGGCAGCTTTTTTTGCACGGGTTCTGGGGGTTTCACGATAGGCCATAAAGCGAGTACCCAAGGGTTATCCAATATAATGAATCAGTATTCACTTTTATGTCAAATGCTTCACTGGCTTTTTGCTGCCAGTTTGGGGGCAGCAGAAGAGCTGGTTCATGCAGCAGCGGGTGTGGACGTATTGATAACATCCGGTGAAGTGGAGGAGATGAAGTTAACACCCGGCTGTAAGGATATTTCAAGCTAGGCGTTTTGATGTCAGTGTAGGGTGTTTTTCCCGGCCCCTGAGGGTAATCACTTATAACAGGTACTGCCGATTAATCGGATTTTCTCGCCAAAAGGCGCTAGAAGGGTAAGCTGCCAATACTCCGGGCAAACCGTAAAAAGTGCACCTGGCTGAAGTCGATAAACAGCCTGGTCAGTGGTTCAACAGCAGCGGTTATTTCCTGTAAATACCATCATACATGCGGTAGGAAAGAGTTGGGTTCGGGTTTTTCTCCAGATCTTTTTTATAGCGATCGATCTCGTGGGCAGCGGCAGCGCGGGAACTGAACGGCCCGATCGGTTGATCAGATTCCCTGCAGGTAAAAAACCACTGACCGTTGATTTGAATCAGTCGCTCACTGCGAAAGTGTGTTGCATCCTTTTCTTTATCCCGGTGAGTCATTTACAAGACCTCTTCTAGCAAAAACTACCCACTCTTACTTTTAGAATAGCCCAGTCGCAGAAAAATAACAGTCCTATTTTTTATCTTCAGGCGGCGACTACCGGACAAAAAATTAAAATTTCCAACATGAATAAACAATATATTTCAATGGCTTACAATTGGTCTGTAAGAAATAACCGGAATCGAAGAAAGAAGCTTGCGGGTATAGTCCTGCTGCGGATTCGCGAACAGAGGCTCCGTCTTGCCCGTTTCTACCAGCTTGCCATGGTGCATGACGGCAATACGATCAGAAATGTATCGAACCACGGACAGGTCGTGGGAGATAAACAGCATGGTGAGATTATGCCTGTCTACCAGGTTTAAAATCAGGTCCAGAATCTGCGCCTGGATAGTGACATCCAGCGCGGAGACCGGTTCATCGGCAATCACCAGCTCGGGTTTTGTTGCAATGGCTCGTCCCACGGCAATGCGCTGTCGCTGGCCGCCGGAAAACTCGTGGGGGTATTTGCGAATTGAGCTGCGCGCCAGGCCGACATCATCCATTAATTCGAGCACCTGCCCGGTCACCGTTTTACGGTTTGCCAGGCGGTGATAGAGCAGGGGTTCCGCCAGTGCATCAAACACCGTCATACGAGGGTTGAGGGAGGCATATGGATCCTGGAAGATCATCTGCATCCTGCGCCGTATGGGCTTGATTGCCGCCGCTGATAAACCGGTCAGTTCTATACCGTCAAAGTTGACTGAACCCCCGCTGACCGGCACCAGTTGCAGAATTGAACGACCGAGGGTGGATTTACCCGACCCGGATTCACCGACCAGGCCGAGGATTTCGCCCCGCTGGATAGTCAGTGAAACGTCATCGACGGCCTTGATAAACTTTTTCTCCCGCCTGAACCATGGGCCCCGGTCATCGTTAAACCAGGTTTTCAGGTGACTGAGGGTCAAAAGGGGCTGCCCGTTGTGGGTCGCCGGATACGGTTTGGCCTGGTCGGGGATCGAGTCCAGCAGTTTCCTGGTATAGGGGTGCCTGGCGCTGTGAAAAATTTCGGAAACGCTGCCCTGTTCGACAATTTTTCCCTCCTTCATCACCGCCACCTTGTCGGCAACACCAGCGACTACGGCCAGGTCGTGACTGATAAAGACCACGGCAATATTGCGGCGCTGCTGGAGTGATTTGATCAGCTGCAGGATTTGCGCCTGTATGGTGACATCCAGCGCCGTGGTGGGCTCATCGCAGATCAACAGTTTGGGTTCGTTGATCAGCGCCATGGCAATCATCACCCGCTGGCGCATACCGCCGGAGAATTCGTGGGGATGACTGTCAAAGCGCTTTTCCGGCTCGGCTATCCCCACCTCGGCCAGCAATTCAATGGCCCGTTTCCGTGCCTGTCCGCGCTTGATCTTGCGATGGTAGACCAGGGGTTCAATCAACTGCTCGCCGATCGTCAGGTAGGGATTGAGGCAGGTCATCGGGTCCTGGAAAATAACGGCGATATCGTTGCCGCGAATATGGCGCAAACTGGCCGCGTCGGCCTGCAATAAATCTTTCCCTTCAAAGATGGCGCTGCCGGACTCAATCTTGCCCGGCGGGATAGGAATCAGTCCCAGCAGGCTGTAGCAGGCAACCGATTTGCCGGAGCCGGATTCCCCTACAATGGCCAGGGTTTCGCCCTCATCCACGGAAAAGCTGATGTCGTCCACCGCCCGGGTAATGCCGTCGCGGGTGTGAAAGTAGGTGCGCAGGTTGCTGACGTCGAGTAGTGCCATGATTCGCCCTAATCCTTTGAGGCCCGCGGATCCAGCGCATCGCGCAATCCGTCACCGAGAAAATTGAGGGCAAACAGGGTAATGGACAGCGCCAGGCCTGGAAATACCAGCAGCCATGGATATTCTTCCATGGTCTCCACACCGTAGGATATCAGCAGTCCCCACGAGCTTTGTGGTGGCTGTATGCCCAGACCCAGGAAGCTCAGGAACGCCTCCAGTAACATGACACTGGGAATGGTCAACGTTGTATAGACAATTACCGGCCCCAGGGTATTGGGGATCAGGTGGCGCCGGATAATGGTCCACCGGGACAGTCCCAGGGAAACCGCGGCTTCAATAAATTCCTGTTTCCGCAACGTCTGAACCTGAGCGCGCACAATGCGCGCCATGGTCAGCCACTCAACCGCGCCGATGGCCAGGAACAGCAGCAGGATATTGCGACCAAACACGACCATCAGCAGCACAATAAAAATCATAAAGGGTAGCGCGTAGAGAATGTCGACAATGCGCATCATCAGCGCGTCGAGCTTGCCGCCTGCATAGCCGGCAATGGTGCCCCAGATAATCCCGATGGCCAGTGCTACGGCTGTGGCAATGAAACCCACCATCAGCGATACGCGACTGCCGTAAAGGACCCGTGTCAGCATGTCACGGCCAAAGATGTCGGTCCCCAGCCAGTGCTCAACTGAAGGCGGACTCGCACCCAGCACCAGGTCCTGCTCCTCATAACCGTAGGGGGCAATCCAGGGCGTGAGAAGGGCAGAGAGACACAGCAAAACAAGAACGCAGAGGCCAAACAGGGCGAGGTGGTTTTTCCGCAGGCGTACCCAGGCGTCCTGCCATAGCGAGGTTCCTTTTTCCGCCTGTTGCAAAATCTCTTCGGGATTGCTCACTTGCCACCCCCATTGACCTGCTTGCGCAGTCTCGGGTTGATCCATACTGCGACAATATCGCTGAGCAGGTTAAAGACAATGATCAAGGTGGCGAAAAATACCGTGGTGCCCATGATCATGGTGTAGTCGCGGTTAAAGGCAGCCTGCACATAAAAGCGACCAAGCCCGGGTATCTGGAAGATGGTCTCCACCACAAATGAGCCACTCAACAACCCGGCAAAAGCAGGGCCGAGAAATGACACCACGGGAATCAAGCCGCCACGGAGTGCGTGTTTGAACACTACCACATGTTCCGGCAGACCCTTGGCGCGAGCAGTGCGGATATAATCCTGGGACAGCACCTCGAGCATGCCGCCGCGGCTCAGGCGGGCAATATAGGCCGCATACCCGGTTCCCAGGGTAATGGCAGGAAGTATCTTGTCACCGGGGATATCGCCCCAGCCCGAAACCGGCACCCATTCCAGCCAGATACCGAACAGCAGCACCAGCAGTGGTCCCATCAGGAAAGACGGCATGCAGATCCCGACCATTGCCGCCGACATGGGCAGATAATCCTGGGCAGTATTGGGTTTCAGCGAGGCGATCACCCCGGCCAAGATGCCAATCAGTATCGCCACCATCATGGCGTACAAACCCAGCTCAGCGGTGGTTGGCAGACCACTCAAAATCAATTCGTTGACGGTGCGCCCGGGGTATTTGAAGGAAGGCCCGAATTCACCATGTAACAGATCGCCGAGATAATTGACGTATTGTTGCCAGACCGGCAGATCCAGCTGGTACTGGGCTTCCAGTGCCCGCAGAACCTCGGGGGGGACGGATTTCTCGGCGCTGAATGGTCCGCCGGGAGCCAGCCGGATCAGGAAAAAGGTCAGGGTTATTACCACCAGCAGCACCGGAATCGCCTGCAGCAGTCGGTAGAGGATAAAACGGCTCACGACTGCGGCTTCTCCATTCCGGCGGACGCATCGAGCCAGACATTCTTGTACAGGGTGTAATCGAGAATGTTCGGTTGCAGGCCCCTGACACTGGGATGAACCAGGCTCTTACTGGTGTAGATGTAGATGGGAATAACCGGCATTTCATCGAGCAGAATGGCCTCGGCCTCGCGCAGCAGGGCGTAGCGGCTGTCACGATCCTGGGCCCGTGGCGCCAGTTTCAACACCAACTCATCGTAGCGGGGGTTGCTCCAGCCGGTGCGGTTGTTACCGCCATCGGTGACCCACATATCGAGAAATGTATTGGGATCGACATAGTCCCCAATCCAGCCGGCGCGGGCAATGCTGTAATCACCGCTGTCAACCGAGTTCAGGTATACCTTCCAGTCCTGGTTGTTGAGGGTGATATTCACGCCCAGGTATTTGTACCACATCTGCTGGATGGCGACGGCAATCTTGCGGTGGCCCTCGGAGGTGTTATAGAGCAACTCGGTGACGGGAAAACCCTCACCGTTGGGATAACCGGCCTCCGCCATCAGTTGGCGGGCCTTTTCGGGGTTGAACTCAAAACCCGGCAGGGCGCTGTATCCCAGGGTATTGGGCGGGGTAAAGGTATCGGCCGGCACCTCGCCGCCCTTGGTGACGTGATCGACAATCTGCTGGCGATCAATAGCCATAGCCAACGCCCGCCGCACACGCTTGTCACTCAGGTGGGGCTTGTTGATGTTGAAACGGTAAAAATAATTTCCCAGGTAGGGCTCTGCATGGAGCAGGGCCGGGTTGTTTCGCTGGTAAACTGCCACCTTGTCAATGGGAATGCTGGCAGTGTGATGGAGCTGGCCCGCCCTGAACATTCTCTCCTCGGTGGTGACATTTTCCGTGGGGTGGAAGTGAATTTGATTCAGCTTCACCGTGCTGGCATCCCAGTAGTGGGGATTTCGTTCTACCGCTACCAGTTTGTTCAGTTTCCACTCCTTGAGCTGGAAAGGTCCATTGCCGACGAAATTGCCCGGACGGGTCCATAAACTGCCGCGCTGATCGGGTTTGCCGAATTTCTCAATTGTCGCGCGATGGACCGGGAACATGCTGTAGTGATCGAGCAGCTGCAGGAAGTAGGGCGTGGGGTTATTCAGTTCGACCTGCAAGGTGAAATCATCCACAGCCTTGACACCCACCTGATCAAAATCGTCTATCTCGCGCTTGAGATAGGCTTCTGCATTTTTAATCGGGAAATACATGTAGGCATACTGGTTGCCCAGCGCCGGTTGCAGAGCACGCCACCAGGACCAGACAAAATCCTCCGCCGTCACCGGATCCCCGTTCGACCAGCGGGCATTTTCCCGCAAATAAAAGGTGTAGGTCCTGCCATCCTCGCTGATCTCCCAGCGCTTGGCCACGCCGGGAATCGGCTCCAGTGTTGCCGGATCTTTCAGCACCAGGCCCTCCAGCAGGGCAGTGAGAATATGGTGCTCGGGCACACCGGTAACAATGTGGGGGTCCAGTTCCTGCGGATCTGTACCGTTCCCCCAGTGCATGATGCCATCGCGATTGCCGGTGGTGACATTGTTCTCGCCGTTACCGCAGGCAGTCAGCAAAGCGGTCACCGAGGCCAGCAGAAGTGACAGCCAGAGAATTTTTAATGGGGGTTGCAACATAGAATGTGTCGGGATCCGCACGGCTTTATTTTCCCTGCCAAAAAAGCAGGCACTATGGTAGGCAACCTGCGCCGCGAACACCAGAGGTTAAACCACGAAACGGTTGAAATTACTGCACTACCTGCCATAATGCGCCCCCTCAATGGTGGCCCCTGTTGGTCCCCTCGCAATAATCAGCTGTGAACCCCGCCAGGCCCGGAAGGGAGCAACGGTAGCGGTGACATTATGTGCCGGGGTGTGGCTGGCAGGGGTCGCCACCCATTTTGCCCCGATGTTTTCCACCTGCTGCGCAAATTGAGCCTATTTTTTTCTGAAATCAGCTAGAATACCCGACCATTTTCGTCAGGCTGTTCAACCATGAAACACAAACCCGAACTGCTATCGCCCGCGGGCACCCTTAAAAACATGCGCTACGCCTTTGCCTATGGCGCCGATGCCGTCTACGCCGGACAGCCTCGCTACAGCCTGCGCGTACGCGAAAACGAGTTCAACCGGGAAGAAAATATCGCCGCTGCCATCGAGGAAGCGCACCGACTGGGCAAACAGTTCTACCTGGCGAGCAATGTTTCGCCCCATAACAACAAGGTTCGCAGCTATATCAGGGACCTTGAGCCGATCATCGCCATGGGGCCGGATGCCCTGATCATGTCCGACCCCGGATTGATAATGATGGTCCGTGAGAAATGGCCCGACCAGGTGGTTCACCTTTCGGTACAGGCGAACGCTGTCAATTATGCGACCGTTAAATTCTGGGGGCAGCAGGGCATCAAGCGGGTGATTCTGTCCAGGGAACTGTCGCTGGATGAGATCGCGGAAATCCGCGAAGAAGTCCCCGAGATGGAAATCGAGGTGTTTGTCCACGGCGCGCTCTGTATTGCCTATTCCGGCCGCTGCCTCTTGTCCGGCTACATGAATCACCGGGATCCCAACCAGGGCGCCTGCACCAATGCGTGTCGCTGGAAGTACTCGGCGCAGGACGCAAAGCAGACAGAGACCGGCGATATTATCCCCGCCACCCAGGTCGAAAGCTGGGTGCCAAGTAATCCAAAACAGGGGCAGCATTCTCATCGGGATGATGACTACCCGCCAATGATGCTGCTGCAAGAGGAAAACCGCCCCGGTGAGCTGATGCCCGCATTTGAGGATGAGCACGGCACCTACATCATGAATTCCAAGGATCTGCGAGCAGTCCAGCACGTGCCCAGGATGGTGGAAATGGGCCTGCACTCCCTTAAAATCGAGGGCCGAACCAAGTCCCACTACTATGTGGCACGCACGGCACAAGTCTATCGCCGCGCAATCGATGCCGCGGTCGCCGGAGAGCCTTTCGATATGAACCTGATGGTAGAGCTGGATCACCTTGCCAATCGCGGTTATACCGAGGGTTTCTATCGCCGCCATGTGCCACAGGAATACCAGAATTACGAAAAGGGTGCTTCCAGCAACCCCAACCAGCAGTTTGTGGGCGAAATTCTCGAACTCGACAACAACAGCGGCTGGGCAACAGTCGACGTGAAAAACCGCTTCGAAAAAGGCGATATGCTACAGCTGGTTACACCTGATGGGAATGTTAACTTTCCGCTTCAAGCCATTGAAAATAAAGCAGGAAATGCTATGGAAGCGGCGCCAGGTTCCGGTCATATTGTAAAAATACCTCTGCCGGAAGGCGCGGCAACCGCCGGCGGCGAATATACGCTGCTGATGCGCTATCTGACCTGAATATCTGTTGGGCCCTTTACAGCTGAAGACCTAGCATTGCCAGCTGCAATCTGGCCAGAACTATTGTCAGCTCCGGCAAATTAAACTAATGTGGAGACATGTCTGCGTTAGCTGTCAGGGTGCAAATGGCTTCATCTCCCCGCAAAAGTCTCATCGCTTTATTGTTGCTGGTTGTTTTCAGCCAGGCTTCGGCTTTTGTCGGCAGCTCCTGCGCAGGAATGTCACCCGGTCCCATGGACCACGATGGCGCGATGGATCACAGCCAACATATGGCAATGATGAATCAAACTGCAGAAGCCCAAACTGCATCCGTTGATGGCCATTCTGACTGCTGCTCAGACTGCGACTGCAAGCTGGGCGGTTGTAACGCCAGCGCCATACCCGCAGCCGAGTTTGCTGCTGTGTATGCCCTGCAGCGTCCGTCGACGGACTACCACCAGGTCATTGACCCAGCTTCCGGTTCCTCCCTTTTTCGCCCCCCCATTTTGAGCTAAAGCAGGATAGTTGCGCCTGAAATTCGGCGCACCTGTCCAGATAGTCCTCTTACAAGCTCTGTGCTTGGAAGTTACTGACCTATTGTGGCGAAGCTTTGGTGAGAAACCATGAAAATCCGTCTAAAAACGACCGTAGTTAGCGTGCTGATGCTTGCAGCCCTTATCGTTCTCTGGATACCGGCATCGGTGAATGCGCAAGATCTGTCGCTAGAACAGGCCATTGCATTGGCTATCGATGGCGACCCCTGGCTCGAGGGCAGCTATCAACGTGAGCTAGCCAGCCGTGAAAAGAGTGTCGTTGCGGCTACACTCCCTGATCCAAAAATATCCATCGCTGTGGCGAATATGGCCGCAGACAGCCTCGAATTCGATCAGGAGCCAATGACCCAGTTGAAAATATCATACAGCCAGATGTTTCCGCGCGGCGACACGCGTGAGCTCAGGCAGCGGCAACTTATGGCGTTGAGTCAGCGGCACCCCTACATGCGAGAGGATCGCGAGGCCAAACTGAGGCTGGCTGTGTCGGAGCAGTGGCTTGACGCCTATCGTTTCAGGGAGACTATCCGACTGATTGAGCAGGACCGACAGCTGTTTGAACACCTGGTGGATGTTGCCGAATCCAGCTATACCACTGCGGTGGGGAATACACGACAACATGACCTAATTCGTTCGCAGCTGGAACTGACTCGGCTGGATGACAGACTTACCACCCTGCATCAGATGCAGGAAACCAGCATCGCCAACCTGGGCAAATGGCTGGCAGATGATATATCCGCAGGTACGGATCTGCCTTCCCAATTGCCATTGATTGAGCTGAAAAATGCCTCACCGGATTTTTCCCGCCACCCTGCCATCCTGGGCCAGGAAGAGGAAATCAGCGCCGGAACCACGGCCGTAGAGCTGGCAAAACAGCAATACAAACCGCAGTGGGGACTAAACCTGGGTTATGCCTACCGCGACGATGACCCAATGGGCAATGAACGCAGCGATTTTGTTTCGGTGGGACTCAGTTTTGATCTGCCGATTTTTACCGGTAACCGCCAGGATCGACAGGTAAAAGCAGCCATTGCCGAGGAAAGCGCGTCCAAAACAGATCGGGCCCTTGCATTGAGGGATATGCGGGCCGGTTATCTATCCGCGTCAAAGCGTTTAGAGCGGCTTGATCAGCGCATAGCCCTCTATCGCGCGCGATTGTTGCAGGAAATCCATGAACAGGCTGAAGCCTCATTAAATGCCTATACCAATGATGTCGGCGACTTTTCTGAGGTTATTCGCTCGCGCATCGCTGAACTGAATGCAAACATCGATTTTCTCAATATTCAGGTAGAGCGCCTCAAAACCGTCTCGCAACTGAACTACTTTCTCACCCGCAGCAGTGCTGCAAACCGGGAGCCCACGCCATGAAAAAGACCACCGTGACACTGTTAGCCGGGCTCTTGATCGGGTCTATTGGCGGCTACCTGCTTTCGACAAGGAATGATGCGACCACAGACACGGATAGTGCTGAGCCCAAACCGCTTTACTGGGTGGCACCGATGGATCCCGATTATCGGCGCGACAAACCAGGTAAATCACCCATGGGAATGGACCTTGTCCCTGTTTACGAGGAAGAGGGCAGTGCCCTGAGCAAGACCTCCGGAACCATCACCATTGACCCCAACGTGGTAAATAACCTGGGAGTTCGCACCTCAAGGGTTACCCTGGGCGCTCTCGAGTCTGAAATCACCACTGTCGGATATGTGCAGTATGACGAGGACCGCCTGGTTCACATCCATCCAAGGGTGGAGGGCTGGATCGAGAAGCTCTACGTCAATGCCACGGGCGATCCGGTCGTCGAGGGCCAGCCGATGTACGCTCTCTACTCCCCGCAACTGGTCAATTCCCAGGAAGAATACATACTCGCCCTGCGAGCCAATAACCCCAGACTGATACAGGCGGCCAGGGACCGTCTCAGGGCGCTTGATATCGATGAAGCCACCATTCAACAACTCGACAAAAGCCGTTCAGTGCAAACGGCGATGATTTTCTATGCGCCGCAAACCGGCATCGTGGACAACCTCAATGTGCGCGAGGGTTTTTATGTCAAGCCGGGAACCATGGTGATGTCGATCGGCGTGCTGGATAGTATTTGGGTGGAAGCTGAAGTCTTCGAGCGACAGGCCTCCATGGTGGAGGTAGGCCTGGCGGTAAGTATGACACTGGATTACGTGCCGGGCAGGGTGTGGCAGGGCAGTGTTGATTACGTTTACCCGGTGCTGGATCCGAAAACACGCACTGCCAGGGTCAGGTTGCGCTTTGATAACCCCGAGGGGGTTCTCAAGCCCAATATGTTTGCACAGGTCACCATTCATGCTGAACCTGCCGAGGCCCTGCTGGTACCAAAAGAGGCGGTGATAAGAACCGGCAGCCAGGACAGGGTCGTGCTGGCGCTGGGCGGTGGCAGCTACAAATCCATTGCCGTAACCCTTGGCAGGCAGGATAAGCATTTTGTGGAGGTATTAGAGGGTGTAAACGAGGCTGATACTGTCGTCACATCCGCTCAGTTTTTGCTGGATTCCGAGTCCAGCAAAACCTCCGACTTTGTGCGTATGCAGCACAGCATGACGACAGACGAGAAACCCGTAGAAACGGCTTCGGCCCGGGGTGTAATCAACCACATCGACAGTGAAAACCGAATCCTGAATATCAGTCGTGGTCCCATTAAAAAATGGAATCGGCCTGCTGCAACCATGGATTTTAACGCAGCATCGGCAATCGATCTCAAGCAGCTGTCGAGCGGCCAGGAAGTCCATTTCCAATTCAAAATAGAAAAAGGTGATTTTATCGTGATCGAAGTCCATCCCATCAGTGGAGGTTCAGGTCATGATTGAAGCGGTTATACGCTGGTCGGTCACCAACCGCATGCTGGTGCTGTTTATCACCGCGGTGCTGATAGTGGTTGGTGCGTGGTCGCTCCGAAATACCCCGGTAGACGCAATACCCGACCTGTCGGATGTGCAGGTAATCATCAAAACCAGTTATCCGGGCCAGGCACCCCAGGTAGTTGAGGATCAGGTTACCTATCCACTGACAACAGCCATGCTATCGGTACCAGGTGCAGTTACGGTGCGAGGTTTTTCCTTTTTCGGCGATTCCTATGTCTACATCATCTT
>JBFFTH010000038.1:0-14807 GCA_041571855.1 Porticoccaceae bacterium
ACCTTCAAAACTGTTGAGGTGATGCTCGACTTCCCGGCTGGCTTCTTCGACATCAATTCTGGCGCTCTCGAGAAGTTTTGTCGCATCCTCGAGCGCTTGCGGTTTTTGCGGCATGGCATCCAGCAACTGCAGGCTCTTGTTGAGCCCGTCGATGAGGCTGAAATTTTCGCCTTCTGCGCATATGTCGAGGATTATCCGGCTGCTCTGGACAATAGATTCGGCGTTGGCGAGCAGTTGCTGTTCCTGCTCCAGGGCTTCAAGCTCGTTTTCTTCCAGCCCCAGCTGATCCAGTTCGGTCACCTGGAATTCCAGCAGCTCTTTACGGGATTTCAGCTGTTCAGACTGTGATGCCAGTATTTCGATGCGTTGCGCCAGCTGCTGCCACTGCTCGTAACAGCGCTTCACTACCTCGGCCAGCGCTGATGTGCCGGCGAAATTATCCAGCAGCACCCGCTGCATATTTTTACGCAGCAGCGACTGGTGCTCATGCTGGCTGTGTATGTCGATCAGCATTTCGCCAAGTTCGCGCAACTGCTGCATGGTGGCGGACTGGCCGTTGATGCTGCCGCGGGATCGTCCCTCACTGGTGACAATTCTCCGCAACAGGCACTCGCCATCGAGATCTGCAAAGTCATTTTCCTGCAACCACTGGCTGGCGGCAGTTATAGATGAAACATCAAACAGGGCGGAGACTTCAGCCCGGTCTGCGCCCCGGCGGATGCGGTCGGTGTCAGCGCGGTCGCCCAGTGCCAGACCCAGTGCCCCGAGCACCAGTGATTTGCCGGCACCGGTCTCGCCGGTGATGGCGGTCATCCCGGCACAGAAATCGATTTCCAGAGATTCGACCAGGGTGAAATTTTTGATGGTGAGGGCGGTGAGCAACGCTTGGTTAATCCGGTGATTTTGACTTCATTGAGAGGCGGTAATGTTATAGGGATTTTGCCGTGCTGAAAATGATCCTCACCGCGGAATTTAAAACCCTTGAAACCGGCAATTGTGACCCAATATAGCGGGATGAGAATAAAAGAGGGGACTTTTTGTGTCTGACCAGGATAAAGCAAAAGAAGCTGACCAACCACAGCAGGCAGAAGAAACAGCCGTGCCGGAGCAGCCTGTCGAGCAGGGCGACCAGGAGGCATTGGAGATTGCGGCCGAGGCTGCTGCCGATCTTTCCATATTGCAACAGGAACTGAATACCGCAAGAGACCAGGTGCTTCGAACCCAGGCAGAGATGCAGAACCTGCGTCGCCGGGTTGAGCGAGACATCGAGAACGCCCACAAATACGCGGTAGAAAAACTGGTGTCTGAGCTGTTGCCAGTGGTGGATGACCTGGAGCGTGCCATTGCCGCGGGCAAAACGGACAGCAAAGCAGACGTTGTCGGCCCGCTGATGGAAGGCGTTGAGCTGACGCTGAAGAATTTCGAATCCGTGCTGACACGTTTCAAGGTAGAGGCGGTTGAGCCGCATGGACAGCCTTTTGACCCCGCACTTCACCAGGCCATGAGCATGGTGCCGAATCCGGAGGTGGAGCCAAACACGGTAATCGAGGTATTCCAGAAGGGCTACACACTGAATGGCCGCCTGGTGCGACCGGCCATGGTGGTGGTGGCGAAACCCGCCTGATGCCCCGGTCGCTGAGGGGGGTTGAAAACCCCGGAACAGGGCCAATATAAGTAACCAGAAAGCACATATTTAGTGCGGTCATTAAACAGATTGAACGACTTAGAGAGTAAAAAAATGGGCAAAATTATCGGCATTGACCTTGGTACTACCAACTCGTGTGTCTCGGTGATGGAGGGCGGCAAGCCCAAAGTTATAGAGAATTCAGAGGGTGCGCGCACGACGCCATCAATTGTTGCGTTCACCGATGATAATGAAATTCTGGTCGGGCAGTCTGCCAAGCGCCAGGCAGTGACCAATCCCCAGAATACGCTGTATGCGGTGAAGCGCCTTATCGGGCGCCGTTTTGAAGATGATGTTGTTCAGAAAGACATCAAAATGGTGCCTTACAAAATCGTCAAGGCTGACAATGGCGATGCCTGGGTAGAAGTAAAGGGTGACAAAAAGGCTGCACCGCAGATTTCTGCCGAAGTGCTCAAGAAGATGAAGAAAACCGCCGAGGAATACCTCGGTGAAAAAGTGACCGAAGCTGTTATTACAGTACCGGCATACTTTAATGACTCCCAGCGTCAGGCTACCAAGGATGCGGGCAAAATTGCCGGCCTTGATGTCAAGCGCATCATCAATGAGCCAACGGCGGCAGCGCTGGCCTATGGTATGGACAAGACTCCCGGCGACCGCGTGATTGCTGTGTACGACTTGGGTGGCGGTACCTTCGACATCTCCATTATCGAAATTGCAGATGTGGACGGTGAGCACCAGTTCGAAGTGCTGTCGACCAACGGCGACACCTTCCTTGGCGGTGAGGATTTCGACCTGCGCCTTATCGAGTACCTGGCGGAAGAGTTCAAGAAAGAAAACGGCATTGACCTGCACAATGACCCGATGGCCCTGCAGCGTCTGAAAGAGGCGGCAGAGAAAGCCAAGATCGAGTTGTCATCCAGTCAGCAAACAGAGGTCAACCTGCCCTATATCACAGCTGATGCCTCCGGACCCAAGCATCTGGTTGTGAAACTGACCCGGGCCAAGCTCGAGTCGCTGGTGGAGGAGCTGGTCGTGCACTCCCTCGAGCCGGTGAAGATCGCGCTGAAAGATGCCGGCAAGTCCGCATCCGATATCGACGATGTAATCCTGGTGGGCGGGCAAACCCGTATGCCACTGGTACAGGAGAAAGTGTCTTCCTTCTTCGGCAAAGATGCACGCCGTGACGTCAATCCGGACGAAGCGGTAGCTATGGGTGCTGCGATTCAGGGTGCGGTTCTCTCTGGTGATGTGAAAGACGTTCTGCTGCTGGATGTGACTCCGCTGACACTGGGTATTGAAACCATGGGTGGCGTTGCCACACCGCTGATCGAGAAAAACACCACGATTCCGACCAAGAAATCGCAGATTTTCTCGACTGCCGAAGACAACCAGACTGCCGTGACCATTCACGTGGTTCAGGGCGAACGCAAGCAGGCGGTTGGCAACAAGTCGCTGGGTCGCTTCGACCTGGCCGATATTCCCCCGGCGCCGCGCGGTATGCCGCAGATCGAGGTGACCTTTGATATCGACGCCAACGGCATTCTCAATGTGGGTGCCAAGGACAAGGCTACCGGCAAGGAGCAGTCAATCGTGATCAAGGCTTCTTCCGGCCTCTCCGACGATGAGGTCGAAGCGATGGTACAGGATGCCGAGTCCCACGCTGCCGAGGACAAGAAGTTCGAGGAGCTGGTGCAGGCGCGCAATACCGCCGACGGCCTTGCTCACGCGGCGAAGAAAACCCTGGACGAGGCTGGCGACAAGGCGACTGACGAAGAGAAGTCGGCCATTGAAGCGGCGATCAAAGAAGTTGAGGAGGCGGTGAAAGGCGACGACAAGGAAGCCATTGATGCCGCTGCGCAGAAACTCTCCGAGGCCTCTGCCACGCTGGCCCAGAAACTGTACCAGGAGCAGGCCCAGGCCCAGGCTGAGGGAGCGGCAGATGAGGGTGGATCTTCCGACGATGCGGTGGATGCCGAATTTGAAGAAGTGAAGGAAGAAGACAAGGACAGGTAATCTCTTGTCCCTCACGCGCGAAGGCCGGGCTTGCGAGATGAGTTCGGCCTTTGTGCTGTTAATAAAACAGTGAATTGATCTATGTCTAAACGAGATTATTACGAAGTTCTGGGCGTCGCCAAGGGTGCGCCGGAAGCCGAAATAAAAAAGGCCTACCGCCGGATTGCGATGAAATGCCATCCGGACCGTAACCCGGATAACAAAGAGGCAGAGGAAAAGTTCAAGGAAGCCACCGAGGCCTACGAGGTTCTCTCCGACAAGGAGAAGCGCGCCACCTATGACCAGTTTGGTCATGCCGGTATGGGGCAGGGTGCCGGCTTTGGCGGCGGCGGAGGTTTTTCCGATTTCGGCGATGTTTTCGGCGACGTGTTTGGCGATATCTTCGGTCGCGGGCGTGGCGGTCGCGGCGGGCCTGTTCGCGGCTCCGACCTGCGCTATGACCTTGACCTGAGCCTGGAAGACGCCGTGCGGGGCACGACGGTAAAAATCAATATTCCCACGCTGGTCAGTTGTCAAAGCTGTGATGGCTCCGGCGCCAAGGCAGGTACTTCGCCAAGTACCTGTGGCACCTGCGGAGGTGCTGGACAGGTGCGTATGTCGCAGGGTTTTTTCTCGGTGCAGCAGACCTGCCCCAAATGCCACGGTCGCGGCAAGGTGATAACCGATCCCTGTGGCAGCTGTCATGGCCGTGGTCGGGTTGAGGAGAAGAAAACGCTTTCGGTAAAAATACCCCCCGGCGTCGATAGCGGTGACCGCATACGCCTGGCTGGCGAGGGTGAAGCCGGGCCGGAAGGCGGGCCGGCAGGTGATCTCTATGTTCAGGTGCATGTACGCAAACATGACCTGTTTGAACGTGACGGGCGCAATCTTTACTGCGAGGTGCCAATCAGTATTGTCGATGCCGCCCTCGGTGGAGAACTGGAAGTGCCAACGCTGGATGGTCGCGTCAAGCTGAAGGTGCCGGCTGAGACCCAGACCGGGCGTTTGTTCCGCCTGCGCGGCAAGGGAGTTACCTCGGTTCGCGGTGGTGCCCAGGGCGATCTGCTCTGCCGCGTCATCGTCGAAACGCCGGTAAACCTCAGTGGCGAGCAGAAAGAGCTGTTGAAGCAACTGCACGCCAGTCTTGAGGGTGGCAAGCACTCGCCGCAGAAAACTTCCTGGTTCGAGGGCGTGAAAAAGTTTTTCGACGGCTTTACGATGTGATACTACCTCTATTCAGCTGAGAGACTGATTAATGACAACAAGAATTGCAGTTACCGGTGCCGCTGGCAGGATGGGTAAAACCCTGATTGAAGCGGTAAGCAATCACCCCGAGACCACTCTGACAGCCGCCATAGAGCGCCCGCAAAGCACACTGATCGGCGCCGATGCCGGTGAACTTGCAGGCATCGGCAGCAATGGCGTCCGCGTGGTGGGCAATCTCGCCGATGTTGTCGATGACTTTGATGTGCTCATAGACTTCACGGCACCGCTTGCCACGGTTGAGAATGCCGGGATCTGTTCTGCCAGTGGCAAGAAGATGGTCATTGGCACCACCGGATTTAGCGATGATCAAAAAGCACAGGTGCTGGCAGCAGCGGACAGCACGGCGCTGTGCATGGCTTCAAACTTCAGTACCGGCGTCAACGTTTGCTTCAAACTGCTGGAACTGGCGGCGAGAGTGCTGGGTGAAGATTCCGATATCGAGGTTTATGAAGCCCACCATCGCCACAAAGTGGATGCGCCCTCGGGTACCGCTCTCAGCATGGGCGAAGTGGTGGCCGATACTCTGGGCCGAAATCTGAAAGAGGTAGCGGTATACGGTCGCGAGGGCCAGACAGGCGCCCGCGATTCGCAGACGATTGGCTTTGCCACCGTGCGCGCCGGCGATATTGTCGGTGATCACACGGTGATGTTCGCAGCCGATGGCGAGCGGGTCGAGATCACACACAAGGCTTCCAGCCGCATGTCCTTTGCCCGCGGAGCGGTGCGGGCAGCCAGCTGGCTGGTGGACAAGGATCAAGGCCTCTATAACATGCAGGATGTGCTGGGGCTGCGTGACTGATGTCACCGGCCGCATGCCTGGCTAATACATGCTTGGCTAATATGTGCCTGACAAATAAAGGCCGCCTGCCCCTGCAGTGGTTCGAGCGCACCGTTTTCAGTCGCTAGAATCCAGTTTTTCAAAATCCTCCTTGTAACGTACCGAGCAGTCCGGGCAGGCAAAGTCATCAGGCAGATCGATGAAGGGCGTGCCGGCGGGATAACCCTCGCGCTGATCACCGGTTGATTCGTCGTAGATATACCCGCAACCGGGACACTGGTAGCGGTCATTCATCAGGCGGCCTCTCGCATCTCTTTTTCTCCCGCCCCCGGCGGCGCGGGGTAACGCTCCAGCAGCTGCTGTTGGCTGTCCGGGTCAAGGTTGACGTTGGCCAGGTTGCCATTGACGTGGGGTAGTGCCATCAGCCGTTGGTTCATAATCCTGTACCAGAGGGCGGGGACATAAGCGACCAGGAACATGCCGAAATAGCCGCATGGCAGCGAGGGCAGGTCCGGATAGCTGCGCAGGCTCTGGTAGCGCCGCGTCGGATTGGCATGGTGATCTGAATGACGCTCCAGGTGGTAGAGCAGCAGATTGGAAAGCAGGTGATTGGCATTCCAGCTGTGGTGTGGCTGGCAGCGCTCGTAAACACCTTTGTCATTTTGCCTGCGCAACAGCCCGTAGTGCTCGATGTAATTCGCGCTGGTCAGTTGCCACCAGGCCCAGAAATTGTGAATGGCCAGGAAGGGAATCATGATCCAGCCAAAGCTGGCTATCAGGCTGATCTGGATCAGTGCAGAGAGGGCAAAAGATTGCAGTATCTCGTTGTCCCGGCTCCAGGCGTTTTTACCCTGTCGTTCCAGCCTCGCCCGCTCAATTTCCCAGCCACGCCTGAAGGCACCGGGAATTTCCCTGCGGGCGAACCTGTAGATGGACTCACCCATTCGCGAACTGGCCGGGTCATCCGGTGTAGCAACATCGCGGTGGTGGCCGCGATTGTGTTCAATACAGAAGTGACCGTAGGCGGGTACCGCGAGACAAATTTTTGCCAGCTGTTTTTCCAGGCGACCTTTTTTATGACCCAGTTCGTGCGCGGTGACAAGCCCCAGGCCGCTGTAGACGCCGCCGGTGAGTGCCAGCGCCAGCACTGACAGGGGATGAATCGACTGGGTGCCGACAAATACCGCAATGGCGATCAGAACAAAGAAGTGCATCGGCACGGAGAGGTATGTCAGCCAGCGGTAATAGGCGTCCTCTTCAAGTGCGGGCATCAATACTTCCGGGGGATTGGATTCATCTTCGCCCAGCAGCCAGTCAAAAAGGGTGACCCCGCCGTAAATAAACACCAGGGGGACAAGGAAGGACCACTCACTGCCGGTGAGCCAGTACAACCAGATACCGCTGACAGCGATCAGGGGATAAATCATTGCCAGCGCCCACAGGTAGCGTTTCCGGTCGATGTAGCGCACCTCGCCAGTATCAGGGCGCTGCAGGGAATACACCTTCATCGGCTCAACCTCCATCCATTCGCACTAAATGTGCCTTTAATACTAGAACGGGATGACGGGGGCGGCAAATTCCTTAAGTGACAATATTTTTGTCATTTATCGCCATCCATGACACTCTGTGACGATGTCCCAGCAGATTGGAAATCTTCCCGTACCAAAAACTTACAGCCGCGTCCTGTTGCAGCAACAACCGCAGCACAGCTCTGCGATACTCGATGCAACCGGCTTGTCGGAGGCCGATCTCAGCGGTAGCGGTAGCATCACCGCCGCCCAGCAACTGAGGATTTTTCTCAATGCCGCGCGTATTTCCGGATCGCCTGAATGGGGGCTGAAGCTCGGGCAAAAGCTCAATATTGCCAGTCACGGTCCACTGGGTTTTGCCGCGCTCAGCGCCGGCAACCTCGGTGAAGGGCTAAAAGTATTCACTGACTTTGCCCGCTGCCGCGCGCCCTACCTGGATTTTTTTGCCGAGATAAGCGGCGGTCGCTATCGGCTCTCCATCCGCCAGTTGCTGAGCCACCCTGAACTGTTGATTCCGCTCGATGAAATACTGTTACAGATTTTCCAGAGTTATCTGCTGGCAGTACTGGGAAGCAGCGCCGGGTTGGAGATACATCTGGCTTTTCCGCCGCCGCCACACGCCAACTGTTACCCTGAGTACTTTCAGGCCGGGATACGGTTCGATGCCACCGTGACCCATCTGGAGCTGCCGCTTCACCTGCTCGGTGTGGCCTGCCCACTCAGTGATGCCAAAACCTACCAGTCTTCAATTTCCCAGTGCCGGGATGATCTCTCGGCTCTGCTTGACCCGGGTGATGCGGTGGCACGTGTTCGCAACCAGTTGTCGGCTCACTTTGGACGGCTGCTGGCGGGGGAGCAGCTGCCAATTCCCACACTTGAGAACACAGCCAGCGGTCTTTTTATGTCGCCGCGGACACTGATTCGCCAGTTGCAGAAACAGAATTCAGGATTTCGTCAGTTGCTGGAAGAGCAGCAGCGCGACAGTGCCTGTCAGTTGCTGAAACAGGCGCACTTTAGCGTCGCCGATGTCGGGGAGATGCTGGGCTACAGCAATACAGCCAATTTCAGCCGCGCCTTTCAGCGCTGGGTTGGCACTACGCCGGGGCGCTTTCGACGCCAGCGCTAGCCATAGTTTCCAGTTCTGCACCGCTGTTTTTGGGCTTGGGTCAACTGCTGCGCTGAACAATGCCCATCATCTTGTAGAGCAACTGGGCGGCAGCAAACTCGTAGGCATGGAAACCGTCGATGGGGGCAAACTCCATGATGTCGAAGCCGATAATGCGGCGCTGTCGGGCAACGCACTCAAACAAGCCCAGTGTCTGGTACCAGCCCAGCCCGCCGGGTACCGGTGTGCCCGTGGAGGGAAACACCGACGGATCCATGCCGTCTATATCCAGGGTAAAAAATACTTTTTTCGGAAAATTGTCCGGCAACTCGAAATGGGTGATGTTCCCGGGCACCAGCACATCGGCATCAAGATGGTGCACACCGTAAATTCTGCGCGCCTCCATTTCCTCCTCGCAGTAGGCGCGGACGCCAAGCTGGTAGAGAGGAATGCCGAGATCCACCACCCGTTTCATCACCGAGGCGTGGCTCAGGGGGTTGTCTTCATAGGCATCGCGCAGGTCGGCGTGGGCATCGATCTGCACGACACCGAAATCGGTAACACCGGCATCCAAAAGCCCCTTGACGATGCCGCCGGTTACCGTGTGTTCGCCGCCGATAGCCACCGGCATGCCTCCGTCCATGACGACGCCTGCGGTTGCGCAGGCAATGCGCTCAATGACCTCTGCTTCTTCACCGGAGCAGTCAACCGCAGGTCGGGTGCAGATGCCAAGCTCGGAGGGGTTGCTGTGCCCATCCCAGGTCTCCAGCTGCCACGAGGCCTGTAAAATTGCTGAGGGTCCCCTGACAGTGCCGCCACCGTAACTCACGGTGCGCTCGTAGGGTACCGGGATAATATGGAAGGCGGAATTATCCGCATCGCCCTGGTCGATTTCCGAGCCGAGGAAGTGAGGGTAGTTTGTGTCTAGAGTGTCCATTGCTGTTTCCCGTGAAGCGTCAATCAGCTTGCGCTGTGTCAACCCGAAGAGGCGGCCTGAAAGTTTTCTATCGAAAGACTCTGTCAGCTCAGGCGTCCCTTGAAATCCTCATAGCCGAATTGTTTGATGATTCGAAGCCTATCCGTTTCTGAATTCCAGAGCGCAATTGCGGGCAGATTGATGCCGTTGAAAGTGGTGGTCTTGACCATGGTGTAGTGGCTCATATCGTCAAACATCAGCCGCTGGCCAACCTGCAGCGGCTCGGCAAAACTGTAATCCCCGATCACGTCACCGGCGAGGCAGGTCATGCCGCCCAGGCGGTAGCCGTGGGGCAGTTCCGCGGGCATTGCGGCGCCAAAAATATCTGCCCGGTAGGGCATTTCCAGGGTGTCCGGCATATGGCAGGTGGCCGAGGTGTCCAGTATTGCCAGCTCGCGTTCGTTCCAGGTCAAGTCCAGCACCTCTGCGACCAGAACGCCGGTATGAATGGCAATGGCTTCGCCCGGTTCCAGGTAGACCTGTACCCGGTATTTTTCTGAAAAAGCCCTGATCGCACTGATCAGTTCGTCCACCTGGTAGTCGGGCCGGGTGATGTGGTGACCGCCACCGAAATTGACCCACTGCATTTGCGGCAGCAGGTGGCCGAACTTTTCCTCGACTGCAGCCAGGGTTCTCTCAAGAGGTTTGAAATCCTGCTCGCAGAGGGTATGAAAATGCAGCCCCGTGATGCCATCCAGTAACTGCCCTTCAAACTGCGACAGCGGAATACCCAGCCGGGAGCAGGGGGCGCAGGGATCGTAAATCTCCACTTCACCCTCCGAGTGTTGCGGATTGATGCGCAACCCGAACTGCAACTGGGGACGCTGTTTTCTCGCTTCATTGAGCAACGGCTGAAACCGCTGCCACTGGCTGAAAGAGTTGAATACCACATGATCAGCGATTTTGAGTATCTGTCGAAGGTCATCCTCGCAGTAGGCCGCCGAGAAAACATGGGTCTCCTTGCCCGCATCAATGCCGCCGTACTCCTCATGCCCAAGCCGCGCCTCGTTGAGGCCGCTGGCACAGGTGCCGTGCAGGTATTTCGATACCAAGGGACCCAGGCTCCACATGGAAAAGGCTTTCAGGGCGGCGAGAATTTTTGCACCGCTTTCCCGCTGAACCCGGTCGAGGATTTGCAGGTTGCGCTCAACCGCAACCTCGTCAACGACAAAGCAGGGGGAGGGAACACGATCCGGGTCGAAGTCGTTGAATGTGGAAGATTTCAATAGTATGTATCACAATCTAATTAGGGCTGCGCTATTATCCTTAATCATCGGAAAATGGGAATAGTTTTCCCAGTTGTTCGTTTATCCAAAAAACGGGGAAAGGTTGATGGGCGACGGCAGTAACAGATACGAGCAGCAGTACCAGAGCAAACTGGAAAAGCCCGAGAGCCTGGTGCGTGAACTGGGCGAGGTGAGAAATCTTATTCTGTCCATGGGTATTGCGATGCCGAATACCTTTATTGGTGCGATGGCGACAGTCTTGCCGACAGAATTCAGGCAGCCGCTCAATCTTTATTACATGCATGGCAGTGAAGCACTGCAGAAACTTTTGTTGACCGAGGGTATTAGGGATAAAGTCATCCCTCGTCCAATGTTCCTCAGCGGGTATGACCGTGAGGTTTACCAGCAGCACCCGGACTGGATGCACTATGTGCCGGCGACATTCCACCAGGTCGGCAGGATTCTCACCCAACGCATAAGGCCGGAATGCTTTGTGGTAACGGTATCGCCGATGGATAAACACGGCTATTTCAGCCTCGGTACAAATGCGGATTATGGCGCCAGCATTGTGCGCAAAGCCGACATTGTAGTACTGGAAGTCAATCCCTATATGCCGAGAACCTTTGGCGAGTGCACGGTTCATATTACAGAAGTGGATTTTTTGATCGAATCCGACCTGCCACTGGCAGAGGTTGCAAACCGGCCGGCAAACGACACAGACATGCGGATTGCGCAGCATATTGCCTCCAGGATTCATGACAGGGATACCATTCAGCTGGGGGTTGGCGGCGCACCCAATGCAGTGGCCAGCCTGTTGAAACATCACAAGGATCTGGGCGTGCACTCGGAGCTGCTGACGCCGGCGATTGCAGACCTGATCGAGAGCGGCGTAATCACGGGTCGTTTCAAAACCCTGATGCAGCACCTGCATGTCTACACCCTGGCGCTGGGAGACCGGGACATGTATGACTTCATGGATGACAATCCTTCGCTGATCGGAATGCCCGCCTCCTGGGTAAACAATCCCTCCATCATTCGACAAAATGACAATATGGTTTCCATCAACGCCGCCATAGAGGTGGACCTGTCCGGCCAGATCAATGCGGAGAGTGTCGGCGGCAAACAGTTCTCGGGTACCGGCGGACAGCTGGATTTTGTTCGAGGCGCTCACGCTTCCATAAATGGACGTTCGTTTATTGCCCTCAACTCAACGGCAAAAAAAGGCATGGTCAGCCGGATCGTGCCGCAACTGGGTCCCGGCGTTGTCACCGATACCCGAATGGATACCCAGTTCGTGGTCACCGAGTTTGGCTGCGTCAATCTCAAGGGTCTGAGCCTCAGAGAGCGCGCGCAGGCGCTGATCTCGCTGGCGCATCCTGACTTTCACGAGGATCTGGCCCGCGAGGCGAGGAGCATGTACGGCTAGCAGGAAATTGTCGCGATGGGGCAGGGCCGCACGCCCGGCCCGGTGATTAAAAAAGCCGATCCCTTCTTATTGGGTCGGCTTTTTTAGTTGCAGAAGTGGCTTCAGGCGGAAAGGCTGGCGGTTATTTCTGCTGCCAGTTGCCGCCAAGCTTGATGTATTGCCCGGCGGGGGTTTTTTCAATTGCCTTCTTGCCGGCCAGTGCCTCGACATCGGCGATGGAAATGTTGTTTTTATCGGCAATTCGTTGATACTCAGCCCGGCGCTGGTAGTTGATATCCCGCACCAGTTTATCGGTTTCCGCGCCGGATACCCGCGCTTCCAGGTAGCCGCTTGTGGTTTCACCTACCAAACCCTGTTCCTTGGCATCGTGCAGGTCGAGGGCGAACAGTGCCGTGGATACTATCAGGGTGCCCAGCAACAGGCCGCTGTTGACAAACAATTTCTTCCATATAGACATGAGGTTTCTCCTGCCGGGGCTTAAAACAGTTCGCTGTCATCGGAGAACAGGGTGTCCAGTTCCCGGTCGACCTTGACGCGAATCTCGTGATCAATTTTTACATTGAGGTTGATCGTGATCGGCTCGCTGGGTGGTTCTACCCGGACCGTCGGTGTGCAGGCCATAAGGATGCCTGACAGCGCCAGCGCCGTTAATGCCATTGCTGATTGGTTTTTCATCGCATACTCCAGATCTAGCGCGCTTCAAGACGCTGCTCCAGCTTGCGGGTAATATCATCGCTAAGCTGGAGCACCTTTAACAAATCGAACAGGTTCTCCTCGAGGTTGATATTGAAGTTAACCTGCCGGCCATCAAACTCCGTGGGGTTGTTGCCGGAGAGCTTGACTCCCAACAGCAGTTGACCTGATCGCTCAAATTTAGCACTTGCTTCCAGCAAGTCATAGCGGAAATTCTGCAGCAGCCTGATCGCCATGGCCAGTTGCGGATTGCCTGCCTGCAATGCGCCCGACTGGTCGCCGGTAAACTGCAACGTGCCGGGACTGGTATTTCGCAGCAGAGCCTTGTCGATGCGAACGCCGCCTGCCTCAAGAATCAGCGGAATGCTGCCACTGATCCGGCCCGTGCCGCGAATCCCCTGTTCCGCATATAGCAGCAACAGATCCCCGAGACTCAGGTCAGACAACTGGAATTGAAGCCTGTTTCCCGAGAAGGGGTAGTCGATAGTAGCCGGTTCCTGCAAAGCCAGGTTACCCGAAAACAGTGAAGCTGACAGCTCCTCGAGCCGCCAGCGACTGCCTTGTATCCTCTCCGATGGCTGCAGCTGCAGGTGCAGCTCAATGTCTTCAAGCCGCAAACCGCTGCTCAGTTGTCCGATCTGCAAAAGCATCGGCGTGCGGCTTCGCCAGCGATCGTGTTTTTGCAGTTCCCCGTTTATGGCTGCGTTGACAAAGGATACGCCATCGACAATTCCGGTGAGGTTTTCAAGTGTCAGCTTGAGGGACTGTCTCGGTGTAGCGGTATTTTCAACTGCTTGCCAGCTGTAGGTCAGCGAACCGATGCCCTCAACAAGCCTGATTTCAGGCAGCTCTCCCAGCCAGGGTTGGAGTTGACGAAAAGTATCAGGGATGCTCTCGATGCGGGCTGTTGCGGAGACGGATCTGTTCCCGCCGTCGATTTTGGCCGACCAGTCACCACCGGTCTTCCAGTCGGCAATTTTATAATCGCCCCCCAGCAGCCAGGATTTTCCCGTTTGGGTGATGTCGGCAGAAACTTGGGTGGCGGGTAATAGTCTGCCCCGATAGGGCGCGCTGATAGTTCCCAGCAGCCTGAGCTTTGTCGTTTGCCCGGAGAGGAAATACGGCACCGCAATGGCGGCTGACAGATTCTTTTCACTGGTATTTATCTGCAGATCCCAGTTGCCAGCACTCAGCTCCCAGGGCCGCTTTCCCGACAGGCTCAGGCGAACGGGCTCCGGGCTGTTGGCGGTTATGACCAGGGAGAGTGGAGCACTAGCCCCCAGGGCGCGCTCAACCTCTGGCATCGCGTCGAGAACCGCGATGGTTTTTATCGACAGTGGTTTCCGGGTCTGGATCAGCAGTTGCTGGCCGGCTTTGCTGACTGCAACATCGAAACCAAATTCAGCAGTTTCAAGGAGGCCGGGCAATAAGTGAGTTGCCGTCGAGACACCACTGATACGGCCGGCAAAACTGAATTTCTCCCGCCACGATTCGTCGGTGATATCGATAATCCCGGGAACGGCTATGTTCCCCTCCAGGTGTAGTCGCGCGGAGGAAACCAGGGGCTCCACTCCCAGCCCGTCGAGCAGCGGGGACATTTCCGCCTGTTCCAGTTGCAGCGCCAGTTGCAGTTCCAGTTGTTGCTCATTTTTTCCCGGTTGCAGTTCTGCTGACAGCCACAGAAACTCATCGTCGTGCCGGGAAAGCACCATGCTCAGATCCGGAACCCAGGGGAAGTCATCGCCGGGTTTCAGCTGAATGCGGGCGCTGGCCAGCTGGGCCGGAAGTTCTGTGGAGAGATTTCCCGCGATGGTCTGTTGCTTTCCATCGACAACAATCTGATTGCCAGTAACGAAAAGGAGATCATCAGCCTGCTCAATGCCAATCTCCAGCGCCTTGATCTCGATCGTGGCGGCCGGTAATTCCAGCGCACTGAGCTGCGCCAAAAGCGCATGGATATCCAGTACAGGGATGCCTGCCTGCCCGATGTCAGGTGGCGCAATTTGGAGCACAAAGGAGCCCAGGCTGAGTTTGCGGATATTGCCCCCCAGCAGTGCGGGCCAGTAGTCGTCGGCCCTGATTTCTGTGGCGGCCACCCGGTAGCGCCAGCCTTCAAGACTGCCTGCAAAGTTCATCTTCGCAGAGGAGATACGACCGGTCTCCAGCGAGGG
>JBFFTH010000039.1:0-14739 GCA_041571855.1 Porticoccaceae bacterium
CCAGCGCAAAAAGCTGACCATCTTTTTTTCTGATATTAAGGGTTTCAGCGAGCTCACCGAGGAAATGGAGGCCGACGCACTGACAGAACTGCTGAACACCTATCTCACCGAGATGTCTGAAATCGCCCTGCGCTATGGAGCCACCATTGACAAGTTTATCGGCGACGCGATCATGGTTTTTTTCGGCGACCCGACCAGTAAGGGCACCAAGGCGGATGCCGTTGCCGCTGTCAGCATGGCTGTAGCGATGAAGAAGCGCATGCGCGAACTCCAGTTGCGCTGGCAGAACCAGGGTATTACCAAGCCGCTGGAAATTCGCATGGGCATTAACACCGGGTTTTGCACCGTCGGCAATTTCGGCACTGAAAACCGGCTGGATTACACCCTGCTCGGCACTGAAGTTAACCTGGCCAGTCGGCTCGAGTCCGCAGCCGAGCCCGGGGAGATCCTGATAAGTCACGAGACCTACTCGCTGGTGAAAGACGTTGTCATGTGTCGCTATAATGGCGAGATAACTGCCAAGGGTTTCCAGCAACCGATCCCGGTCTACTCGGTGGACGATATGCGCAAAAACCTCGGTAAAGATTCAAGCTATCTTGAGCACATGACGGATGGCTTTTCGATTTATCTGGACCTGGACAAGATTCGCCGATACGACAAGGAAAGAATCCTCACCTCACTGGAAACCGCAGCAGACAAGCTGCGCAAAAAAGAAACGTTCTAAACCGGCCTTACTGACGCGCTGTGCGAAGCTTTTCAGGCTCCTTCATTGCTGAACTGCGATACGGATTGATGTCCAGTCCGCCACGGCGGGTATAACGGGCAAATACCTCAAGCTCATAGGGCTGACAGGTTTCCAGCAACTCAATAAAAATGCGTTCTACGCACTGTTCGTGGAAGTCCTGATGATCGCGGAAAGAGACCAGGTAGCTGAGCAACGACTCGCGGTTGATCGGTGAGCCGCTATAGTGCACGGCGATACTGGCCCAGTCGGGTTGCCCCGTGACCGGACAGTTGGTTTTAAGCAGGTGGCTGTGCAGTGTCTCGGTGACAACCGGACCATCATCCAGGTCCAGCAATGAGGCGTCTGGCTTGTACCTGTCAACTTTAACCGGCAGGTCATCAAGACAAATTCCCGGCATCGTTTGCAGGCCGCGACGGGTATATTCGTTGACGGTATAGATATCCACCAATACCGGCCCGCCAACACAGGCCGACAAATCATTCTCCAGCACATCGACAATTTTTGCGGCCGAGTCAAAGCGTTCCTGGTTCAGGGAATTGAGGTAAAGCTTGAAGGACTTCGACTCGACGATATTCTCGGTGTTACAGGGCATGGAGAATTCGGCAATACGGACGACCGGTTTCCCGTCCAGGTCAAGCCACGACAGTTCATAGGCGGTCCAGATATCAAAACCGACAAAGGGCAACTCGCTGCTGTTGATTCCCAACTCACGCCTTCCCCTGCTGCGCGGAATGGGAAAAAGCAGGCCGGGGTTGTAACTGTCGGGGTAGGCAGTCTGCATGCCCAGTGCGCTGCGGGAACCCGGGTTCATTCTGTCAAATTGGCCTCTATCCATCTCAGGTCCGAAGTTTTTTACTCTTGTCCAGCAGGTAGATGCTGAACAAGGCCAGCACAACACAAAAAACCGACACGATACCGAATGCCGGCACCAGTCCGATATCCGACACTCCCAGCAGACCATAGCGAAACGTGTTGACCATGTAGAGAATGGGGTTGAGTCGCGATACGTGCTGCCAGAACTCAGATAGCATTGAAATGGAGTAAAACACCCCGCCGAGATAGGTCAACGGCGTCAACACAAAGGTGGGAATTATCGAGATATCGTCAAAACTGCGGGCGAACACGGCATTGATAAATCCCGCCAGGGAAAACAGAACCGCGGTCAATACAACGATAGCTGCTGTGACGGCAACACTGTGAATCTTGAGCTCGGTAAAAAACAGCGATAACAAGGTCACTATCAGGCCAACAGCCAGCCCCCTGGTTACGCCGCCGGTAACATAGCCGAGCAGAATCACCACATTAGGCACTGGCGAAACCAGCAATTCCTCCACGTTGCGCTGGAATTTGCTGCTGTAGAAAGACGAAACCACATTGGAGTAGGAGTTGGTGATCACCGACATCATGATCAGCCCGGGCACAACAAATTCGATGTAGGAAAAACCGGACATTTCACCGATACGGGGGCCTATCAGGGTGCCGAAGATAACAAAGTACAGGGCGATCGTGATTGCCGGAGGCAACAGCGTCTGCTGCCAGATGCGCATAAAACGCCTGACCTCCCTGGTCACAATGGTGCTGTATGCCACCCACAACTCATCGGCTCTCATACCTCTGCCTCCTCGATTCGATGCGCCTTGCTTTTGATCAGGGAAACAAACAGCTCTTCCAGTCGGTTGGCCTTGTTGCGCATACTCACCACCTCTATGCCCTCTCTGTTGATTTGCGCAAAGACTTGATTGAGCGAGTGACCTTTCTCCACTTCAACTTCAAAACTGCTCTCGTCGATTTGGCGGCAGATATAACCGGCAAGCGATGGCGGACTCTCAAGGGGACCTGCAGCGTCAAACACGAAAACCTCACGGTTGAGCTGCCGCAACAGGGCCTTCATAGAGGTATTCTGCACAATCTCGCCGTGATCAATAATGGCAATATTGCGGCAGAGGCTTTCCGCCTCTTCGAGATAGTGCGTGGTCAAAATTATTGTGGTTCCCTGAGCGTTTATGTCCCGCAGGAACTGCCACATGGAACGTCGCAGTTGTATATCGACTCCCGCAGTCGGCTCGTCGAGTATCAGCAGCTTGGGCTCATGCACCAGCGCCCGCGCAATCATCAGGCGTCGCTTCATACCTCCGGAGAGATTGCGGGAAATGGTATTGCGCTGATCCCACAACTCGAGCAGGCGAAGGTATTTTTCTGTATTTTCCCTTGCCACCTGTTCGGTAAGGCCGAAAAAACCCGCCTGGGTTTTGACGATATTGAACACCTTCTCAAACTGGTTGAAATTAAATTCCTGGGGTACCACCCCGATATCCCGCTTGGCGCGAGAGAAATTCTCATCCACATTGGTGCCAAAGATCTCGACGGTACCTGCAGTTTTACGCACCAGCGAACAGATCACTCCAATGGTCGTGGACTTGCCGGCGCCATTCGGCCCCAGCAGGGCAAAAAAATCCCCTTCCTGCACCTCAAGGTCTATTCCCTTGAGCGCCTCAAAACCATTGTCGTAGGTTTTGGCTAACCCACGGATTGTAAGTGCGGTGATTTTTCCCCGATTGGCATTCATGGTGTGTTGGATTGTTGCCCTGTTTGCAGAAACTCAGCCTGCAGTCTAAATGAGAACCGCTTGCGGTGAAACGACAGTTGTGACAATAGGTTATAAAAAAAGCGCAAAGCCGGTGGCTTTGCGCTTATGTACTGGAGCGGGAAACCGGTCTCGAACCGGCGACCTCAACCTTGGCAAGGTTGCGCTCTACCAACTGAGCTATTCCCGCTTTTCTCAGTGCTCACCCCGGGGGATGATAAGAAAAGTGGCGTCCCGTAGGGGAGTCGAACCCCTGTTACCGCCGTGAAAGGGCGGTGTCCTAGGCCTCTAGACGAACGGGACACTGTTCTTTATCAAAACTCTCAGCGAGTTCTCATCTAAAGAGGCGCGCATTCTAAGAATGACTTTGACCGCTGTCAAGCACCTTCTTGAATTGAAACCCGGGGCTTAACCGGGAACTGATTGCGGAGGAATATAAGCGCATTTTCAATTCGTTTGGCATTGACGCCAAGATCGCCGGTGCCTACCCTCGAGGCCGAACGAATATCGACCAGCACTCCGTCTTTTACTGGCATCAGGCGAAACACGACATCATCCCGAAAGCCCATAATACGCGTGGTCGCCACCGCTTCAATATGGTTGTCACGCGCGGCGCTACCGCTGAGCAAACGCCATCCCTGTTGTGAAATATAACCGCGGATTGCTCCGGCGACATCTTCTGCACTGGCTTCAAGGCGCAGTGTCTTGATGGAGGGATAGGCAACTTTTTGCAGGTCTGCAATATCTGTACCGGCGTAAACCAGGGAGTTGTCACCCTCTTTGCGCTCCTCCGGGGCAAGAACAAAGGTCGGCGGATTGACAGTATCGGTGGTGATATCGTGAATTAGCGGTTTACCTATGCCGCTGCGCCCAATGCTTGCTATTACCATCAAGCCCGGCAAAACTCCCACCATTGCCGCCAGCACCACCTTGGGGTCTACCCTCTCGTGACGCGCCTTTAACTTCAGCACCCTGGCCAGCGCCGCAAGAGCGGTCAGCGAAGCAACCAGAAGACCCAGAATCATCAGCAGGAAACTCAACCTGAAATCCGCCAGTTGCAGGCGAATGGAAAGGTAACTGCAAAAGGCCAGAAAAAGACTGGCTATCGTCGTCGGCCAATAGAACCTGTCAAGCATACCCAACCTCAACGCGCTCATTTTTCGGCTTCATTATAGGGCGAAAAGCTGAGAGAAAGAGAGTTAACGCAATAGCGCATTCCGGTTGGCGCGGGACCATCCGGGAAAACATGGCCGAGATGGCAACCACAGTGACTGCAGGTAATCTCTGTCCGGATCATACCGTGACTGCAGTCCCTCTGCTCTTCAATCACCTCTTCCGCAGCCGGCTGGTAGAAACTGGGCCAGCCTGAACCGGAATCAAACTTGGCGCCGGAGTCGAACAAGACGGTGTCACAGCATCGACAGAGATATTTTCCCGGAGCTTTCTGATCACAGTATTCACCACTGAAAGGCCGCTCGGTTCCCTTCTTCCGGCAGACACGATATTCCTCTTCTGACAAGTGGTTACGCCAGTATTCTTCTGAAAATTCTACCTTCATTGGGACTCTCTCCAGTAAACGATTTAGGCTACAATGCCCACCATCTCACTTATATGGCCAGTGCCTATTTATGCAACATTTTCAGAAATCAAACAAACTGGATAATGTCTGTTATGACATTCGCGGCCCTGTCCTCGACCATGCCAACAAGCTGGAAGAAGACGGTCAGCGCATTATGAAACTGAATATCGGCAACCCTGCACCCTTTGGCCTGATGGCGCCAGATGAAATACTACACGATGTTATCCACAATCTCGCCAACGCCGAGGGCTATTGTCATGCCAAGGGTATCTACAGTGCCCGCAAGGCGGTCATGCAGCGGTGCCAGATTCAGGGTATCCCCAATGTCGATATCGATGATGTTTTTCTCGGCAATGGTGTCAGCGAACTGATCGTCATGGCCATGCAGGCACTGCTCAATGACGGCGACGAAATTTTGATCCCGGCACCGGACTACCCCCTCTGGACCGCGGCCGTGACCCTGGCGGGAGGAAAGGCTGTTCACTACCTGTGCGACGAGGACAATGAATGGCAACCCGACCTCGAGGATATCGCCAGCAAAATCACCCCCCGCACACGGGGCATTGTGGTCATAAACCCCAACAATCCAACCGGGGCTGTCTACAGCAAACAGGTTCTGCAGCAGGTTGTCACCCTGGCAGAAGAGCATGACCTGATTATCTACGCCGACGAGATTTACGACCGTATTGTCTACGATCAGGTAGAGCACATTCCACTGGGGACGCTGACCACAAAGGTCCTCTGCGTTACCTTCAATGGCCTCTCCAAGGCCTACCGGCTGGCAGGATTCCGTTCCGGCTGGCTGGTAATCAGCGGCGCCAAGCAGAGGGCTCGCGGCTATATTCAGGGCATAGAGATGCTGGCGTCCATGCGGCTGTGTGCCAATGTCCCCGCCATGTACGCGGTGCAGACAGCACTGGGTGGATACCAGAGTATTGAGGACCTGGTTGCGCCCGGCGGCAGACTCTACGATCAGCGCGACCTGGCCTGGGAAATGCTCAAGGCAATTCCCGGCATATCCTGTGTCAAGCCCAAGGGCGCCATGTACCTGTTCCCGAAGCTTGACCCGAAAATTTATCCCGTGATTGACGATGAACAGATGGTTCTGGATTTGTTGCTGGAAGAAAAAATTTTACTGGTTCAGGGAACAGCCTTTAACTGGCCCGAAACAGATCATTTCCGCATCACTTTCCTGCCGAGAAAAGATGACCTGGAGAGCGCGATCAACGGACTTGCCGACTTTCTCGCAAGGCGCAGAGGGAGCTGAATCAAAAGGCGAAGCCCAGCAGTTCCAGTTCGGATCGCAGCCGGGTCGACAAGCTACTGTCGCCCTCTGGCTGAACCGAGAAATGACTGAACTCGTATCGCTTTGGGTAGTTTTTGCGCAGGTCATCAAATGCCACAGCAATATCGACTCCCGAACTCGCCAGTGCCTGCCGCATGCGGATATCGTCCGCGCGCACGTCATAACTGCCCACAATCGCCTCCTCCAGGCTGCCCGCAGGGAGTGAAATAACACTTGAAGGCGGGCTGGGTATCGTCGCGTCGCAACCCAGCCAATCGGCAAGCGCATCACGAATCATCAGGCTTCCCCTCAACTTGCCTTCATAGCTGTAACCTGCAATATGTGGTGTAGCAAGGGCGACTTTCGACAGCAGTGCAGTATCGATAGCAGGCTCGTGTTCCCAGACGTCGAGCACCACCCGCAGGGAAAGAGGCTCGATCAGCTCCAGCAGTGCAGCGTTATCAATCACGGCACCCCGCCCGGCGTTCAACAGCAGGGTGCCCGGCTTTAAGCGGCTTAGCACCGCGCGATTAAACATGTGGTGCGTCGGGTAAGGCCCGGAGTTCGTGAGCGGTGTGTGGAGACAGATCACATCACTGTGCAGCACAGTCTCGAAATCAACCAGGTTGTGGACCTGCTTTCGGCTGAGGAAAGGATCATAACCACGGCACGAAACCCCCAGCTTGGTCAGTTTCCGGTTGAGACGGCCTCCGACATTGCCGCAGCCGACGATTGACACCGTTTTCAGACGCCAGTCAGGCAGCAGCGAGCAGAGCGCTGACAAGACATACTGGACCACACCATCGGCATTGCAGCCCGGGGCACTGGCGAAGGTGATTCCCGACTTTCGCAGGTATTGCTGGTCGAGATGGTCCGTGCCAATGGTCGCTGTGCCGACAAACTTTACCCTCGAGCCGGACAACAGGCTTTCATTTACCGCTGTCACGGAGCGCACCAGCAGTATGTCGGCATCGCGCACCTGGTCAGCTGTCATGTCCCGGCCCGGCAGGGTCACCAGTTCGCCGTAGGATGAAAACAATGACTCGACCAGGGTGATATTTTCATCGGCCACAATCTTCATCACTTGTCATCCCCGTACACCTGGTAGCGGCAGGGTTGAAGAATATCGCCGGTGGCAAAATAATCACTCAACCCCTTTAAAAACAGCGCACCCCGCTCCGGCAGCCCGCCCCGACACCAGCTCCTGGCCTGCTGGCAGACCCTGTTGACGAAGCCTTCACTGGCTACCCCTTCAGCGCTCAGGTTATCGACGCTGATGTGAAAGCTGTGACCTGCGGCTTCTGAAAACAGCCACTCCAGGGCCTGGGGTTTTACCTCAACCTGCTCAAACAGTCTCTGCTGCTCCCGGGTGCGGCCGTCGGGTAGATACCAATAGCCGAAGTCCAGCTGTTGTCGGCGCTCTTCACCGGCCAGGCACCAGTGCGCAACCTCGTGCAGGGCACTGGAACAGAAGTCTTCGCGGTAGCAGAGGATATGGGGTTGCCCCTTCACGGGCGCTGGTTGATAGAGAGGTTCACTGGCGCCACCCTGCAACAGCGTATTGTAGCGATCAAAGAAAGTGTTACGAAAGATGCCCTCCAGAACATCACTCGTACAGCGTTCCTGCAAGCCCGCAGCCTGCCCCGGCTCAGCCCTGGAGATTGACGACAACATAAGAGATCGAAGGCCCCTGATTTTTATTTAACACAAGGTATTGTGCTTTTGATAATTCAATAGTACTTTATGTTGCGATGGTTGCGGTTAAGCAGTACGCAGCTAAACGGCCCAGCCGACCATCCATGAGGAGGCCTATTATGACTACCTCGGTACCCGACCACAATAATTCCAATGTGGTTGATTTTTTCACCGGAAAGCCCTATTCCTCTCCCTTTAATCGCCGTTTTATTCGACTCGCTCCGGAACTGGACGGGCTCGAAATGATCTACTCAAACGAACCTCACCCGGAAAAACTGTTCAGCGTCAAGATCCTGTGCTGGGGCCTCCGCGCCAACGGTGAAGTAGTGGGCCTGGTGCCATGGCTGGATGATATTTTGCCATGCACAGAAATCCAGGACCCGCTCAATGGCCGCTGGGAAGGTTACTACGATCCCGGCATTGATGAGATCTTCTTCGAGGCACCCATCCACAAGGTGCTGGAACTCGAAACTGCCGCCGAGTACTACGAGGTCGAGTGCGAAACCGATGAAGATATTGTGCAGGAAATACCCGACACTATCGGCACCCACGCCGTACTTTCGGACGATGGCTTCAAGAGCCTGACACTGAAAGAAGTGGTGAGCTGGCAACTGCATCACAACGGCGACATAGACGGCATGCTGATTGATGATGACATGGTACAGAGCACGCCGGTTTTGCCCGGAGATAAATGCCTCTACCCGGCAAAAGGTACTGATGATTTTCGCTATTTCTTCCAGCATCATATCGCCAACAAGATCAAGGCGAGAGATCCGGAAGCGCTGGCGGCAATCTCAATCCTGACCGAATCCTGACTGGCGCATTGCCAGCGGGTTGCTTCAGACGTTTTTCACCGTCTTGGCAGACGGCGCCTTTTTATCCCCCTCGAAAAACCGCTACGTGGTCGGGGGTAAAACAGCCACTCGCCAGGTACTTTTTCCTCCAGAGCATCATAAAACCCGGCTTGAAATTAAACGGGTTTCGGTCAAAACTCTCGTATGGTCTGGCATGCAGTGATTCGGGGGGTTTAACAAATCCTGCCTGCCCACGGGACAAACCTCAAGGAGCACAACAATGAAAAACCTGACTGTAAAGAACTACATGATTAAAAACGTACCCTACGTAAAAGAGTCTACACCTATCGACAAAGTGGTGGAGAAAATGGAAAGGAGCAGAATTTCCGGGTTGCCCGTGGTTAACGATGAGATGGAAGTTATCGGCTTTCTCTCCCAGAGTCGCTGCATCGAAAACTTTATTCACCACGTTTATCACTCTGAGGCTGCCAGCACCGTGGCAGATGTTATGAGGAAAGACCCCTTTACCATTGAAGATACAGATACCATCTACCAGACCGTAGAAAACCTTCGCAACACTGCATTTAATGCATTTATAGTCACCCGCAACAACAAACTCGTGGGTGCAATTACCCGCACCAACGTGCTCAAGGCTCTAAGCGATGCCTACGGAGGCAAGAAATAAGTTGGAGTCACGAGAGAGCAACTGAATCTGCGCTGCTTTTATGCCTGGAAACTGCGTTCAACCCACTCTCCGGCTGGCGACACTTTTAAACCATAACAACGGCCTGGTTTCGACGATGGCTTTGCCGCTAGAGCCAGGTCATATAGGCTTCGCCGACAGCGGCCATGCCAATCACCGTAAATCGCTCACTGGTATCACCTCCGGTGCCAGCAGACAAAGAACGCGCCACCACTGTGGCGTTTAAGTGAAAAGCCCGGAAGCAATAATGCCTGCCGCCGCTTTGATATGCTCCGACTGGGTAAGACCGGATGCCTTGCGCGGCTTGAGGTCGTGATCCCCATCTTCAAGCCAGTGAACTGTCACCTCCGGGCCCAGATCGGCACCGGCGAGTTCAGCATGCTTGCCAAATGGATCCCGCGTACCCTGGAAGATGTGAACCGGTTTTTTTACCAATTGCAAATGCTCAATCCGCGCCGCCATGTTTTCCGCTTTTCCGGGCGGATGAAACGGGTAACCAAAACAACATACGCCGGCGACCGGGTCGGCCTCACTCACCGCCAGTAGCGTTGCCATTCGACCGCCCATGGATTTGCCGCCGATCAGCAGCGGGCGCGGCAGGTCTGCTCTCGCCGCCAGGTCTTCCACCACCTGCCGAAAAGACTGCAGTAGGACCGGCTGGCGGTTTGGCGGTCGCTTCCTGCCATCCACCCGCCTCTGGGCCATATAGGGAAACTCAAACCGGACAACGGCAAGCCCCGCAGCCGCCAGCTCATCTGCCAGGCTAGCCATAAAATCACTGTCCATTGGAGCCCCGGCGCCGTGCGCGAGAACGATCGTGGCAGTCGCGCCCACAGGATTATCGATCAGGTAGTTCAAAGAGGATGCTCGTCTTTGATTTTGTTGAAGGCATGGCGTGTGATCAGGTTCGTGGATTCGGTGCGGGGATCAAAGCAGATCAATACCTCCCCTCTCAGCACCTGTTTTCGAACCTGCTCCACCTTGACCGAAAATGCCACCTCGGTAACACCGTAATCCGTTGCTTCACGGGCTATGAACTCCTCGATGATGGCGGTCAGGGTTTCACGGGGCAGTCGATCAGGCGGTATCTGTATCATCGGCATACTTCTTCCGGCAACGCTTTCGGCAATAGAGTGCGGCCAGCGAATAGCAGACGACGGCGATCAGATAGATGAACAGCAGTGGCCTCCCCGCCCGCGCAAAGCCATACGTTTCACCCGACACCCCGTCAAACAGCGAAACAAACCAGGCCGGCGCCAGGTAAGCGACATCCGGGGCGACCGTAGCGGGAACCAGCAGCAGGGTGGCAATAAACAGCAGCAGAAGGTTTCTAAAGTGGCGCCAGGTTATAAACTTGGTCAGATGCCAGCAACTCAGCAATAACAGAAACGCCGCTACATAATAGACCACCATTCCCCAAAAATAGTTTTCCGGTGTATACATGGTGTTAATAACTCCCGCTAATGATCACTCATTGACCCAACAAATAATATGTTCTTCCAGGCTGTCGGGATGAACATACTGCTCTGAAACAACCCTGCCGCGAACCGAATTACCACTGGTATGCACCGTGGTTTTATCACCGGATACCAGCGGATGCCACTGTGGCAGTGGTTTCCCCTCCTGCAGGCGGCGATAGGCACAGGTTGCAGGCAGCCAGTCGACACTGGCGAGATTCTCAGCGGTTAGTTCCAGGCAATCCCCCACACGCGCAAGGCGATTTTCATAGTCCCGGCAGCGGCATGATTCAGCATCCAGCAAGCGACAATGCAGGCGGGTGAAATGGATCACCCCGTCTGACTCATCCTCCAGCTTCACCAGGCAACACTTGGCGCAACCGTCACAGAGCATCTCCCACTCTTCCCGTGACATCTCGGCAAGGGTTTTAGCTTGCCAGAAGGGTTTTTCGAAGTCACTCACGTGTTGCTCATTACTGATTTCTACAGCTTGGTATTACGGTTGCGCAATGCGAGCATGTACTCCTCAGCCGTGGGCGGCATTTGCAGGTAAAACCCCCGCTCGCTGATGGAGTTGAGCACCGTGCCGGCATCTGTCCTGGCCAGCTTCCTGTCTGGGGTCAGGACCAGCGTGGTGACCAGCTTTGGTTCGCCAAACCTGGCCAGCAGGAGTTCGGGAACTCTCTCCAATCCCTCGTCGCGGTCAACAAACAGGTACATACCGTCGTCGCGCAGACTTTTGTAAATGCTACAAAGTTTTTTCATGGCTCGTTGATTGTTGAATGTGCTGCGCCAAGTCCAGCAGCGATGCCCCGACAACCCGGAATCGCCATCCCGTCAGGAGTTTATCCGGTAAAAGTTGCGCCCGGTTCTCCCTGATTGACCGGGCAATGGTTTCCAGGTCCCGACGGGTTGCCAGCACCTCGGGCGGCAGATCGTGCTCCTGAGACGCCGTGAGCACTGTTGCTCGAAGTTTTTTAAGGACGGGCGCCGCTGATTTTGGCAACGGTTGCTCCACTGGCTCGAGATGATGGCAGGAATCCCCGCCCGCTTTTGCAACCAGTCCGATCAGGGTCTCTCCAAAGACGCGAACCGTGCGCGGATGAACTCCTTCAAGATTCCTCAACTCACGGATTGTGCCTGGTTGGGTCCTGGCTATCTCAAACAACAATTTATCCGCAACAATGCGGTTGCGCGGCCTGTCCCGCTGCCTGGCCTCCCGTTCACGCCAGCTGCAAAGCCTCTGCAAAAGCTGCAGTCGCGATCGATCGAGCTGCCAGGCAGCCTTGATCTTTAAGTAATAAGAGTCGGCATCCTCAGCTTCAGCCGATTTCATCAGCAGCGATTGCATTTCTTCAGCCATCCATGGGCTGCGGTTCATCTGTTCCAACCTGCTGTGTAAAAGCGGATAGAGTGCTGCGAGGTAGTAGACATCTTCTGATGCATAGTGAAGCTGCTGATTCGTCAGCGGCCGTTTCACCCAATCAGAACGGGTCTCATGCTTGTCGAGTTCGACTGCCAGCAGAGTCTTCACCAGAGCTGCGTAGCCTCTTGAAAAGCCGAAGCCGGTCAGCGCAGCGGCAACCTGGGTATCGAAAAGCGGTGCCGGCAGGCAGTCCAGGGCAGACATCAGTATCTCAAGGTCCTCGGAGGGGGCATGAAATATTTTCGTGATCGCGGGATTCCGAAACATCTGCGTCAAGGGCGATAAGTCGCTCACCGCCAGGGGATCGATCAACCAGCACTGGTCGCCGTCTGACAACTGAATCAGCCCCAGTTTTGCGTAAAAAGTATCGGTGCGGACAAACTCTGTGTCGACAGCCACGGCTGAAAGCTGGCGCCACTGCTGGCTACAGGATTTCAGGCTCTGATCATCTGCTATCAGGACGGGTGTTGGGGAATCGGTGCGCATGAAGCAGTAATTATATATGTTTGCGGCTGGAGAAGGCATGGGCCAGAGTTCCACCATCGACATACTCAAGCTCGCCACCAAGGGGTACGCCGTGGGCAATACGGCTGACCGTCACCCCCTTCTGCTTGGCACACTGGCTGATGTAATGGGCAGTCGCCTCGCCTTCTACCGTCAAGTTGGTCGCCAGGATAAGCTCCTCAACCCCTTCGTCATCCAGTTTCGACATCAGCTGGTCAATACCGAGGGATTCCGGCCCGATGCCATCCAGGGGTGAAAGGTGGCCCAGCAACACGAAGTATCTGCCGCGGTAGCTGCCACTCTGCTCGATAGCAAACAGGTCTGCCGGCGTTTCCACGACACAGACCTGCTGTGGGCTGCGGCGCTGATCACTGCAGATCTGGCAGGTTTCTGATTCACTCAGGGTACGGCACTGCCGGCACCGGTCCACTTTTTCAGCGGCCGTTGATATGGCCTGCGCCAGGCGGGCAGCCCCGTCACGATCGCGCTCCAGCAGATGCAGGGCCATACGTTGGGCGGACTTCGGCCCCACTCCGGGAAGGCAGCGCAAGGCGTCGATCAATTCATCAATGATTGGACCGTACATCAGGTATTATCTTGGAGCAGCATCTGGCGCAGTAAGCTCACGGCAGGGGTTGTATCCTTTGCTAGAACGGCATTTTAAAGCCGGGCGGCATCTGTAAACCGCCGGTCAGCTTGGCCATCCGCTGCTGTGTCGCCTGCTCTATCTTGCGCACTGCGTCGTTGACAGCCGCGGCTAACAGATCTTCCAGCAACTCCTTGTCCTCGTTCATCAGGGACGGGTCAATGGTCACCTTGCGAACGTCGTGGCGACCGTTCATCACCACCTTGACCATGCCGGCACCGGATTCCCCGGTGAGTTCAGCATTGGCCGCCGCCTCCTGGGCCTGCTGCATCTTTTCCTGCATCGCCTGGGCTTGTTTCATCAATTCATTGATATTCATAAATTTGATCCAGATTAATTTATCTAACTATCAGTCAACAGGACGAACAGATTGTTCCAGCAATTGCCCGTCGAAATGTTCAATAAAATCCCGCACCCTGTCATCCCGTTTCATCGCCTGTACCGCTGCAGCGTGTTTCTCGGCACGCAGACGCAATGTGTTTGCCTGCGGCGTTTCGAGGTCTTTATCAATCGGGCCAATCTCTATTTGAACGCAGACCTGCTGGCCAAAAAATTCTGATAGAACCTCTGCAATCCTGTCTGCATGGGAGCTTTCAAACAGTGAGCTGTTTTCATTATCGAGAACAAAGCGCAGCTTTTCGGCCTGTTTTTCAACCAGCACAAGATTGGCCGCGGTGTTCTGCAACATGCCGCCCAGGGGCAACTGGTTGTAGAGCGCTATCCAGTTTTCAGGAGTTAACCGGGACAGGTTCAGAACATCTGCTTGGCCGATGTCATTTTGCGGGCGCGCAGCCGTATTCTGGGCGATTGCACTGCCTGCCTCAACCTGCGACTGCTGCTCATCACGCAGCGACTGGCCCTTCCTGGAGAAAGCGAGCACCTGTGCGGTCGAATCAGGCTCAAGATCATCTGGGACATCCGCCCTTGCAGCAGCGGCCTGGCGCTGTTCCCGGTTGAGAGTTGCAGGCGCTCCAGCGGGCTTTTCTGCTGGCCCGGGTGCCGGCTCGGATCCCATTTCAGGCTTTTTTACCGCACTCTCCGCCCCCTGCGGCAAAGATTTTGTATCACGGGAACCTGTTGGCGGGTGAAGGGGGGCTTCCGGTTGTGGCTGAAAAGCCAGCATTCGCAACAACGACATTTCAAAACCGGACTGGGGGTCAGGTGCCAGCGGCAGGTCGCGTCGAGCGTGCAGGGCAATCTGGTAGAACAACTGGACATCTTCAGGCGACAGGCGTGTCGCCAGGTCAATCACTGCCCGGTGATCACCGTGGCGGTTATCGAGCGCGTCCGGGACAACCTGGGCGATCGCCACCCGGTGCCA
>JBFFTH010000040.1:0-14455 GCA_041571855.1 Porticoccaceae bacterium
CGCAAATCAGGGAGCTTCCCAGTGACAAACCGATAGATGCAATCCCGCTGGAGGCAATAAACAACTTCCTCTCCCGAACCCGGATTGTCGATGAGGGTGTGCTGGAGGCCGCACCGTATGTGGTCGCCGGCTATGAGAAGCGCCTGTTGTCCGGTAAGGATGATGATTTTTATGCGCGCGGTGAATTTGATGAAACGCCGGCCTATGGTATCTACCGTAAAGGCGATCCCTACATCGACCCCGAAACCGGAGAGATGCTCGGAATCAGGGCCCAGGATATTGGCTCGGCGAAGCTGAAAATGATCAATGACGATATTGCGACATTGATGAGCTCCCGGGCGGTTGAAGAAATACGCATTGGCGATCGCCTGCTGCCCAACGAGGAGCGCCGCCTTGAATCCATGTTTTATCCCAGCGCCCCTGATGCGAGCGTAGAAGGCGTTATTATGGCCGTCGAGGGCGGGATTTCTCAGGTTGGCCATCTCGATGTAGTTGCGATCAACCGTGGTGAGCGGGACGGACTGGAAGTTGGCAGTGTGCTGGCTATCTACAAGCGCGGTGAGACACTGACGGATCGGGTTGCCAGGGAAAAAATAACCCTGCCTGATGAGCGGGCGGGGCTGCTGATGGTGTTCCGCACATTTGAAAAAATGGGCTTCGGCCTGGTGCTGAAAGCGGAGCGCCCGCTGGCGGTGAACGATATCGTTAAAAACCCGTAACCCCTACCCTGGGAGGAGGCAACGCTGCCCTCCTCCCATTCCATGCAGGGTTTTCGTTCAGGGAGGAGCGATGCCAAGCGATCACGATGCCGAAGTCACTGCGGCGCTGGTGCTGCAGCAACAGGACGGCCTTAATCCAACTGAACTGTTAACCCTCTACCGTGGTTTTGGCAGCTTCGCGGCAGTGCTGGATGCAGAGCCAGGGACCCTGCGGCCCCTGCTCTCTGGCAAGGCCTGGCGCGGGTTTGTTGCTCATCGCAATGCCCCGCGGATGCTGACTGACCGGTCACAGGAGATCCTCGGCCTTTGCCGTTCTCAGGGTATTGAGCTGTTGCCCCTCGGAGATCAGCGCTATCCGCCCCTGTTGCAGGAAATAGACCGGCCTCCCCCGCTGCTGTTTCTGAAAGGTGACCCGGCGTTGCTTTCCATGCCCCAGGTTGCCGTCGTCGGCAGTCGCAACGCCACCGCGGGTGGCAGGGAAAATGCGTATAATTTTGCCAGGGCGCTGGCGGCCAGTGGTTTTGTTGTCACCTCCGGGCTGGCGCTCGGTATCGATAGCGCGGCTCACCGGGGGGCACTTGTGGGCGGTAAGACGATTGCGGTTACCGGCTGTGGGGTCGATGTGGTTTATCCCCGCAGCCATCTTGACTTGTATCAGCGCATCGTTGCCGATGGCGGGGTGGTGGTGAGCGAGTTTCTGCCCGCGACACCGCCCCGGCCGCACAATTTTCCCCGTCGCAACAGGATCATCAGTGGTCTCAGCATGGGGGTGCTGGTGATAGAAGCTACGCTGAAAAGTGGTTCCCTGATTACCGCCCGCTGCGCAACGGAGCAGGGCCGCGAGGTGTTTGCGATTCCCGGCTCCATTCACAATGCTGCCAGCAAGGGATGTCATCAGCTGTTGAGGCAGGGCGCAACTCTGGTGGAGACAGCCGCTGACATAGTGGAACAGCTGGGTGGCATGCTCGCCTATCTCGATCAGTGCTGTGGCATCGCTGCTGCAGACGAAGAGAGCGAGCTGTTGCAAGCAATTGGTTTTGACCCGGTAGATGTTGATAGCCTGGTCGACCGGGTTGGAAAGGATATTGCCGCCTTGAACCAGGAGTTGGTGGAGCTCGAGCTGGCAGGAAAAATTGAAATGCGAGCCGGCAAGGTGGTGCGCGTCGGTTAATGCACCCGCCGCTTATTGAGTAAAAAACCGGCTTGCTGTAATCTCCACGATTTTCCCGATATAGGTGCAAAAAATGAACAAACCTTTTGTTGCGATATTGATGGGCTCAGATTCTGATCTGCCGATAATGGAAGCCAGCTTTGACATCCTGAAAAAGTTGGACGTTCCCTTTGAAGCCAAGGTTTCGTCTGCGCACAGGACACCCCAGCAGACTCATGAATATGTCAAGGATGCCGATGCCCGAGGTTGTGCGGCCTTTATCTGTGCTGCCGGGATGGCGGCTCACCTGGCCGGTGCTGTTTCCGCCAATACCCTCAAGCCGGTGATTGGTGTGCCCATCAACTCTTCCCTGGATGGCCTTGACGCCCTGCTGTCAACCGTACAGATGCCAGCCGGTATCCCGGTGGCCACGGTAGCTATCGGCAAGGCCGGTGCCAAAAATGCGGCCTACCTGGCGGCCCAGATCATAGGCACTGCAGATGCCGAGTTGCATGCACGCCTGGTGGCCGAGCGTGCCGAGAATGCAGCGGCGGTTGTAGCCAAAGACAAGGCGCTACAGGAAAAGCTGTCCGGTTAAGTATTTGCTTTCGGTGAACCCCTGGCAGGACAACATCAGAATCCGCCGCGCCGCCACAATCATGCGGCGCGGCGGTATTGTGTTGTATCCCACCGAGGGTGTCTGGGGGTTGGGCTGCGATCCCGCCAATGAGCGAGCCGTTGACCGCATACTGGCGCTCAAACGGCGCAAAAAGAGCATGGGCCTGATTCTGGTAGGGGCGTCAATACAACAGTTTGAGCCTTATCTCACTGGTGTCACACCTGAGCAGCGCAATCAGTTGGAGCGGAGTTGGCCGGGGCCCAACACCTGGTTGATTCCCAATAATGGCGAAGCGCCCGAATGGATTACGGGTGGGCGACCCTCGCTGGCGGTGCGAGTGAGTGATCACCCGCTGGTGGTTGCACTGTGTAGTGCCTTCAATGGACCGATTGTGTCCACGTCAGCGAATCCCCACGGACTGCCCCCGGCAAAAACCTCCCTCAAGGCGCGCGATTATTTTCAGGGCCAGGTAGATGATGTGCTGCCGGGTCGTGTCGGGGCGTCCGCGAGGCCAACCGCGATCCGGTCTCTGACCACCGGTGATGTGATTCGCGCCTAGTTGTGACGGTCACATCACCCCGACCGGCAAGACCTATTTTTAAGGATCCACACGTTTTGAGTATTGACAAGAACCGGGTAAAAACCTACTTGCTGCAGTTGCAGGAGAATATCTGTGGCGAGCTTCAGCTGCTGGAGCCGGTGGCCAGCTTCCAGGAGGATAACTGGCAGCGGAAAGAAGGCGGCGGTGGCAGAAGCCGTGTTATTGCCGATGGCGAGGTGTTCGAGAAGGGGGGTGTCAATTTCTCTCACGTTCACGGTACTGAGCTGCCGGCATCGGCGACGGCGGCCAGGCCGGAGCTTGCCGGTCGCTCGTTTGAGGCGATGGGGGTGTCGCTGGTCATCCACCCGCAGAACCCCTACGTGCCCACTTCCCATGCCAATGTACGGTTTTTTATCGCCGAAAAAGAAGGTGATGCGCCGGTCTGGTGGTTTGGCGGTGGCTATGACCTGACGCCATATTACGGCAATGATGAGGATTGCCGTGAATGGCACCGCACCGCAAAAACTGCCTGTGAACCCTTTGGCGAGGGGATCTATCCACGATTTAAGCGCTGGTGTGATGAGTATTTTTACCTGAAGCACCGCGACGAGCCGCGCGGTGTCGGCGGCCTGTTTTTCGATGATTTTAACGAGCTGGGTTTTGAGCAGAGCTTTGCCTTTATGCGTGCGGTCGGTGACAGCTACGCAAAGGCCTATGCGCCGATCGTGCAGCGGCGCAAAGATACGCCCTGGGGTGATCGCGAGCGACAATTTCAATTGTACCGGCGCGGTCGCTATGTTGAGTTTAACCTGGTCTTCGACCGCGGCACGCTGTTCGGCTTGCAGACCGGGGGCCGCACGGAATCGATCCTGATGTCGCTGCCGCCGCTGGTCAGCTGGAAATACAACTGGCAGCCGCAGCCCGGCTCGCCGGAGGCTGAGCTCTACGAAAAATATCTCGTCTCACGGGACTGGGTATAGGGTGGAAAAAATATGACCGATCGCTATGCAGTATTTGGTAATCCCATTCGGCACAGTAAATCGCCGATTATTCACCGGGCCTTTGCCGAGCAGACCGGGCAGGATATCAGCTATGACAAGCAACTCGTGGACACCGGCAGTTTTGAGGCTGCGGCGGATGGTTTTTTTGCCAGCGGGGGCAAGGGGCTCAACGTCACCGTGCCGTTCAAGCAGGACGCCTACAGCTATGCTGCCAAGCTGAGCCCACGTGCGCGCCGCGCGGGCTCAGTAAACACCCTGACCTTGCAGGATGGCATTGTGCGGGGGGATACGACCGATGGCGTTGGCCTGGTTCGGGATATCATGACCAATCTCGACTGGCAAATTACCGGGAAGCGGGTATTGATTCTGGGTGCAGGCGGTGCCGTGCGCGGTGTGCTTGAGTCGCTTCTGGAGCAACAGCCGCAGCATATCGTGATCGCCAACCGCACCCTGGAAAAGGCTCTGCAGCTGGCGAAGGGCTTTGCCGAAATGGGTTATCTGTGCGGCTGTGGCCTGGATATGCTGGAGGGGCAGCAGTTTGACCTCGTTATCAATGGCACCAGTGCCAGTCTTGCGGGTGAGTTGCCACCGCTGCCCGACGACCTGATTGCTGCCGGTGGCTATGCCTACGACATGGTCTACGGTAGCGAGACAACGGTCTTTCTTCGCTGGGCACAACAGCAAGGTGTCGAGAAAGTTGCCGATGGCCTCGGCATGCTGGTGGAACAGGCGGCGGAATCGTTTTTTATCTGGCGTGGCGTTCGTCCCGACACCGCGCCGGTCATTGCCCGCCTCAGAGCGACACTGGGCTAGTTTCCCTCCGCCAGATACTGGTCTTTCAGTTTTACGTAATTCAGCGGCGAGTAGGTAAAGAACGCTTTTTCCTTGTCACTGAGAGCTCTCGCTTGCCTGGCCGGTGCGCCTACGTAGAGATGGCCGCCCTCCAGTACTCGGCCAGGTGGCACGACGCAGCCTGAGCCGATGATCACTTCCTCCTCAACGACGGCGCCATCGTTCACAATAGCACCGTTTCCTATCAGTATTCGGCCTTTCAGCCGGCATCCATGCAGTATGGCGCCGTGCCCGACAATGACATCATCGCCGATTTCGAGGGGAAAACCGCCGGGGTTGAAAGGACCGTCATGGGTAACGTGTAGCACGGCATTGTCCTGCACATTGGAGCGCTTGCCAATGGAAATGCTGTGGACATCTCCGCGGATTACCGCTCCGGGCCACACGGAAACATCGTCCCCGAGGGTAACATCTCCGATTACGGTGGCTGCCCTGTCAATGTAGACACCCTTGCCCAGTTTTGGAGAAACACCTTTAAATGTTCGGGTTATATTTGGCATTTTGCGCTGATCTCCGCGGTACCGTGTAAAAGCCGATATAATACTGCCATCGTCAAACTGGCAACAGGCTGGGATTTATGTTCAAGGCAAAGAAACGTTTTATCGCCGGAGCGGTCTGTCCGCGCTGCGGTGAGCAGGACAAGCTGGTTATGTTTGCCGAGGGAGACAAGACCTACCGCGAATGTGTGGCCTGCAACTACAGGGATGAAATGCAGTTCAAAAGCACGGTTCGTGAGCCCGATACCCGGGTCAATCGTTCATCGGAAGAGCTGCAATCGGAGACCAGGCCTGTTCGTCTGATCGAGTGACATTCACCCTGCCCTGTCAGGATGCCATCACCTGCCTGAGTACGGATTGAAGAGAAAGTCTGTCGATCATGCAGGGCCACTGCTCTACCTTGAAAGACGATTGTTGCGACAGGCGTGCGAGGGCGGCGGAGAGTTGTGCTGCGGGCGCCTGGGTTGCCGGTAACTGCAGCTCACTGCAAATCTCTTCAATGACCTGATCCAGCTGATTGGCCAGGGGCTCTCCGATCAGGTGGTGGATAAGCAGGTTGGAGCGGGTTATCTCCATGTCAAACAGTGGCGCACCGGTATTGATGATAATGTAGTCATTGAATTCTTCCATCAGCCTGTGCGCAAGATAGGCTTTATTCAGCAGTTCAAGCATGCCCCCATGTCGCCCTACGCTCTCCGGCGGCTGTTCGAAAAACGACCGGGCCCTTTCGGCGACAGGCAAAATTACTGCTGCCAGGCCGTCGTCCTGGCAGATGGTATCCAGAAGGCTGAAGAAATGCGGCGCACGATCGATGTAGCACTCAACGAAAGACTTGAGAGCAGGCGCGAGGTCTTTGTCGGGAAGGGTGAGCCTGGGGTGAAGGTTTTCGATGCGTCCTGCCAGCATCGCTGCAACCTGTCCGGTGGCAGCCTCGTGCTGTTTGGCCTGTTCTATCTGCAGGAATATCGAAGCGTTGTTCATGTAAATAAAACTAGTCGAGGTGTGGGAAAAAGCAAATTGGAAGGTTCCGAACAGAGGATGCTTCGGGCAGAAAAGGCCGGGAATCCGGGTAAATTTTGGGTCAGAAGTGTAAAAAGCGGCTCTCGGAGCACATATCGACTGGACGAGGCCGCTGCTTTTGCTATACTCGCCGCCGTTTTTTTTCAGCAAATTGACTTCAGCCAAAAGTCGATAAAAAACTCACAATCATAAATAAACGGAGAAAGGGCGATGTATAGAAAAGCTTGCCAGCTTTTCGCATTGGTGCTTGCTTCTCCTGCGTTACTGTCAATGTCGGCAAACGCAGTGGGAGATGAGGCAAAGCGCTGGGCGATCAATATGCCTGTGGGAGTTACCCCGGTCAGCCGTGAAATCTACGACATCCACATGATTATCTTCTGGATCTGCGTCGTAATAGCCATTGGCGTGTTTGGTGTCATGTTCTACACCATGTTTGCCCATAGAAAGTCACGGGGAGCTGTGGCGGCAAACTTTCACGAAAACACCACCGCCGAGGTGGTCTGGACGGTGATTCCCGCGCTGATTCTTATCGTGATGGCAGTGCCGGCAACCAAGGCGCTTATCAACGTGTACGATACCAGCGATGCCGACATGACCGTAAAAGTGACCGGTTACCAGTGGAAGTGGCAGTACGAGTATCTGGGTGAGGATGTGGCCTTTATGAGTGAACTGGCCACGCCCGAATCGGTGATTTACGACACTAATGCTGCAAGGAACCGTGAAAACTATCTGCAGGAAGTGTCCCAGCCCCTGGTTATCCCCGCCCGCACCAAGGTTCGTTTTCTTTTAACGGCTAAAGACGTGATTCACTCCTGGTGGGTGGTAGATCTTGGTGTCAAGAAGGATGCCATTCCCGGCTTCGTAACAGAAACCTGGGCTTATGTTGAAGAGCCGGGCACCTACCGCGGTGAGTGTGCTGAGCTCTGTGGTAAAGGCCATGCCTTCATGCCGATCGTGGTTGAGGTGGTCGAGCCGGAGCAATATCAGGCCTGGATCGGCGAGAAGAAAAAGGCCGCAGCAGCAGAACGTGAGCTGGCCAACAAGCAATTCACCCTTGACGACCTGATGGCTCGCGGTGAAGAGGCCTACAACCGTTCCTGCGGGGCCTGTCACATGGCCAATGGTGAAGGAATTCCCGGCGTCTTCCCCGGCCTGAAAAACAGTAAAGTCGCCCTGGGTCCGGTTGAACAGCATCTCGATGTTGTCGTCAACGGTGTCAGCGGGACTTCGATGCAGGCATTTGGCGGACAGCTGTCAGAAGTGGATCTGGCGGCCGTCATCACATACGAGCGCAATGCCTGGGGTAATAACACCGGCGATCTGGTTCAGCCGATCGATGTTCTCAAATTCAAGCAAGGTCAATAAGGGAGGATTAAGTCATGGCACACGGTCCCGCGAAAGGTATTGGCCGCTGGCTTTTTACCACTAACCACAAAGATATCGGCACGCTTTACCTCTGGTTCAGCTTTGCCATGTTTATTCTGGGCGGCTTCTTTGCGATGGTCATTCGCGCTGAGCTGTTCCAACCCGGTATGCAGCTCGTCAAACCGGAATTCTTTAACCAGATGACCACCATGCACGGCCTGGTGATGGTGTTTGGCGCCATCATGCCGGCATTTGTCGGCCTGGCGAACTGGCTGATCCCGATGCAAATTGGGGCGCCCGATATGGCGCTGCCGAGGATGAATAACCTCAGCTTCTGGATCCTCCCTTTTGCGTTTGCGCTGCTGGCATCAACCCTCTTCATGGAGGGCGGAGCGCCCAACTTCGGCTGGACCTTCTACGCGCCACTGTCGACGACCTATGCGCCCTCCACGGTGAACTACTTTATTTTCGGTGTGCACATCATGGGTGCGTCGTCGATCATGGGGTCCATCAACATCATTGCCACTGTGCTGAACATGCGCGCACCGGGCATGACGCTGATGAAAATGCCACTGTTCGTCTGGACCTGGCTGATCACCGCATTCCTGCTGATTGCCGTAATGCCGGTGCTGGCGGGTGCGGTTACCATGATGCTGATGGATATCAACTTCGGCACCAGCTTCTTTGACGCTGCCGGTGGCGGTGATCCGGTGCTGTTCCAGCATGTGTTCTGGTTCTTTGGTCACCCGGAGGTATACATCATTATCCTGCCAGCGTTCGGCGTGATTTCTCACATCATTCCGGCCTTCAGCCGCAAGCCGCTGTTTGGCTACAGTTCCATGGTTTACGCTACGGCATCCATCGCCTTCCTGTCGTTTATCGTCTGGGCACACCATATGTTCCTGGTGGGGATGCCGATCAGCGGTGAGCTCTACTTTATGTACGCCACCATGCTGATTGCCATTCCAACGGCGGCCAAGGTGTTCAACTGGGTGAGCACCATGTTCCGCGGCTCGCTCACCTTCGAGACGCCGATGCTGTTTGCCATCGCCTTCGTGATCCTTTTCACCATCGGCGGTTTCACCGGCCTGATGTTGTCAATTGCACCCTCTGACGTGCAATACCACGACAGCTATTTCGTGGTGGCCCACTTCCACTACGTGATGGTTGCCGGCGCGGTCTTTTCCGGTACCGCGGCAACCTACTTCTGGCTGCCGAAGTGGTGCGGTCGCATGTACAACGAAACCATGGGTAAGCTGCAGTTCTGGATTGCGTTTATCGGCTTTAACATTACCTTCTTCCCGCAGCACTTCCTCGGGCTCGCTGGTATGCCGCGTCGCTACGCCGATTATGCCCTGCAGTTTTCCGACTGGAACATGATCTCAAGTATCGGTTCGTTCATTTACGGTGCAGCACAAATCCTGTTCCTGTTTAACGTCATCTATACGATTAAAGCCGGCAAGCCGGTGAAGGAAAATTCACCCTGGGAAGGTGCGGAAGGTCTGGAGTGGGAAGTACCCTGCCCGGCCCCTTACCACACCTTCACTACACCGCCAGAGGTGAAATAAGAGAGAACCATGCCGACCTCTGAAGTCAGAAAGCTGTCACTAAAGCTGATTTTTGGCGCAGTCGGCATGTTTCTGTTCGCGGTATTTGTGATGCCGCCACTTTACGATGTGTTCTGTGAAGTGACCGGTATCGGAGGCAAAACCGGCGGCCCTTACGAGGTCGTCGATGCGGGGGTGGATACGTCCCGCACAGTGAAAGTACAGTTTGTGGCCACCAATAACGGGGCAATGCCCTGGGAGTTCTCACCCCTGGTACACGAAGTGGAGGTCCACCCTGGCGAGGCGACCAGCGTCGAGTTTTTTGCCAGCAACCGGACCGCCCGCGATATGGTGGGGCAGGCGATCCCCAGTGTTTCGCCGTTTGCCGCCACCGAGTATTTTCACAAGACAGAGTGTTTTTGCTTCAACAACCAGCCACTGGAAGCGGGGGGTGAGGCGAATTTCCCGCTGGTGTTTATCGTCGACCGGGATCTGCCCGACGCGATAAAGACCATCACGCTGTCCTATACGCTTTTTGATATTACGGATCGTGCCAGCAAGGCTGCGGCCCTGACACTGAGAGATTGAAATAAGAAACCGAGCCTCGAGCGCGGAAAAATGGAGAGAAACCATGTCCACAGAAAATCAATATTACGTACCGGAGCAGAGCAAGCTGCCGATCCTGGCGGCCATTGGCCTGGGGCTGATCGCCTGGGGTGCAGGTGGCTGGGTTCAGGGTGACAACCCGGCAAAATTTTTCGCCGGAGCCCTGTTGCTGGCTTTTACCCTCTACCTCTGGTTTGGCGCCGTGATAAAAGAGAACATGCAGGGGTTGCCCAATGCGCAGGTAAAGCGCTCCTATGTCTGGGGCATGGGCTGGTTCATCTTCTCTGAAGTCATGTTCTTTGCGGCCTTTTTCGGTGCCCTGTTTTATGTCCGCAATTTTGCATTGCCATGGCTGAGCGAGGGCGAAACCCAGTCGATCTGGAATGGTTTCGAGGCAGAATGGCCGCTGATGTCAACACCGGAGCAGGCGCTGACCGATGATGCGGCTACCATGAAAGGCCCTGAGCAAAATATGAGCTTCCCGGGCTGGAGCAATTTGCTGAGCTGGTTGCCGCTGTGGAATACCATCGTGCTGATTACTTCCAGCTGGACGGTTCACGTAGCGCATGCCGCGTTGAAAAATAACGATCGTTCCAAGTTCAACCTGTGGCTGGGTATTACCGTTCTGCTGGGTGCAGTGTTCCTTGTGTTGCAGGTTGAGGAATATGTACACGCCTATTCAGAGATGGGCCTGACACTGGAGTCCGGTATTTACGGTACCACCTTTTTCATGCTGACAGGCTTCCACGGTGCTCACGTCACCATGGGAACAATCATGCTCGGGATTCAGTTTATCCGCGGACTGAAAGGCCATTTCAGTGCTGACGACCAGTTCGGCTTTGAAGCCTCTTCCTGGTACTGGCACTTTGTTGATGTTGTCTGGGTGGGCCTGTTTATCTTTGTTTACGTGCTTGGCTGACACAAACTGTTTTGCTTGGCGGCCAGGCACTGCCTGGCCGTTTGCGTCTTCACTGCACTAATTTTGCTGCTGAGGGGCGACTCTTTCTGGGTGAAGTTGCTGATCCCATGGCGCCCGGCTTGTGATCTGCCCGGAGTAGATGCCCCAGGCAATGCAGCCAATCAGGGCGGTAGCCAGCGTGACTCGAATTCCCAGCGCGTAGAGCGTGCGTTTGCGCTGGTCACCGACATCCTGCATCAGAAATACCAGCGCGCTGCTCAGGCTGGCGACCACGGCAATAAACAACAGCACGATAATGACTTTGAGTAGCATACTGGCCTCACGGTGTAATAAGCGACGATTTAACCACAGATGAGCGACAAAGCGCAGGCGGAAACAATTCAATTTAGCTGGCACTGGAACTGGAAAATTCTGGTGTTTGCGCTGCTGTTTCTTCCCTTGACGCTGCGACTGGGTTTCTGGCAACTGTCGCGGGCGGAAGAAAAGCAGTTGCTGTTGCAGGCTCATGAACAGAGGATGAGCGCCCAGCCGGTATCCATGGACCGGCTAAAGGCGTCAGAGGAGCACCAGTACCGGCCAGTGAGGGTCAGCGGCCATTACGATAACCGGCGTACCCTGTTGCTGGATAACCGGGTCAGAAGAGGTCGACCCGGTTATGAGGTGATTTCTGTGTTCAGGGCAGCAGATGGACGCACCCTGCTGGTCAATCGCGGCTGGGTGGAAGCGAGCCTGGACCGCTCTATCCTGCCAGACATTGCCAGTGTTGACGGGGAGACCGGCATATCCGGCTATCTCTATCGAAGCCCCGGAAAGCAGGTGATGCTGGGCGAGGACAACTGGCAGGCAGACAAAGCAGTGCAAATCGTTCAAAATGCCGCCCCTGAATTGGCAGCAGAAAAATTGGGCGAGGCTTTTTTCCCCTACCAGCTGCGACTCGATGCAGGTGCTCCCGGGGCATACGAGACCGGCTGGCCGGTGGTCAATATCATGCCGGGCAAACACACCGGGTACGCCGTGCAGTGGTTCTCCCTGGCTGCCCTGTTGCTGGTGTTGACACTTCTGGCGAATTCAAATCTGGCCGCGATGCTACGATCCCGCGGCCCTGGAGAAAGCAATGACTGATCAACAAAGGAAATTCAACCTTCAGCTCTGGTTGATGGTGGGGCTTCTGGCCGGGGTGATTGTGGCTGGATTCCTGTTGTTCCCGAGGACGGCGGAAGAGAGAGATGCGCTGCTGAGCAGGCTCGGCACGACCAATCACGGGACTTTCATCCAGCCCATGCTGGATATCACGCAGCTTCCCCTTGAGACAGTGGATGCTAGTCCCTGGCAGTACGACGAGCAAAAGATAAAGTGGCGCATTGTCCTGCCCGACGATGGTTCTTGTCGGCAGGATTGCAGGCAGATGCTGCACCTGACACGACAGCTCCATATCAGGCTCGGTAAAAATACGGGACGTCTCGAGCGCATATTTCTGCTGCTGGGAACCGAGCTGGCGCCGGAGACGAAGGAGCTTCTCGATAAAGATCACCCTTATCTCAAGGTGTTAAGGGTTGCGCCGGAGGCCTTTGAGCAATGGATAGGTGCGGCCAATACGGGCTGGCAGGCGGGAGTCACACGCGCACTCCTGCTGGACCAGAACGGGCGTGCCATGATGTTTTATACCCCGCAAAGTGAAGGCAATGACATGCTGGAAGATTTAAACCACTTGCTGAAATATTCGCCTGCACCCTGAATCCGGTCGGAGCAAATATGACTGTTTTAAACGAGAGAAGAAAACGCAAGCCGGGAGCGACGCTCGCTCTGGCGGCAGTGGGGCTGGCAGTTGTCGTTGTCTTGCTGGGCGCTTTCACGCGACTGGTGGACGCGGGTCTTGGCTGCCCCGACTGGCCGGGCTGTTATGGCCATTTTTTATGGCCTAATGAAGCCCATGAAATTGAAAAGGCGGAACAGCTGTTCCCCCATGCGCCAGTCGAATCAGATAAAGCCTGGCCTGAAATGGTTCATCGTTATTTTGCCGGCACACTGGCAGTATTGATCGGCCTGCTGGGTTTCCTTGGCTGGAAAAACAGCCAGGATGATGAATATCCTTTCCGACTGCCGCTTTTTATGCTGTTTATCGTCGTCTGGCAGGCGATGTTTGGAATGTGGACAGTAACACTGAAGCTGTGGCCACAGATAGTAACCGTGCATCTGATGGGTGGTATGACAACCCTGGCATTGTGCTGGCTGCTCGCCCTGCGGCTTGACAACAGGCGCTGGCAGCTGCAGGCAGGCCACTGGGTCAGATTGCAGAAATTTCGCCCCTGGATAGTGGGCGGTGTCTGCATCGTCTTTTTTCAGATTATGTTGGGTGGATGGACCAGCTCAAATTACGCCGCCTTTGCCTGCCCCGATTTTCCCACCTGCCACAGCCAGTGGATACCACCGATGGATATCAAGTCCGGCTTTGATGTGTTTCAGTCGATAGGGCCCAATTACCTGGGAGGATTGCTGGAAAACGAGGCCAGGGTGGCGATTCATTTCATGCACAGGTTGGGCGCTGTTGTCACAACTCTCTATCTTTGCGGCCTCTGTCTCGCCCTTTTGACGGTCGACGATATCAGGGTGAAAAAGGTCGCCGGCATGCTCTTTGCTGCGTTACTGCTGCAATTGGCCCTGGGCGTCAGCAACGTTCTGTTTCAGATACCGCTGCCGGTGGCGGTAGCGCATAACGGAGGCGGTGCCTTGCTGCTGCTGGTTATGGTGTTCCTGGCTGCTCGCGTGTGGATGGCGGAGATCGATCAAAATTCAGAATCAAACAGGGTTGGGCAGGCATGACTGAAATGCAGGGTAACGCAGGTGCTGCCAGCTGGCGCGACTATCTGGAGTTGACCAAGCCGAACGTGGTCGCACTGATGATCCTTACCACGGTCATTGGCATGCTGTTGTCAGTGCCCGGGATGGTGCCCATCAGGGTGCTGGTATTGGGAAATCTGGGCATCGCGCTGTGCGCGGGTTCTGCAGCGGCCATCAACCACCTGGTGGATCGCAAGGTCGATACCCACATGGCCAGAACCTTTAATCGCCCCCTTGCCCAGGGTCGGGTTGCGCCCGGACAGGCGCTTGCCTTTGCTGCCGTGCTGGGCGCGGTTGGCATGTACGTGCTGTTTGCCTATATCAATGCGTTGACGGCCTGGCTGACCCTGGCCTCACTGATTGGTTATGCAGTGATTTACACTCTCTTTCTGAAGCGTGCCACGCCGCAGAACATTGTGATTGGCGGGCTGGCTGGTGCGGCGCCGCCGCTGTTGGGGTGGACGGCAGTGACAGGAGAAATACACGGTCATGCCCTGCTGCTGGTGCTGATTATTTTCGTCTGGACGCCGCCGCACTTCTGGGCGCTGGCAGTACACCGCAAGGTGGAATACGCCAAGGCTGATATCCCGATGCTGCCGGTGACTCACGGCGAGAAGTACACCAAACTGCACATCCTGCTCTATACCCTGATGTTGGTGGTGGTGACCATGCTGCCGTTCGTTGTCGGCATGAGCGGCTGGCTCTATGTCGTTTCTGCGCTTGCTCTCGGTTTGGGATTCCTCTATTGGGCTGTGGTGCTGATGGTCGGGAATAATCCCCG
>JBFFTH010000041.1:0-14247 GCA_041571855.1 Porticoccaceae bacterium
ATTTTCGGCCGCTTTCAGGCGCTGTTGCAGGCCGGTCTGGTTGGCCACCTGAATCGCCAGCCCCGGCCGCGCATTTAATTCCAGCAGCATTGGACCGCGATTTTTATCCAGCACAATATCCGCGCCGATATAGCCAAGGCCAGTGATCTCGGCACAGCGGGCGGCGAGATCGAGGATATCGTCCCAGCAGGGAATCACCAGCCCCTCAAAGCGCGCGTGGGTATCCGGGTGCTCTGTTACCAGATGTCCATTCTGCACAGCGCAAATGGCACTGCCAGTGGCAATATCAATGCCGATACCCACAGCCCCCTGGTGCAGATTGGCCTTGCCGTCGGACTCGTGTGTTGCACAGCGCATCATGGCCATCACCGGCACACCGCGGTAGACAATCACCCGAATATCCGGCACACCCTCGTAACTGTAGGCAATCAGCGTCGGGTCAAAGTCAATCAGGGCTTCAATCATGGCCTTGTCATTGCGACCACCGAGACTGTACAAACCGGAAAGAATATTGGAGATGTCGCGGCGAATGTCCCGCTCATCAATGCGCACGCCGGAGGATTTAACGTACTTGTCGCCATCCCTGCCAACAATAACAATAATGCCTTTGCCGCCACTACCCTGTGATGGCTTGATCACAAAGCCGTCATATCGCACCAGCTTTTCAACAATAGAGTTCACCTGAAACTGATACTCCACCACGCCGTAGAGCTCGGGCGTCGGGATATTATGTGACAGTGCCAGATGCTTGGTTTTCAGTTTGTCATCCACCAGCGGATATTTTTTCCGCGGGTTACTTTTTCCAATCACGCCGATGTTGCGCTGGTTCATACCGACAATGCCCAGCTTTTTCAGCGTAGATGGGGAAACAAGGCGGATCATCGCATTTTCGCCATATCCCGAAACCGGTACAACTCGGACAAGCGATAACCGGTATATTTGCCCAGCAACAGAATGATCGCCAGCAGGCAGAACAACAATTCGGGGAAGTTGAATGTCAAATGCTCTACCCAGCGCAGACTCATCGCCAGGTAGGCCAGCACCGCCACCAGCAGGCTGCCTGTGCCCTGTATCAGCACCTCGTGACCACCTTCCTCTTCCCACAGAATCGACATGCGCTCGATCGTCCAGGACAGGATAATAATCGGAAAGAATGTCACCGAGAGTGCGTAATCAATCCCCAGCCGGTAACTGATTACAGCCAGCACCGCCATCAGCAGAATCACCACAATCACCACTGCCGATATCCTGGCGACCAGCAACAAGTTCATGTGACTGAGATAGGAACGAATCCATAACCCGGCCACCACCATGAGGATAAAGATAGGCAGGCCAACAACAAGCGTCGTCTGCAAAAATGCCAGCGCTATCAAAATCGGCATAAAGGTGCCGGACGTTCGAATTCCGACCAGAATACGCATGATCGCCACAACCAGTGCCGCAACTGGAATCAGCAACATGCCTTTGAATACCCCCTGCTGCTCAACCGGCAGCGAGTAAATCGAAAAATCGAGCAGCGAGTGTTTCTCCGATCGTGCGCTCTTGGCAATCACTGCCCTGGCCGGCAGGTTGTTTCTCACCAGGGCAAACTCCTGAGAGGAATCGCGCCCACCGATCACGCTGAGTACAGACTGATCGCCACGCAGCCAGAGAAAAAAATCTTCGGGCAATCCCGGCCTGGCGTTTTCCGGGTCATATACAACCCAGTCCCTACCATTGTGAATTTCAAGCAAACTGGTCATCACCTGGCGGCGGCGCCCGTCCTCGAGCGCAATTCCCCGCAGGCGCCTGGCTGGTATACCCGCGAATGCGAGCACGTCCAGCATCACTGCCACCCGGTCTTCCTTGTAGGTGCTCAGCAGAAATTGCACATCCTGATCCTGCCTGTCGGGCAAAAACCGTTTCAGCAGCAGTGCCGCGAAGCTCTCGGCACCTGAGGAACGGGATTGCAGCACTTCCACCAGGCGAGTGACCGCAGCCTGCTGGTCCTCCCCCAGCAGTGGCGCTTTCACCGCGCCCGGCAATTGCGGCAACAGTCGCACCTCCCTGGCTTTGAGCGCCTGGATTTTGTAATAGAGTGTCGTCGGTTGCAGCAGGTTTTGGCGCGTCCACAGGGCATAACGACCATCACTTTCTTCAGTCACCGAAAAACCGAAGCCGGAAGATGCAAAATTCTCGTCAACAATCGCCCAGCCTGTATCTTCAGAGGGCAGTTTCAGGCGAACCTTCACCGGACCATCATCGGGCTTGAAATGGATTTTGGATTCGATGGTCCAGACGTCCCGGTATTCTCCGGGAAACAGGGGAAACTCGAGGACCAGTATTTTATAGAGGGTAAAGCCGAACCCCAAGATGAACAAACCCAGAGCAACCAGGGCAATTTGGGTTCTTGAGGCTACCATGTTCCCTACCTGGCCGTGGTGTGGTGACGACTGACATCCACGATCGCGATATCAGTCAAAAAGTTGCGCCCTATCAACAGGGGGTACTCAAAGTCGGTCCTGTCAGACAGCGTGACCTCGATCAGCTCCTTAATCTCGCCCAGCTCCACCCAGAGCTTTACCACATAACGGCGCTCGGATGGCACCCCTGCAGTCTGCTTGATTCGAACCTTTCGCCGCAACCGCCTCTCCAGTTCTGCAACCTCACCCGACTGCGGATCAATCAGCTTGAAATGGACATAGCGTTTACCGTCCTTTTCTACCAGCTGAATGTCTTCTGCGTGAATGGATGTGGTTTCAGCTCCGGTGTCAATTCGCGCTTCAAGCCTTAATCCGGAGGGGTTGACTGTCACCCATTCCACTGCGCCGATAATGGGAAAGTGCATCTTGCCGGCGGTGGTCGCCATCGGCGGCAACTTGGCCGGCACTTCCCTGGTGACGATTTTCTCAACGACAATCTTTTCCGGCGCCGGGCATTCCGGCACTTCAACCTCGGGGCAGGATGGCTCCACCACGGGGGGCGTCACACTGCAGCCGGCAGTCAACAGCACAGAACACAGAAGAATGAGGGTTAGCCTATACATAGGGTTGAGAGTAGTGAAGTATTGACTGAATGTATAGTCAGAGATCCGCACATTCAGTCATATTATTTGCGTTAATCTTATTTGCGTTAATCACTTGAACAGAGAACGGCTGATCAGCTCCAGCATAACCTCGGAAGTACCACCGTAAATTCTCTGCACACGGGCATCCACATAGGCCCTCGAGACCCCATACTCGCTCATGTAGCCATAACCACCATGCATTTGCAGGCAGACATCGGCCACCCGGCTCTGCATTTCACAGGCAGCATACTTCGCCATACTGACCAATGTCGCGTCCAGTTCGCCCGTCTCAAAGCGTTCGATACACTCGTTAACCAGAGCCCGGTTAAGGCGAATATCCGTGGCCGCCCTGGCCAGTTCAAACCGGGTATTCTGGAGGCGTGAGACAGGCCCGCCAAATACCTGGCGCTGGTTGACATAGTCGATGGTCTGCTCCAGCAAACCCTCGGCAGCACCCACGGCACCCACCGCCAGAGACAGGCGCTCGCGGGGCAGTTCATTCATCAGTATCGCAAAGCCCCTGTCGACCTCGCCGAGAATTGACGAGGCCGGTACGCGCACATCCTCAAAGAAAAGTTCTGAGGTGTCGGATGCATGCAATCCGATCTTTTCAAGATTGCGTCCACGGGTGAACCCCGGCGTGCCCGCATCGACCAGAAACAGGGATGTACCCGTCGCGCCCTTGACCCCGAGATTGGTACGCGCGGCCAGAATCACCAGATCGCAAAGCTGGCCATTGGTAATAAAAATTTTTGAACCATTGATCACGTAATCCTCGCCCTCTCGCCTGGCGACGCTGCGTATCCCCTGCAAATCGCTGCCCGCACCCGGTTCTGTCATGGCGATCGCAGCCACGCATTCACCGGATACCATTTTCGGCAGGTACTTCTGCTTCTGCTCTTCAGAGCCATTGTTGAGGATATAGTGAGCACAAATGTCTGAGTGAACTGCCATCGATGCAGAAAAAGAACAGCAGTTGGCGCGCGCGAACTCCTCCAGGATCAGCATGGCAAAATGGAAACTGGTCCCGAAACCACCATACTGCTCGGGAACATCGACCGCCAGCAAGCCCTGCTCGCCCAGCCTGTTCCAGATTTTCCGGGGAACAATTTCGTCTTTTTCCCACTGCCCGTAATGGGGCAGAATTTCTGCCTGGATAAATCGCCTCACATTGTCGCGAAACAGTTCAAGCTCTTCTCTCAGTTGCGGATCCTGCACTTCAGCCTCCCGGGTAAAAAAATGTTGCTCAGGGTATGGAACAGCTAGTGATCATAGCAGCAACCTGCCCCGAAGCGAGCCGGCAACCGGGGGCAACTGGAATGAAAACTGCGCTCCGACTGGGATATACTTGCCGGCCTGAAAACAGGAAGCACCCATGACAGAAAAAAGCCATATCGACCTTTCCTACCGGGGAAATATCGCCTGGATTCGCCTCAATAATCCTGAAAAACACAATGCACTATCGGCAGAGGATATTGCGCATTTCATCACTCTTCTGGAAACCGTAGAGCGAAGTGAATCAGACCGGGTACTGGTCATCACCGGCAGCGGCGACAAGACCTTTTGCTCCGGCGCTTCTCTTTCCAACCTCGCCGAGGGCAAGGTGACAGGCGACAAGTTTTCGCCGCTCACCGCCAAGGTCGCGGCGATGAAAATACCCACCATCTGTGCCATTAATGGCAGCGTCTACGGCGGCGGTGTCGAACTGGGGCTGTGCTGCGATATCCGCATCGGTGTCAGGAACATGCGCATGTTTGTCCCCCCGGCCCGTTTCGGCCTCTGCTACCCCGCCGCCGGTATCCAGCGCTACGTGACGCGGCTCGGCCCTACCACGGCCAAGCGGATACTGGTTTGCAGTGAAGAATTCAACAGTAAGCAGTTGCTCAAGCTGGGCTACCTCACGCATCGTGTCAAGGCCGCTGAGCTGGAAGCCTTCGCACAGGAAATGGCAGAGCGCATCTCCCGCCTGGCACCGCTGGCGGTACAGGCGATGAAACGAATCTGTGACCGGTCCGCCGAGGGAAGCCTCGCTGCCGGGGAAGCAGAGGCACTGGTCAGTCAATGCCGTGAATCGGCTGATTACCGGGAGGGTATGGCCGCTATCGCCGAGAAACGGCAGGCAGTTTTCGTCGGCAGGTGATGGCGAAATCAGGCTGGGGGTCAACGGGCAGAAAACCGCAACCACCCCTTTACTCGCTCCATTGGGGCGGGCAGCCATGACACCCGCGTTTACTTTTCCATGGAAAGGGGGAACGACCTGATATAGCGGCCAATATCGCTCAGGGCCTCGCGGGAACCGGGCAGCAGAGGCGCAAAGGTCTGGAAAGCATGAAACTGCCCCTGGTAAATATCCATTTTCAGCTCAACGCCCTGCTCAGCCGCACGCTCTGCGAATGTTTTGACCTGGTCTATAAAAATTTCCCTTGCGCCCACTTGCAGGTAGGTCGTCGGTAACCTGCCGAGGTCGCGGCCAGTAAAATCGACGTCCCCATGGCGCAAGTCAGCTCCGGCCATATAGAGATTGATCCAGCCGAGGATAAGCTCCCGATCGAGAATGTCGAAAGGAGCCTCGGTTCGCATGCTGTCATCATTGTTGCCCGGCTCAACCCAGGGAGAAATCAGCACCAGGCCCGCAGGCTGCTGGATGCCCTGCAACTCTGACAGAGCCAGCGCCGTCGAGACTGCGAGCGCACCGCCGGCGGAATCCCCGGCCAGGAATACCGGACTGTCTTTATTTTCGCGCAGCACCTCTGTTGCCACGGCAAGGCAGTCGCGGTTGGCTGCCGGGTAGGCGTGCTCCGGCGCCAGTGAATAGTCAACGGCCAGAACCCGGGCCTGGCTTTCCACGGCAATATGGGCCAGCACATTGTGATAGCCGTCAACACTGCCGATCACGTAACCGCCGCCGTGGAAGTAGATCACGATGGGTTCAGGTTCACTGTCACACTCTGGTCGGCACCACAGGCATGGGACCCCCGCAATTTTCAACGCCTCGAAGCGGACTTGTCTCTGGCGGGGCGCACGGATTTTCAGCAGGGCCTGGCGTTTTCGCAACCAGGCTATGGGCTGGTGTTTTGATGCATCCAGCAGCAACTTCAGGAAGCGGCAGAAAAACTCCGCCCGCAGCGAACGGCTTGCCGGCTTTTGGGGGGAGCGCAACAGGCTGATAAAGGCCCTCGACATGAAGGCCAGAATATCCAGCCAGGCTCGCATCAATCCCGGCTCACCTGCAGAGCGGCAATGGCGGCTGCATCAACAATATCGCCGGCGCTACAACCCCGGGACAGGTCAATCCAGGGCTTGTCCAGTCCCTGCAGGATCGGACCTATCGCCTTGGCACCGCCCAATCGCTCGGTAATCTTGTAGGCGATATTTCCCGCATCCAGATCCGGGAAAATGAACACGTTCGCCTCGCCAGCCACCTTTGACCCCGGCGCTTTTTTCGCCGCTACTTCCTTTACAAAGGCTGCGTCAAACTGCAGTTCACCATCCACATCCAGATTCGGGCACATCCCTTGAACGATATCCAGGGCCTCGCGCACCTTGTCCACGTCGGGGTGACTGGCAGAACCCCGGGTGGAGAATGACAGCAGAGCCACCCGCGGTGTTGTGCCGATTAAAAGCCGGTGACTTGTTGCACTGTCGATGGCGATCTGGGCAAGCTGTTGCGCATCGGGACTGGGGTTTACCCCGCAATCGCCAAAGGTCATCACCCGCTGCGGGTGTTCCATCAGGAAAACACTGGAAACCAGCCGGCTGCCGGTCGCGAGCCCGATGCCCTTCAGGCAGGCACGGATAACGTCGCTGGTGGAGGCAATCGAACCGGCCACACCGGCATCGACATAGCCGATATGCACCAGCACCGCGCCGAGCAGAAGCGGGTCATCGCGCAATTGCGCCGAGGCCTCTGCCATCGTCAACCCCTCTTTTTCCCTGCGCCTGCAAAACGCCTCTGCGGCTCGCTCAAACCAGGCCCCGGAATCTGCCTGCTGCCAGAAAACTTCACAGCCCTCCGGCACATCGGCGGCACTTTCGAGCACCACTGGGCGGCATATCTGCCCGGCAAGAATATCGTCAATCGCAGAGATAACGCGCGCATCACCCTGCTCGGGGAAAATAATCCTGCGACGGAGTTTTTCGGCCTTTGCTCTTATCTGGTCAAGAATACTATCTGTCAAGGGTTCGCAACCTTTTCTCTGTCTGGTTCAGCTGAGGAGTTCGTCCGGCACATCCATCTCAAAATGCAACATCCCGGGACCATGCACCTTACCCTGGGCATCGGTAATCAGGGTTTCAGTGCCGCCGCCGCCCAGCGAATGCTCGAGGATAAAATTGAGGGACTGCAGGTTGGGCAGCTCGTAGCGAGTGACCTTACCAAAGCAGATCTCCTTAAAATAGTTCTTTACCACCTCGGCGGTGAGGTTTTTTTCCAGGAACTGGTACAGCGCCGGTGTTTTTGCCATGACCCCGATGTTACTACCGTCGCCCTTGTCCCCGGAACGGGCAATCGCTATTTGTGATAATTGTACGCGAGCCATCCTAAACCTCCTTCACCAACACACTGGTGTTAACTTTTGTCTTGTCGATCAGCGCTGGCCAGTAGCCGACAATCTCCGTGGCGCGGGGACGACCGGCGGCGAAACCGGTCAGGCCGGGCGGGCCGGTTGTCACCATCGGCGCCAGCTCCATGCCGAGAACATTGAGCTTGTCAGGGTCATCGCCCCTGGCACCGATGCGCAACATCAGCTCATGGGGCTGCTCATTTTTTTCCACCAGACCCTTGTAGAGCACGTTGGTGCCAAACAGCTCGACAAAGCGGTTTTCTTCAGGGATCACCACGCCGTGCAGTTCCAGGCGCTCGAAAATGGCATCAGCGACAATCTCGGCTTTTTGTATCGCATCGGGGCCGGCAATGCACATGCTGCCGATAATTTTGTAACCGTTACTGTAAGACATGGAAACCTTAAAGGTCGGCGTCGCCGGCTTGCCCCTGATACCCGAAACGCGCACGCGGTTTTCGCCCTCCTGACTGAGCTGGATGGAGGTGAAGTCCGCAACGCAGTCGGGGCTGAGATAGTTTTGCGGATCGCCCAGCTCGTAGAGCAACTGGGAAGTGATGGTTTCCACCGAGACCAGCCCCCCGGTATTGTCATGCTTGGTGACCGTAAAGCTGCCATCAGCCTTTGCCTCAACTACCGGATAGCCGATACGGGCGAAGTCTTTGACCTGTTTCCAGCCACTGTAATTACCACCGCAGCACTGGGCGCCACACTCGATGATATGTCCAAGGACAGTACCTGCTGCGATCTTGTCGTAATCCTCAAGCGACCAGCCGAATTCATACACCAGCGGCGCCACCACCAGTGACGGATCACTGGCGCGACCGGTAACGATAATATCTGCACCCAGTTGAAGCGCCTCGACGATTGCCTCGGCGCCGATATAGACATTTGCGCTCGAGATACGGTCGCGGACCGCAGCAATCTCTTCGCCGCTATCCAGGTTCTGGAAAGTCTCTCCGCTCTCGATCAGTTCATCGATGCTGTCCAGGATATCGTCTCCCTCGACAATGCCTATTTTCATGCCGCTGACGCCCACTTCCTGCATCTTCTTTTCAATGGCTTCCATGCAGGCGCGGGGGTTGATGCCGCCGGCATTGGCGATCACCTTGATACCCTTCTCCTTGCAGGTGGGCAGGATCCTGCCGAGCATGGTGACAAAGTCGGTGGCATATCCCAGGTTCGGGTTTTTCTGCTTCTGTTTCTGCAGGATACTCATGGTAATTTCTGCCAGGTAATCGAAGGTCAGGTAGTCGACCGGACCTTCCTCAACCAGGCGCAACGGGCCAAGCATACTGTCGCCCCAGAAGCCCTGTGCATTGGCGATACGTACTATTCTCTCAGTCACTTGCTTTATCCTTTTGTTAAAACCAATGGATGGTGCTTTTATCGCAGGCGCCCCCAAAAAACACCGCTGTCAACATTGCGCCTAGAGTCCCATCTGGCGCACCGCGAGGTCGCGCATGATTTCCTCGGAGCCACCGCCTATCGCCATGACCTTGACCTCGCGATAGAAACGCTCCACCGGGTTGCCGCGGATGAAACCGGCGCCACCGAGAACCTGCATCGCCTCGCCGGCACAAAATTCCAGAGCCCTGGTGGCGGAAAATTTGAGTTTGCAGATCTGCTCCACGGGCAGTTCGCATTCGTTAATCATCCAGCAGACCTGGTTCAGGTAGCTCTCGATCATGTCGATTCTGGCAGACATATCGGCAATCTTGTGGCGAATCACCTGGTGTTGTATCAATGGCTTGCCGAAGGTTTGTCGCTCCCGCGCCCAGTTGACGGATTCCTCCAGGCAGACTTTCATCATGCCGAGACTGGCCGCCGCGATCGCCAGCCGCTCGTAGTTGAAATTTTCCATGATCGCGAGAAAGCCGCGATTCTCCTCCCCCATCAGGTTCTCCACCGGCAGCGGGCAGTTGTCAAAATAAAGTGTTGCCGTATTCGACGCCCACCAGCCCATTTTTTTATCCAGTGGCGTGCGGGTAAATCCCGGCATATCGGGCTCGACAAAAAACAGTGAAATACCGCCCAGCCCGACATCGCCGGTACGGGCCGCCACCACAAAATATTTGCCCTCAATACCGCCGGTAATAAACGTCTTGCTGCCATTGAGCAGATAGTGATTCCCGTCGCGGTGAGCCCGGGTTTTCATCCTGGCGACATCCGAGCCCCCCGAGGGCTCGGTTACCGCGAGGCAGGAAACTTCCCTGCCGGAGAGAATTTCCGGCAGTGCCCGCATTTTGATGGCTTCACTGGCCAGCCGGGATATCGGGCCGGTACTGATATTGCGAATCCCCGTCGCCGCCCAGATGCCACTGGATCCGCAACGCACCAGCTCCTCGCTGGCCGCAGCGCGCATAAAGGCGTCGTCGAAACCGAGGCCACCATACTTTTCATCGATGCCAAAACCATAAAAACCCATGGCTCCCAGCGCCTTGTGAACATGCTGCGGGCACTGGTGACCCTCGTCCCACTCGCTGGCACGGGGCTTGAGGTCGCTCTCCACATAGCGGCGAATGGTATCCCGAAAGGCCCGCCGTTCTTCGCTATCAAAGGGGTTTTTCATGATCAGGGACTCAGGCGTGATAACCCTTGTATTTGCAGATGATGCTCAACATGGTTTCGTCCGAACCGGCGGCGATAGAAACAACCCGCAGATCGCGATACATGCGCGACACGGGGTTATCCCACATAAAGCCCATACCGCCCCAGTACTGCAGGCAACTGTCCGTGACTTCTCGACACAGGCGCCCGGCTTTCAATTTCGCCATCGATGCCATGAGGGTGACATCCTCACCATCGATCAACTGCTGCACACAATCATAGCTGAGAGAGCGCAGCGCCTCGATTTCGGTCTGCAATTCAGCCAGGCGAAACCGGATCAGCTGGTTGTCAATCAGCGGTGCACCAAATGCCTGTCGCTGCCGGGTGTAATCCAGCGTGCTGTCGATGCAGTGCTCCAGACCTTTCAGCACACTTAACGCCCCCCACAGGCGCTCTTCCTGAAACTGCTCCATCTGGTAGACAAAGCCCCTGCCCTCGTCACCGATACGATAGCGTTTCGGCACCCTGACATTGTCGAAAAAAATCTGTGCGGTATCCGACGACCGCATACCCAGTTTGTTCAGCCGCCTGGAAAAGCTGATTCCGGGCGTGTTGGTGGGAATCACCAACAACGATTTGTTGCGGTGAATCTGTTCGCCGCCGGTGTTGACCAACACCACCAGAAAATCGGCCTGGGTGGAGTTGGTTATCCACATCTTGGTGCCGTTTATGACATAGTCATCGCCATCACTGCGGGCAGTGGTTTTGATCGCAGCCACGTCGGAACCGGCGTGAGGTTCCGACACGGCAATGCTGCTCACCCTGTCGCCGGAGATGGCCGGGGCGAGAAACTCCGACTTCAGTTCAGTGCTGCCATAGCGGGCCAGCGCCGGTGTCGCCATCGTGGTCTGGACGCCGACGGCCATCGGCGTGCTGCCGTGGTGGGCGGCGCCTATCTCTTCGGCAAATACTGCCTGGTAACCAAAATCCAGCCCCAGACCACCGCAGGCCTCATCCTTATTGATGCCCAACAGGCCGAGGTCGCCCATTTTTCTGAACATTTCATGGAGCGGCAGAATCCCCGCCTCTTCCCAGGCCTCCATATTGGGGTTGACCTCATCCTCGACAAAACGCGCCACGGTGCGGCGTATCTCGGTGTGTTGTTGATTAAATTGCATCCATATCTCCTTTTCTGCGCACGCCGCGGGTACCGGGTGCGGGGGGACTAACCGGTGGGCCGGCAAAGCATTGCGCCTGTTGCATCCAGCGCCTGGCGTTTTCACCGGCCACCTTCAAACGGGTATCGGCAATATTTCGGGTCTGGGTGACCACCTGGCAGAATTCCTCGGCCAGCCCTTCAATGCACTCTTCGTCGGCGGGCGAATTGAATTCCCAAATTGCACCGGATGGTGCTTCAAGACGCAGATAGGGTGGGGGCTGCGGAGGCTGCTCGCCCCTGTTTTTGAAGCTCCAGCCATAGGTATTGACGCCAAGCACGGCGATACTGTGAATACGGTCGGTGTTTGTGCGCACCACCCCAAGTTCGTCGTAAACGGCCTGCGCATGTGCCCAGGTCTCCATCAGGCGGGCACTGATAAAAGAACGCGCACTCATTTCGGGCCCAACCCAGGGCAAGCGCCGGGAAGGATCAACACTGGCAAAAGCCTCCGCGACCTGTTCGCAGGAGTTCCACCAGCGGGCCAGCAGTTGATGGGCTTCAGGCTCCCCGAGATAGGTCTTCTCCAGTTCCGGCAAAGGTAGGCCGGTTTTGAAAGCGACGCTGACTTCCTGGGCCAGTGCCCTTAATTTATCCGGTTGCTGCAGGGACCAGAGCACGGCATTGTTCCAGAATGTCAGGTGGGTGAGCACCGCGCCAACAGTCCAGTTTTTGAAACCGGTCGTGCGCTGAAAATCCTCCGGCGAGAGGGGTTCAAGCAGTTGCCGCAGCGCGCTGCTTTCATCGAGAAAATCCCGGACCTGCTGCATGTTTACTCCTGCCCCGTTTCCTCGATCTCCAGCACCGGCGCACCCGCTGCAAGCTGCGCCCCTGCGCTGGCATGTACGGCAATGACCACACCGGCAACACCGGCCTGCAGTCGGTGTTCCATCTTCATGGCTTCCATTACCGCCAGCGTTTGCCCGGCACTGACCCGGTCGCCAACCGATACCAGCACCGCCGCCACATTGCCATGCATTGGCGCGACAACATCGCCACGACCAGCGCTGCCGTCAGCGCCCATAGCAGTGGATAGCCGGTCGGTCAGAACCTGCGCTACACCCTCAATCTGCACGCTCACTTCGCCGCGATCAGCGAGACTGTAACTGAGTATTTTCTCAACATCTCCAAAGCCGATGCGAGCGACCTTATCTTGTGCGGACTCCCAGTGCAGCTGGTGACAGTCGCCATTGAGCCTGACCTGGTAATGGCCCGGTGCAATTTCCCTTACCGCCAGTTGGGCGCAGTTTTCACCCTCACCGTAACAGTAATGTGCGTCCACCGGGCTGGAATTCCTGAAGCCCAGCAGCTGCGGACTGATGGCAACCGCGGTGGCTAATGCCCGGGACTGTGCTGCGCGGTACTGCAGGCAGGCGGCGGCCAGCAGGTGGTCGGTGGTCGGAGGCGGTGCCGACAAACCGCGGTCGGCATAATGCTCTTCGATAAAAGCGGTATCGGCTCTGCCCTCGGCAAAGGACTGCTTTTGCAAAATATCGATCAGGAATTCACGGTTGGTCTGCAGCCCCAACAGACTGCAGCCCTGCAGCGCGCGAACCAGGCGACGGCGGGCGATATCGCGGTCCTCGCCCCAGGCGACAACCTTGGCGATCATCGGGTCGTAGAAGGGTGAAATCTCCTGCCCCTCCAGCAAACCGTGATCAACCCGGATTCCTTCGCCCGACGGTGGCTGCCAGACAAGGGCTGTGCCCGTCGCTGGCAGGAACCCGTTGTGCGTATCCTCCGCATACAGGCGCACTTCAATGGCATGGCCGGACATCCTGACCTGGTCCTGGCTCAGGGGCAGAGGGTAGCCCTGGGCGACATGAAATTGCAGCGCCACCAGGTCCAGGCCGGTCACCATCTCCGTCACCGGGTGCTCCACCTGCAACCGGGTATTCATTTCAAGAAAGTAGAATTTGCCGTTGGCGTCGAGCAGGAATTCCACCGTGCCTGCCCCCGCGTAGCGGATGCTCTTTGCCGCATCCACTGCAGCCTGGCCCATGGCCTGCCTCAGTTCCGGGGAGATCACCGGACAGGGCGACTCTTCCACCACTTTCTGGTGCCGGCGCTGAACCGAGCAGTCGCGTTCGCCGAGATGAATCACATTCCCCTCGCTGTCGCCGAACACCTGAATTTCTACATGGCGCGGCTTGACCAGGGCCTTTTCCAGGATCAGCTCACCACTGCCAAAGGCATTCTCTGCCTCGCTGCGCGCCGAAGCCAGCGCTTGCGGCAACTCTGCCAGATCTGTCACCAGGCGCAGTCCGCGACCACCACCGCCGGCAGCCGCCTTGACCATGAGCGGCGCACCGATATCTGCTGCCGCTGCGAGCAGGGTCGCGTCGGACTGATCCTCGTCCTGGTAGCCCGGAACACAGGGCACCCCGGCCTCCAGCATGCAACGCTTGGCTGCGGCCTTGTTGCCCATCAGTTCAATGGCCTCCGGCGAGGGGCCAATGAAAACCAGCCCCGCCTGTTCGCAGGCAGCTGCAAAGGCTGCATTTTCAGACAGAAAACCGTAACCGGGATGGACAGCACCGGCATTGGTCTGACGTGCAGCGCGAATAATGCTTTCAGCGTCGAGATAGGAATCAGTCACCGGCGGTGGGCCAATCAGCACCGCCTCGTCGGCCAGCTGCACATGCAGTGCGCCCGCATCGGCCTCGGAATAAACGGCAACTGTGCGGTACCCCTGCTGCTTTGCCGAACGGATGACCCGAACCGCTATTTCTCCGCGATTGGCCACCAGAATACTGTCAAACCGCTTCACGAGCTTTCCCCTGCGGCACCCTGCCCTCCAACCCATGCCGGTTGACGTTTTTCCATAAAGGCGGCAAGACCCTCGCGCGCCTCGTCGGACAACAGGCAGTCGGCAA